>CACBPT010000039.1 GCA_902541245.1 uncultured SAR86 cluster bacterium | reverse complement strand
TTTTTAAGAAAGTTTGGCTTTGGGATGATTGGCCAGAGCGTTGGGGGGTTGATGCAGGAATTGATCTAATAGCTGAAGAATATGATGGCAAAACATGGGCAATACAAGCTAAGTGTTATAACCCTTCATATAGCATAAAAAAAGCAGATGTTGATTCCTTTCTGAGCGAATCAACAAATAAAAAAATTCATCATCGTCTTTTAATTTCTTCTACAGATCGGATCGGGGCACATGCCGTCAATGTAATTAAAAGGCAATATGAAATTCTGCCAGTAAATCAAATGATGTTAAAAGACTTGCTTGAAGCTCCTTTAATTTGGCCCAAAAGCATAAATAAATTAACCAAAGGAAAGCAAATTAAGCCTTTTACTCCATGGCCATATCAAAAGAAAGCTATAAATTCGGTTGTTAGTAATTTAAATGATAGAGGGCAATTAATTATGGCTTGCGGCACTGGAAAGACATATGTTGGTCTTTGGATTCATGAAAAACTAAATGTCAATACAACCCTAGTATTATTTCCATCTTTATTACTCTTATCAAAAACTCTAGCTGTTTGGTTAGCCCAGGCTAAGAAGCCATTTAGATATTTGCCTGTGTGTTCAGATGAATCTGTCTCGAAATCAAAAGATTCAATAAGTCTGTCGCAATCAGAATTAAGTTTCCCATCTACAACAGACCCAAAATTAATAAAAAATTTTTTAAATGAACCTGGTAAAAAAGTTATATTTTCAACTTATCAATCATCAGAAAAAATTGAGCAAGCATTTCAATTAGGACGCGTTAAACCAATTGACTTAGTAATTGCAGATGAAGCCCATCGCTGTGCAGGTAAAACAGATTCTTCATATTCTATTGTTTTAGATAACAAAAAAATTAAACAAAAAACTTCTCATTAAAAGAGAAAAATTAGTCAAAACATTTGAGAAAAAAAATAAAGTTTCATACGAACAATTTCGCGGTAGAATTCCTCCTCGACAAGCAAACACCATAAGCACCAGGAGCGAGGTCATGAAAATAAGAAATCTAGATGTTTATCTTGAACTGGATAAAGTTGAAATAGATAACTTCAATAAGAGATTTAGTTATCTGCAAGAGATTGCAAAGAAACAAGGCACCTTTGTGAGGACCTAAAAAAATACCGTAACATAGCCGTAACATCAAATTATATAGGTAGTATCAAGAATGGTACTTACAGAATGCTTTACTTATGGGCTTTGTGTTGTATCAGTAAGGGATTGCACGGTGCCCTAAGCCATTGGCAAGGTTGCGCTCTACCAACTGAGCTATTCCCGCTTTAGAGATTGGATAATATACATCCAAGGGAATATCCATTCAAGTAAAAAAAGCCCGTTATAATTGCGGGCTTTTTTCTAAATGATTCTATAAATTATGACTTGGCAAAGGCTGGACGAGCAGGATCGTAGATAACACCTGAATTATAAAGCTCCGGAACGTCACAAGTAGCTGTAGCCTCAAGAGATGCTCTAGCCTGTCCACCGCTTTCGATCCAATTTTCATTACCAACAGCAGCGCTTTCTGAAGATTCATGGAAATTTCCCCACCAAAAATCAGCCAATTCATCCGATCCGTCTCCAGAATAGATTCCATAGGCATAAGCCCCGGCAACATCTAATCCATCAAGCCATTCGTTGTACAAAGCAATCGATTCAATCAGGTCAGTAGAGGATTTCCCATCATTATATTTACAGGGAAAGAATTCAGTAAAAAAAGAACCATCCTCTGGCATAGGCCCAAAAGACTCAACATCTCTGTGGAAGGCGAAATCCCATACGCCTCTGGCATCACCATCGCACACCATGACAGATTCATGATCAGCCATGAAAGCTGAAGCCTCTTCATCTTGAATCCACTCAGCCCAGGCAGCATCAGCATCCTCCTTTGATGACCACTGAAGTTCCCACCAACCGTTGTCAAATCTGCTCTCTTCAGAAGCAGGAACATATCCCCAAGCACCTAAAAGATTATCTGAAATATTAAGCGATCTCCATCCTTT
>CACBPT010000038.1 GCA_902541245.1 uncultured SAR86 cluster bacterium | reverse complement strand
CTAAATATAAAGTTCAACAAGAAGATAGGGTGGCTATATATGCTGCCAATTCACCTGAGTGGATAATATTTTTTTGGGCCACAGTCAGTCTTGGTGCAATTGCCTGCGGATTGAATGGTTGGTGGAAAGGTTCTGAGGCAATTAAAGCAATTAATGATGCAGATCCTAAAGTCGTTGTTGCAGATCAAGCGCGATTTGAAAGAATTGATAAAACACTTGAGCATCCTGTCATGATATTTGAACAGCATGATCTCTCAGCACATGAACAAGCACTTGATTCATTTATTCGAGTGGACGAAGATGAATGCGCATGCCTTTTATATACATCCGGCACCACAGGGACTCCAAAAGGCGTCATGACATCTCATAGATCAATGATTGCAAACTCAACGCTTCAAATGCTTCAAGGAGCTGCCGTATCCCAAGATTCCTCCAGTAAAGGCATTGATTGGTCCAAGAACACCCCAACAACTCTGCTTACTTCACCCTTATTTCATGTGTCAGGATTATCTGCTGGAGCTGTTACGAGTCTTTTTGCAGGTTCTACAACCTTGCTTTATGACGGGAGATTTTTGGCAAGTAGAGTCATTGAGTTAATCCAAAAATATAATGTGACATCATGGGGAGGAGCAGTTCCAACTGCCCTAAAAAGAGTCTTAGATGATGCAGAGGAACAAGGATTAAAAATGATGAGTGTACTGGTAGTAGGTGGGGGAGGTGCACCAATGCCCCCAGAATTAATTTCGCGAACAAAAGATGTCTTTCCAAACTCAAAGCATAGTTTTGGATATGGCTACGGACTTACAGAATCTGGCGCCATTACAATTATTAATTGGGGAGATAATCTTAAAAATGAACCAGCTTCCCCAGGGCAGCCAATGCCAACAATTCAAGTTCAGCTAAGAGATGAGGATGGGGAGGTGATAGATAAGGACTCAATTGAGGGTGAAATATATGTTAAAAGCCCTTCAGTTATGCTTGGCTACTATAACAATACTCTTGCTTCTAAAGATTCATTAACTGAGGATAGGTGGCTAAAAACTGGAGATTGGGGATTTAAGAAAAAATCTCTTTACTATATTTCTTCTAGACGCACTGATCTGATTTTAAGGGGAGCAGAGAATGTTTACCCACAGGAGATAGAATTAGTTATAGATTCTCATGAAGGAGTAGAGGAGTCAGCTGTTATTGGAATACCTCATGATGATTTGGGTGAGGAAGTAATGGCAATTGTGTATGCAAAGAAATCTGATGTTGACGATTTAGAATTAAGTGCATGGGTGGCAAAAGATCTTGCTGACTTTAAAGTGCCCTCTAAGTGGAAATTTGTTAATTCGCCATTGCCAAGAAATGCTTCCGGTAAATTGATGAAACATGTTTTAATAGACACATCTAAAAATACAATGGTTGAAGAAAATGAGTGATCAAAAAGATCTGCTAAGAGCTCCCTTTGAGCTTGCCTATAATTATAAGCGTTCAAGTGGTCCTCTGATGTCAAAATTTTTTGACGCCCTAGCAGAACAAAAAATCTTAGGCACAAAAAGCAGCACTGGAAAGGTGTATGCTCCGGCTGCTGAATTTGATCCGGAGACTCATGAATCATTGACTGACTTAGTAGAAGTTGGACCTGGCGGAGTGATCGAATCATTTAGTTGGATTGAAGAGCCAAAACATCATCACTTAATTAAAAATCCATTTGCATTTGCTTTAATCAAATTGGATGGAGCTGATACATCTATGCTCCATATGGTTACCGAGTGTAATGAGGCGGACCTAAAAATTGGATCAAGGGTCTCAGCAAATTGGTCTGCAACTATGGAGAATCGAATTACCGATATTAAATTTTTTACCTTAGAAAAATGAGCGAAGAAGAAAAAAAAGATTACGCTGAGTCTCCAATAAATTTGGAATATCATTATACAGCTGGATCAGCCACCACCCGATTTCTTAATCAAGTTAAAGAGGGCAAAATTGTAGGCCAGTCATGCCCAAAATGCAGCGCTGTGTATGTGCCGCCAAGAGGCAGCTGTCCAAGATGTGGGGTGGCAACAAATATTGAGGTTCCATTGACTGATAAAGGCTGCATTGAATCATTTACCATC
>CACBPT010000037.1 GCA_902541245.1 uncultured SAR86 cluster bacterium | reverse complement strand
GAAATCGCCAAGTCTAATGTGATTGATGCATTTGATTTAATGACAGTTGTGCCCTCTCTAGATACAAGACAGTATCAAACCTCTAAAAATGCGGCCTTCTTTATTAGGGGCTTTGGTAATGGGGCTAATAATGCTGGAATTGAACCATCGGTAGCTTTATTTATTGATGGTGTGTATCGTTCGAAAGCTCAAGGACGTATTAGCGACCTTCCTGAAATAGAAAGAATTGAGGTTCTTCGTGGTCCACAAAGTACATTGTTTGGAAAAAATGCAACGGCTGGTGTTATTAACATTATTACAAAGAAACCCTCTTTTGAAAGCTATGGAAAAGTTTCTGCATCTATCGGAAACTACAATTCCAAAAAAGCCAAGGTTTACTACACTGGTCCACTCAGTGAATCTGTGGCCTATAGCCTTAATATTGCAAATCATACTCGTGATGGCTTTGCAAAAAATGCAGTAACAGGTGGTGAAATGAATAACAGAGACCGTTACTCAGTAAGAGCGGACTTATTAATTGAAAGCTCTGATGACTTAGAAATAAGAGTTACCGCAGATTATGATGAATATGATGAATTCTGTTGTTGGGCAGGAAATGTTGCGGCCGGTCCAACTAAACTTATTACTTATATGCTCGGAGCACAAGCTCCTCCAAGCAATCCCTATCATGACACTGTCTATTATGACCATGATTCCACATCAGAGGGTGAAAATTCTGGAATAACAATAAACATTGTTAAAGAAATGGAAAATATGACTTTGACTAGTATTACCTCTTCAAGAAGTTCGGATGGTTATGATCTTGCTGATATAGATTTTGATGGTGCGCCTATGATCACACCAAGAACTACAAACACAAATTTAGATGCAGTCTCACAAGAATTTAGATTAGCCTCTAATAATAATGATAATGTAAATTGGCTTGTTGGAGCTTACTATTATCAAGAAGATCTTGAATATGATGGTGATGTATTGTGGGGTCCAGCATGGAGACCATTAATGGACATTTTTGTAGCTCAGCAAACTGGTGGAGCTGCAACGCTTGCAGGAGTAGGTGCTCTATTTAACGTTCCATCATCTCAAATATTACAAGCTGGAACTGGAAGTATTGTTTCAGGAACTCAAGATACCGAAACAACAACTTTTTTTGCTCAAGTAGACATTAATCTTTCCGATAAATTAAGTGCAATTCTTGGTGCAAGTTACATTGAAGATGAGAAAAAAGCGACTTTATCAGAGCTAAACACTGATGTTTTTTCTCAGCTTGATTTTGTTGGAGCTGGAACATTACAGGCTATTCAAGCTGGCTTTCCTCCAGCAGTAGCTGCAGCAATAGGTGCAAACCCAGCCACAAATCCATTGCTAGCTTTTACGGGTCTGCAATTTCTTAATCAATTAGTTGCAATACCTAATGCTGCCGAAGATGGTCAATCATCTGATGACAACGTTGATTACACCGCTAAGTTAACTTACTTAATCAATGATAATATTTCAGTCTATGGTGGAATTGCAACTGGATTTAAGTCTTCTGCATGGAACCTAACAGGAAACTCACTTCCATCTACCGCTGAAATTGCTGCACTCGCAGCGGCAGGTACCCCTGTTCCAGCCAATACATCAGCAGGCCAAAGATATGCTCGCCCAGAAAGTGCAGAAGTTTATGAGCTTGGTGTTAAAATGAGGCTTCCCACTGGTTATCTAAACATTACAGCATTTAAGCAAGAGATTGAGGACTTTCAATCTAATGTATTTGTTAGCTCTGGTTTTATATTGGCTAATGCTGGCTTGCAATCATCAGAAGGTATTGAATTTGACTTGTTGTTTTCTCCAGTCTCAAGTATTGATATTACTCTTGGGGGATTAGTAATGGATTCAAATTATGATTCATTCGTAGGTTCATCAGCTGGGGATATGAGTGGAACTAAGCCTGAAAATGTTCATGATGATTCTCTTACAAGTGCAATTACATACAATTGGAGTAGAGGCGCAATAGATGGCTATGTAAGGTTGAATCATCTTTATTCTGGACCTACTTGGACCAGATTAAACCCAGGAGATAATGAGGTAATGTGCGCAGCTGGATTCTGCAAAAAAACCAAGGGGACCCTTAACTTTAGTGCAGGAAT
>CACBPT010000036.1 GCA_902541245.1 uncultured SAR86 cluster bacterium | reverse complement strand
CGTCCTGCAAACTTAAGAGGTTTGTCAGCTGATGCTACTTTGATCTTCACAAATGGTAAACGAAGACATCACGCTTCAGTCATCGCCTTCCAAGGTGGCGGGGTGAATGATGGCTCTCAGGGTGCAGATATTTCAGTAATCCCAGCTATTGCTCTTAAAAGAGTTGAAGTACTAAGAGATGGTGCTTCAGCACAATATGGTTCAGATGCTATTGCTGGTGTTATTAACTTTGTACTAGATGATATCTCTGAAGGTGGAACCCTCTCTTATAAGATGGGTGAATATACCGAAGGTGATGGCAATACAACTACTATTGCTGGAAAATACGGCATGCCTCTTGGTCAAGATGGGTTTGTAACAACCAGTTTTCAGATCAGACAGGCTGATGATACTTCTAGAAGTCAACAAAGACCTGACTGTGCAGATTTAACAGCAGGTGGAAACACTGCTGTTGCAAACCCTTGTCAGATTTGGGGCGCTCCAAAAGTTGATGACGATGTGACCTTCTTTATGAACACTGGAGTTATGAACAGTGATGGCTCAGAGTCATACATGTTTGGTAATTATTCAGAAAGAGATGTTGATGGAGGATTCTATTATCGTAACCCAGATGGTAGAAGCGGTGTTTTTACAATTGGTGACTTCAGAGCTGTTGGAAACGTAGATGGCACTTGTGCATATGGAACAGGTGATTCTGGTCAAGTTGATCCATCTGATTATGCTATGAGGGATGCTATCATGGCTGATCCAAGCTGTTTCCTAATGAATGAAATTGCTCCAGGAGGGTATACACCTAGATTCTTGGGTAATATTACTGATACTTCATTAACAATAGGTAGAAGAGGAGATATTACTGAAGGTTTTTTAGCTGGTCATTCATATGATCTAAGTGGATCAGTTGGTAGAAACGAAGCTGACTTTGGCTTGAACAATACTGTTAACCCTTCTATGGGCCCTGATACACCTCGTAATTTTTATACTGGATCTTACATTGAACTGGAAAAAGTTTTTAACTTTGATTTAACAAGACAAGTTGACTCTATGACAGTTGCCTACGGTGCAGAGTGGAGAGAGGAAACTTTTGAAGTTATCTCAGGTGAAGAGGCTTCATGGAAAGCAGGCAAATATGCACTTCAAGGATTCAATGTTGGTTCTCACGGGTTTGCAGGATTTTCTCCTGATTCTCAAGGTGCTTTTACAAGAAGAAGTTATGGTTTATATGTTGATTTAGAAAATCAAGTAAGTGATGATTTCCTTCTTGGTGGTTCTTTTAGGTATGAGGATTACTCGTCATTTGGTGATACTAACGACTTTAAATTAAATGCAAGATATCAAGTTTCAGAAAATCTAGCATGGCGTGCTTCAACAAGTACTGGTTTTAGAGCTCCAACTCAAGGACAGGTTAATGTTGTAAACACTCAAACAACGCTTGTTGATGGACAATTAACTCAGGCTCAAACATTACCTGGGTTTAAGTTAGGCGCTGGGCAGTTAAAACCTGAAGAAGCTACAAATACATCATTTGGTGTTGTTTACAATGCTGGTGAATTATCACTAACCGCTGATTTCTTTGTGATTGAATTAGAAGATAGGGTTGCATTAACTAGTAATGCAGCTCCTACTGCTGCTCAGGTTACAGCCATGGGTGCAGCAGGCATTCCAAATCCAGAATTAATCGGTCAAGTAAACTACTTTACAAATGACTTTGATACAGAAACTACTGGTTATGATTTAGTAGCAACCTATAGTACTGTCCTTCTCGGTGCTGATGCTGACATAAGCGCTGCATGGAATCATACAGAAACAGAAGTTACAAATGCTGGTGCTGTAACTGGTGATTCAAAGATTAAAAGGTTAGAGGAAGGTCTTCCTGAGGATAGAATGACAATCACGGTTGCTCAAACTTGGAGCGATAAAATAAGCTCATTTGTAAGAGCTAATTATTACGGTGAGTATTATGCAGTGCATGCCGATTGGTTTGGCACTGACTCTGATGCAGAGTGGACTGTTGATGCATCTGTAAGCATTGATTTATCCGATAACTTCTATGTTTCAGCAGGTGTTCAAAACTTGTTTGATACAGAAGCTTTAAAAATTGAGGGCTCATCAGGAGCTGCTGGTGAGGGTGTTCCAGGTAATGTACTCGGAGCAATTTATTATGAAACCTC
>CACBPT010000035.1 GCA_902541245.1 uncultured SAR86 cluster bacterium | reverse complement strand
TCAAGTATTAGTCCATCCTCAATTCCTAATCTTTTACATAATGAGCCTGTTGCCCTATTTCTAACAACACATTCAATTGGAAACATTTCTAATTTATAAACAACAGATTCATGATTAGATAACAATTTTATAAAATGTGTTTCTATTCCTTTCGAAGCAAGGAACTCCATAACAAATGCATTAAATTGATTATTAACTTTGCCTTTGTTGTCCAAAGCCTCAATTTTCTTGCCGTCAAAAGCAGATGTATCATCTCTAAACTCCATTATTAACTGATCAGACTCATTGGTGGTATATAAAGATTTAGCTTTTCCAGTAGTAATTTGCGATATTTTTTCCATAATATTTAACTTAGTAATTCATTAATTTTAGATATTAAAGCCTCTGCTTCATCTGCAGAACCATCCAAAGCTTCAACATAAATATTTGTCTTTCCATTCAAGACTTCAAGCTTTATTTTAAATTCAGCTTCTTCTCCTAACAATAGGGAAGTATTATTTTCATCGTTGTTAAAATTCAGAAATGAAAACCAACCCTCGTCTTCGGTTTCCATAGCATAACTTACAAAAAATAATCCATTATCTCTGTCAATATCATTTGAGGTAATTTTTCCTGCATCTAATGCTCTACTTACTGCCGACCAAGCTCTATCGAATCCAAGATTTAACTCTATGATTGTTTGATCATTTAAATTAAAAATTTTAGTTTTCTTTCGATCATTTAGATTTTGTGCTGCTAATGATGTTCCAGAAAAAGAAGATACTGAGCTAGCAAAAAACTGAACTATGTCGCTTAACTGATCTTGTATAAATTCTGGATCCTGGACAATTACTTCAGATGGATCAGTGGTAAAAGTTGAAAGGAATATTTCAGTTGATGCTTCCTTTATACCGTGCTCAATAGTAACTTTAAAATTTATATTGTCTGAAAATTCGACAAGTATTATGCCTGTATCAGGATTTGCATCAATGATATTTAAAGAAAGTGCTTCAAAGTAATTTTTAGCTATAGGCCATGAGGTTGAAGGTAGAGTCTCCACATAGACCCACATTAGCTCACCCAATCTCCGAAGTTGAATCTCATTAGATTCACCTGAAGAAAAAATTTGCCGAGGAGCTGGAATATTTTGAACTTCAATAAAATTTTCATTTAATCCTATTGGGGGATAATGATCATCTTTTCTTATTTTAGTACCATCATTTTCTGGTAGTTTAAGGTCCTCAGACAATTTCTCATTAAAAAAATCATTTTTAGTTTCAGGAAAAAAGCCCTCAGGCCCAGTTATATATGAGCAACTCGTCAACCAATAAATAAAAAATAAAGAAGAAAAAGTATTAAGATTTTTCATATAAGTTCTAATTTTAATATTTCTTTAGAAAGTTCCTCATGAAAAACTCTATTTAAAGAAACGAGTGGAAGTCTAATTCCTGAATCAATTTTTTTCATTTTTTCCAACACCCATTTTACAGGAATTGGATTAGATTCAACGAATAAAAGATCATATAGATTAAGAAATCTTTTGTTAAGATCGATTGCTTTATCAAATTCTTTGTTCAAATTAAATTTACAGATCTGAGAAATAGCTGCAGGAATTATATTTGCAGCAACTGAGATTACTCCATCAGCTCCCTTTTTCATAAATAAATTAAAAGTTGGATCATCTCCAGATAGTATTGAGAAGTTTTTTTTATCTTTTAATTTTTCTTTAATTTTAAGAAGTTCATTCATTCTTTGCTCGTCATCTACAGCCTCTTTGATGCCAATAATATTTTGATGATCAGATAAACGAAAGACTGTTTCGGGCTTTAAATCACATGCTGTCCTAGAAGGAACGTTGTATAAAATTTGGGGGATATTGACTGCATCAGCAATTTTTAAATAATGCTTGAATAGACCATCTTGATTAGGTTTATTGTAATAAGGTGTTACAACTAACGCATAATCAGCTCCGAGGTTATAAGCTGTTTTTGTTAATTCTATAGCCTCCTGTGTCGAATTAGCTCCCGTTCCAGCAATTACAGGAACTCTTCCGTTGGCATATTCTATTGTTTTCTCAATAATTTCTAAGTGCTCCGCAACATTAACGGTTGCCGATTCACCAGTTGTTCCAACAGAAACAATTCCGCTTATACCATCATTGATTTGCCACTCAACAAGATCCTTTAATGATTCATAGTCCAGTTCACCATTTCGGAACATTGGGGTAACTAAAGCTACAAAACTTCCTTGAAG
>CACBPT010000034.1 GCA_902541245.1 uncultured SAR86 cluster bacterium | reverse complement strand
TTCGCATTGCCTCAGAGGATGCTCGATTTGGATTTGTCTTTAACAATCGAGGAATTGTTCCAGATGCATGCAGTAGTTGGTTTCTTCCAAAGATTGTAGGAATTTCAAAAGCTTTAGATTTAACTTTCTCGGGTAGAATAATAGATTCTCAGGAAGCATTAGACATTGCATTAATTTCAAGTATCCATAAACCAGAAAATCTAATAAATGATGCAAAAAAAATTGCACAAGAATTAGTGGAGAAATCTGCGCCCATTTCAATAGCTATCACAAGACAAATGTTATGGAGATCTTTTGGACAAACAGATCCATATGAGGCTCATGTAATTGAAAGTAAAGCTATTGACTCAAGAGGAGCGTCAGATGATGCAAAAGAGGGCGTAAATTCATTCCTAGAGAAGCGGCCAGCAAAATTTAGAGACCTTATATCATCTGATATGCCAGATTTTTTTCCTTGGTGGGAGGATAGAGATTAATTGAGAAATGAAATGAATGATTTAACCTGGAAAGAATTTGAGAAAGTTGATATTCGTGTTGGAACCATAATATCAGCTGAGAATTTTAAAGAAGCAATTAAGCCCGCAATAAAAATGACAATAGATTTTGGAGATGAAATAGGCATTAAAAAATCATCTGCGCAAATTACTGATCACTACGACCCTCATAATTTGATAGGTATTCAAGTAGCTGCTGTAATTAATTTTCCTAAAAAGCAGATTGGACCATTTATGTCCGAGTGTCTTGTAACGGGTTTCACCCAGCCAGATGGAAGTATTATTTTAGCCACTCCTCATAAAGAAGCCATTAACGGGTCTCGATTAGCCTAAAATTTGCTAAAAATCAAACTTGCATTGGTTCCACCAAAACCAAATGAATTACTCATAACAGCTTGTAATTTTTGTTTCATCATTAATTGAGAAATATTAAGACCTTGAGCTTCTTCAACTAAGGTATTTATATTAATCGATGGGGCAATAAAGTCATTTTGCATCATGAGAATAGAGTAAATTGCTTCTTGTGCTCCGGTTGCACCTAAGGAGTGACCAGTCATTGATTTAGTTGATCCAATCACAGGTGCACTTTTCCCAAATACTTCCTTTATTGCATTAAGTTCAGCTAGATCCCCGACTGGTGTGCTAGTCCCATGAGCGTTAATATAATCAACATCAGATCCATATTCATTAATGGCCTGACTCATGCATCTTTGTGCTCCTTCACCCGAAGGAGAAACCATATCATAGCCATCAGAGTTTGCAGAATAACCTTCTAATCTTGCTATGATTGGAACATTCCTCTTAATCGCATGCTCTTCTTCCTCCAAAATGAGCATGCCAGAACCTCCGGCTATTACAAATCCGTCTCTACCAGTATCAAAAGGTCTAGATGCCTTTTCGGGCTCATCATTGTATTGAGATGAAAGTGCACCCATAGCATCAAACATAGATGATGAAGTCCAATGTTCTTGTTCAGCCCCACCTGCGATGATAATGTCTTGTTTACCTAATTGAATAAGTTCTGCCGCATGGCCAATACAATGAGCGCTGGTTGAGCAAGCAGATGAAATAGAATAATTTACTCCTTTAAGCCCAAGAGTTGTTCCCAAAATAGCTGAAACAGTGCTACCCATAGTTTTTGTAACTGCATATGGTCCAATTCTTTTAGGCCCACTTTTTCTTGCTATGTCTGATGCTTCTATTTGAGCAGCCGAGGATGCTCCACCGGATCCAGCCACTATGCCAATTCTAGAAGAATCTATTTTATTTATATTAATAGATGCGTTCCTAATAGCCTCTTGAGCAGCTATATAACCAAAGCCAGAAGCCTCACTCATAAAACGAAGTGTTTTTCTGTCAATTAGTTCAGTTAAATTAATATTTACGGAACCTGAAATTTGACTCCTAAAACCCATTTCTTCATATTTGGTATTCTTAGTAATACCTGATTTTCCATTTTTAAGGCTTTCTAAAACTTCCTGAAGATCTTTACCGATGCAAGAGACTATGCCCATGCCAGTGACAACTACGTTTTTCATTTTTTCATTAAAATTCGCTGGTATCCTTAAATAATCCTACTCTTAAACCATCTGCTGAATATACATGTCTATCATCAACAAACATATTTCCATCCGCAAAACCAACAACTGCTCCTCTATTGATGACTCGCTTAATATCAATTTCATATCTAATGAGCTTGGCACTAGGAGTAACTTGACCAAAAAACTTCACTTTATCTGAACCTAATGCTCTCCCATATCCCGGTAACTCTAGCCAACAAAGATAAAATCCTAATAATTGCCACATTGCATCTAAACCAAGGCATCCTGGCATCACGGGATCAGATTTAAAATGAACCTTAAAAAACCACAGGCTTTTTTTAATGTTTAAATGAGCAATTATTTTACCCTTAGAGTATCTTCCTGAAGTTTTGTCAATCTGATCAATTGCATCAAACATTAACATTTCGTCTGCCGGA
>CACBPT010000033.1 GCA_902541245.1 uncultured SAR86 cluster bacterium | reverse complement strand
AATTGTGTTTATGAGTCAGTCTGGGAGGATAACAGAAGAAGAACTCAAGAGAGATTTTTGGTACAAGATATCATTAATAAATACAGTGCTGACTATAAGGTAATTTTTGTGGGTGATGCAACGATGGCGCCCTATGAAATTACTAACGCTGGAGGGAGTATTGAGCATTGGAATGAGGAGCCTGGTGGAGCAACCATTAAGCGTCTTTGCGCACATTTTGATAGGGTGGCATGGCTCAATCCTGTGCCTGATGATCATTGGGACTATACTTCATCTTTATGTATTATCAGAGACCTTGTTGATAACAGGATGTTTCCATTAACTTTAAAAGGGTTAGAAGAGGGCATGTCAGAACTTTCAAAATGAATACGCTTAGCACTCCATCAAGCAACGGCATTAAATGGGGCCCATTTACGTTAAGAATCCCCTTCATTCACATTAAGTTTAGAGCTCCAGAATTTCTGCAAGGTTTAGTCATTTCAGGTGCAACCGCTTTTGCTGCAGCCCCACTAGCTATGAAGCTTGGACTAAACTTTGAGGAAGCAGTTGCTCTAAGTATGGTTGCAGGGACTTTTATTTCAGCAGGACCTATTATTTTTGGTGAACCAATGGCACCAGGATGGGTTACACCAGCAGTACCTATTGTTATGGGAGCCTTAGCTGCAGCTGGTTATTACGGTGTTCCTACTGATGGTTCTGATATCTGTGTGGATGGAGTTTGCAGATATAACCCAAAAGCATTTCAGTTTATGGCAGCAATGTGCTTTGAATTTACTGCCTTAATTCTTATTCTTGGTCTGACTGGATGGGGTAAATTATTGGTTGAGAGAATTCCTAATGGGCTTAAAGCTGGCATAATTTTGGGCGCTGCACTAGCAGCTTTTTATCAAGTATTTTACGAAGATTTTGATTCATATCTTTTACAGCCAATTTCCATGACCGTTGCAATAGTTCTCTGTGTTATAACAACCTTTTCTAATCCCTTTAAGAAAATAGCTGCCAAAAATAAATTTTTTGAAATCATTGGCTCTCTTGGCCTGTTACCTGGATTTTTAGTAGCTGGCTTAGTCGCATTCTTATTGGGTGAATTAACTTTCAATATTGAGTGGGGTTTTAAAATCCCAGCAATTATCAGCTTGATTGAAAAGACTTCACCTTTTTATATTGGATTGCCTTCATTGGAGATGTACATTGATGCTTTACCTTTAGTTATCATCGGATATATGCTCCTTTTTGGTGATCTCGTAACGGCAACCGAGGTTTTAAAAGATGCACAAAAAAATCGAGATGATGAGATATTGCCAATCGATCTAAACAGATCTCATTTATCTGTCGGAATTAGAAATTTGTTGGCCTCTCTATTAAATCCCTTTTTTCCAACTCAAGGCGCATTATGGACAGGGGTTCATGTAGTTGTTGCGGAGCAATGGAAAAAAGGATCCAAGCATATGCCATCAATCTTTGATGGTATTGGCTCATATTATTTAATGGGAATTCCATTTTTGTACTTTACTCTTCCTTTTGTTACTTTAATGCAGCCTTTAATGGTAATGGCTCTTACTCTTACATTAATTCTTACGGGCTTTGCTTGTGCTTATGTTGCTATGACCATACCAAAAAAGAATTCTGAAATGGCAACAGCATTATTAATCGCTTTTTTTATAACCTTTTACAGTGCCTGGATTGGACTTCTCATTGGATTGCTATTAACTGTTTTTGTTGATGGTTTAGAAGAAGAGACAGCATGAGTCAATTTGCGCTTGAGATCACTGATCTAAAAAAAACATATGATAGCGATGTTGTTGCATTAAAGGGAATTAATCTTACTGTCCAAGAAGGAGATTTTTTTGCACTGCTTGGACCAAATGGAGCTGGCAAATCATCTACCATTGGAATTATTGCTTCTTTGGTTACCAAAACTGATGGCAAAGTTAAAATTTTTAATATAGATACTGATGAGAACTTTCCAGAGGCAAAGCGTTTGCTTGGAGTAGTCTCTCAGGAAATTAATTTTAATAATTTTGAAAAAGTTATTGATATAGTTACAACTCAAGCTGGTTTTTATGGCATTCCTCTCAAGGAGGCAATGAAAAAAACTGAAATTACTCTTAAGCGTTTGGGTCTCTGGGAGAAAAGAAATGATCAAGCAAGAACACTATCAGGAGGCTTTAAAAGAAGATTGATGATAGCAAAGGCTCTGATTCATGAACCCAAACTTTTAATTTTAGATGAGCCTACTGCAGGAGTTGATATTGAGCTTAGAAGAGAAATGTGGGATTTTTTGAAAGAAATCAATGAAAATGGAACAACCATTATTTTAACTACTCATTACCTCGAAGAAGCTGAGCAACTTTGTAAAAATATTGCAATTATTGATCATGGAGAGCTTATTGAAAATACATCCATGAAAGATCTTTTGCGTAGACTTGATGTTCAAGGCTTCTTGTTGGATATTGATCAGTCTCTTGACAACCCTCCATCAATAGATAATTTTCAAATTTCATTAGAGGATTCAAATACTCTAAATGTAGCAATCAAAAAAGATCAATCTATCAATGAGCTGTTTGATCAACTATCAGATCAAGGTATTAATGTTTCATCTATGAGAAATGAATCGAATAGATTAGAAGAAATGTTTATAGAGATGGTCAAGAAAAATTAATTATGAGTAGAAAAAATGAAATTTTAATTTCTTTAATTACTTTAATCCGAAAAGAGATTAAACGTTATTTAAGGATCTGGGTTCAAACATTGGTGCCACCTGCGGTCACTATGTCATTATATTTTGTAATTTTTGGATCTCTTATTGGTCCACGAATTGGATCCATGGATGGTTTAGATTATATTCAATTCATGATCCCCGGATTGATTATGATGTCAGTGATAACAAATTCTTATGCGAACGTTGTTTCTTCTTTTTACTCAGTTAAATTTCAAAAATCCATTGAAGAATTGTTGGTTTCACCTATGCCTAATTGGGCAATATTGGTTGGTTTTGTTATGGGAGGAGTGACTCGAGGTATTTTAATTGGATGTATTGTTTTTTGTGTCAGTCTCTTTTTTTACCCTGCATTTAGCATAGTGAATCCAATGCTAACTATTTTAGTATTGCTCCTTACATCCATCCTTTTTTCTCTCATGGGCTTTATAAATGCAATATTTGCTGACAGTTTTGATGATATTTCAATTATTCCAACATTTGTACTGACTCCTTTAATTTATCTAGGGGGAGTTTTTTATTCCATAAATATTCTTCCTGATATTTGGAGAAATATTTCTATGGCCAATCCAATGTTATATGTGGTGAATACGTTCAGGGAAGGAATGTTAGGAGTAAGTGATGTATCGATACCCTTCGCCTTGTCAATGATCCTTTTATTTATTGCAATATTAACCGCGGCATGTCTTTTACTTCTTAATAAAGGTGTTGGAACACGTCAGTGAAAGTTAAGTATTTAGGTAATAAAAATAGTACAAAGGTTTTAGAATATTCTCCAAACCTTTTAGACTCAGTTAAACGCTCACAAATTAATACGATGTCCTATTATGGAATTGATTACTGGAATGTTTATGAATTTTCTTTCCTAAATGCAGAAAATAAACCTACTTTAGAGACCATAGAAATAAAAATTTATGTTGACTCTAACTTTACAGTTGAATCTAAGT
>CACBPT010000032.1 GCA_902541245.1 uncultured SAR86 cluster bacterium | reverse complement strand
CCATGGGGTCTGATTTAGGTGAAGGGCTAAAAGGATTTAAAAAAGCTATAAAAGATGAAGACAAAAGCTCTGAATCTAAACAAGAAGATCAATAACAATTGTTGCAAATAGGATTTCTTGAGATATTGATTATCCTTCTTGTTGGGATAGTTCTCATTGGTCCTGATCAACTGCCTAGCTTCATTAAATTCTCAATGAAATCTCTCACTAGATTCCAAAATAAATTATTCGAATTTAGATCCTCTATAGAGAGAGACATTGGCGCTGAAGATCTCAAACAAGATATTTACAACGAACTTAAAATGGAAGAATTTCAAAAGGATAAAGATGAGCGATCCAAATGAGATGTCATACATTGAGCATTTAAAAGAATTACGATCCAGAATAATCAGAATGTTTTTGTTCGCAGGTTTTATCTTAATCTGTTGCTTACCTTTTACTAATGATATTTACACATTGATTTCATCTCCAATGATTGATCTTCTACCCTCCGGAAGCTCTATGATTGCTACTGAAGTTGCATCACCCTTTATCGCTCCACTAAGAATAACTATTTACACTGCGTTATTAATATCAGTTCCTTACTTCTTTATTGAGCTATGGGGTTTTATCTCTCCAGGTTTATATAAAAAAGAAAAAGCTTTTGTTATTCCTCTAATTATCTCTTCAATCATTCTTTTCTATGCTGGAATTGTCTTTGCTTACTGGATTGTTAATCCAATTATTTTGAGTTTCTTTATTTCTGCAGCTCCAGACTCTATTCAAGTGATGACAGATATCAATAGATATCTAGATTTTATTTTAAAGTTGTTTTTTGCTTTCGGTTTTGCTTTCGAAATTCCAATTGCAACATTTCTTGTTATTACCACCGGATTAATATCTAAAGAGCGGATAAAAAAAATGAGGCCTTATCTAATAATTAGTTTTTTTGTTGTCGGAATGTTTCTCACTCCTCCAGATATCTTCTCTCAATTATTTCTAGCAATACCAATGTGGCTTCTTTTTGAATTAGGGTTGATTATATCTAGGGATCCAGTAAATTAATCTCTTGGAAAATCAACATTGAGCCTTTCTATCCAGGTATCTGATGAAGGCATTTTAGCTGACAAAATCATTTCTAGTAGCTCTTTAGGATTTTCACTAACATGGATTTGTCTTTGATTTTCTTCAGATACAAACTCATCATCCACAGAGCGTTGTAACCAGTCTAAAAAACCATTGTAGTAGCCATTGGTATTCAATAAACCTACGGGTTTATTAATTCCACCTAATTGATTGCTTACCATAACCTCTAGGAGCTCATCCATTGAGCCTACTCCTCCGGGTAAAACAATAAATGCATCGCTCATACATAAAAATCTTTCTTTTCTTTCAAATAGCGAATGAGTAATGATAATTTCATTAATGTTAGGGTTAGTTAATTCAAATTCATGCAGTGACTTTAAAGTGATTCCTATAACACTACCACCATGCTTGATTGCAGTATCGGCAACGATTTTCATTAAACCAACATTGCCGCCACCAAATATTAATTCAAGACCTTTTTCAGCAATCAGCTTCCCGATTTGCTCTCCAGCAGTTTTATAATTTGAGGATTTGCCAATATGCGCACCACAAAAAACGGATATTTTTTTGATTGTCATGATGGTAAGCCTAAAATATGTTTAGAAATTATATTCAATTGAACCTCTGAACTTCCCCCAGCAATAGTGTAAGCCTTAGAATAAAAAAATGACTTAGCAATTTCTTTTTTAATACCACTGCTGTTTTCGACGTTTTCTAGACCACCGGCTCCAAGACTTGCTACATTAAGCTCCCATCTTGCTTGTGTTTCTTCTGTGCTGATGTACTTCAATGAGAGCGCAGCAGGTGAAAAGCCATTTTTTGATTCAATCTGAGTTCTTGTCATAGTTAAGTCAATTAAATGATTACGCATTTCATGTTTTTTTATCTTTGTTAGCAAGTTGAGTTGTCCTGGAGCACTTAAAGCATCACTAGTTTTAAAAGTTTCAATGGGTTCGATATCAACAGCTCCTTCACTGCCCATATCTGCCATCATGGTTCTCTCAAATTCAAGCAATCTTTTTGCAACTTTCCAGCCATCATTTTCATCAGCAAGTCTATGGGACTCGCTAGCTATTACATCATCAAAAAAAACTTGGCAAAAAGGAGATTGTCCACTGAGTAATTTTATTGGCTTAATGTCAATTTTAGGTTGTTTTAAATTTATTAAAATAAAAGATATGCCTGCTTGTTTCTTTTCTGTTTTTGCAGTTCTTACCAAGCAATACATCCAATCTGCCTTATTCGCCTCTGATGTCCAGATTTTAGATCCATTGATAATATATTCTCCATCTATTAATTTTGCGGTAGTTGAAAGGTTAGCTAAATCTGAGCCAGCACCAGGCTCAGAAAAGCCTTGGCACCACCAAATCTCTCCTCTTGAAATTTTAGGCAAAAACTCTTTTTTTTGATCATCGGTTCCAAACTCCAAGATCACTGGGCCAAGCATTGAGATGCCGAAATTAATTTGTGCTGGACGACAGCCAAAAAATTTGAGGCGACTTTTTAAAATTTTTGATTCTTCAAATGATAATCCTCCACCACCATATTCGACTGGCCATTCAGGAGTACACCAGCCTTTTGAAACCATAGCATCAAACCATACCCTAGAATCGTTACAAGGAAATTCAATACTTGAGGAAGCCCACACTTGCTCACTAACAGGCATTGGAGTTCTCATGGACTGTGGGCAATTATCTTCTATCCATGCATCGACTTCTTTTGTAAAGCTAATTAATTTTTCTTCCATAGTTTTATATCTCAAACAAGAATGTAACTGGACCCTCATTAATTGATTGAATATCCATATCCGCTCCAAAAACTCCTGATTGAAATCGTATTGAAGAATCTGAGAGCCGTTTTAACAATAAATTATAAAGGGAATTAGCTTTCTTTGAATCCAATGCTCTATGAAAACTGGGTTTATTACCTTTTTCTGTAACTGCAGCCAATGTAAATTGACTAATTATTAATAACTCGCCCTCAACATTTTTTAGATTTAATGACATCTCATCATTTTCTCCACGAAAAATTGAAAAGCTTCCTATCTTATGAATAAATTTATCAATAACCTCATCTTTATCACCTTTTTCAAAACAGACGTAAGCTAAAATGCCTTTATTTATAGAAGCATGAGTTTCTTTGTTAATACTTACTTTTGCAGATGAAACTCTCTGAGCAATTACTTTCATCTGGTTAATAAAATTATTCTAAATCTAAGTTCCAAGCTCCATTTGCAGCAAGCTTATTCATTAAGGCTCTGTGAGAGAGTGCCTCTTGAGCTTTAGGTATATTTTCTTCTTTTCCAAGCCATGCTTTTAGAGAGGGTTGTTGAAGAGCTCTTCCATAAGAAAAACTCAGTTTCCAAGAAAATCCACCAATTTTATTCATTGCATCTAAATGAGCTGTAGCATTTACATCAGACTGCCCACCCGAAAGAAAAGTTATTCCTGGAAGATCAAATGGGACATTTTCTTTAAGGCATTGAACGGTCATCTCTGCTACCTTTTGGATTGACGCTTGAGACTCAGCAATTGATCCAGAAGTTACCATGTTGGGCTTGAGAATTGTGCCTCCTATATTTACTCCTTCATCTTTTATGCATTTAAAAAGCATTTTTAATGATTTGCTGGTTACCTCATAACACTTCTCAATTGAGTGATTGCCATCCATCAAAACTTCAGGCTCAACCATAGGCACCATATTATTATCTTGAACAATTTTTGCGTATTTAGCCAAAGCTTCCATGTTGGCTTGGATACATCCATCTGTTGGGATATCGTCAGATATCTTAATAACTGCTCTCCACTTTGTAAATTTTGCGCCAAGTGTTAAATATTCTTTGCATCTCTCATCTAAACCATCTAGTCCTTGTGTTAATGTTTCTTCTGGCGATGACTCTAAAGGTGCAAGGCCCTCATCAACTTTTATGCCTGGCAATGCTCCCTGATTCTTGATTAAATCAACAAGAGGAGTTCCATCTTGGGCATTCTGTCTTATGGTTTCATCAAATAAAATTACGCCTCCGATATTGTCTTTCATCCCACTTGATCTAAATAGCATTTCTCTATAATCACGTCTATTAGACTCAGTGGATTCGACACCAATAGAATCAAATCGCTTCCCACATGTTGGAT
>CACBPT010000031.1 GCA_902541245.1 uncultured SAR86 cluster bacterium | reverse complement strand
GCATTTCTAATTGATGCTCATACAACTTAGCTTGATATCCTTCTGACCATATTTTATCTGTGTGATTTCCGTATTTAGCACCTGCACCAAATTCAGAAATATGTATGGGTTTATTAAATGAAGAGCTAATTTTAATATCTGGCATAACCTCAAACATTAATTTTCTAAGTGTTCCCTCAGGAATCATCATTTGTTCTGAAAAAAATGTAACGTAGTACCAGCCAAAGTATTCATTATATGAAATCAAATTGACGTTTTCACCTAATGGGTCATCTATTGATATAGAAAAAGTTAACTTTGTATCAATCGAAATATTTGCCTGATCTAAAATTGCTTTTAATATTATTTTTTCTCTTGGATTTACCCATTGAGATTTAATACCCTGTAATGCCAAGACAATTACCAATGATCTAAATTGCTCTTCGTTTCCGGAAAGAAGAGCTGCCGTAGTTAAACGAGATTCATCAAAATGCTTAATTTCTGATAACAATGTATCTAAAAATGTCATTCGTGGTATTGAAAAAGGAGTTTCATTTGCTACTGACCAAACTACAACAGATGCTCGGTTTTGATCTCTTTGTACCAATCTATTAATTTGATTCTTAGCTATATTCAACGTTGTAGGATTTTTCCAATCAATATTCCAATAAACTGGAACTTCTTCCCACAACATTAATCCAATCTTATCTGCAACCTTTGCCAAATGACGGGTATAAGGATAATGCGCTGCTCTTATAAAATTAATATTTAGGTCTGAGGCTGAAGCAAATAATTCTTTAAAATGCTCTTTTGAAAAAGCTGGTCCAGGCGCACCAATCGGCTCTGAATGCATTGAGATTCCCTTAAACTTTATTTCCTTATTATTTAAATATATCTTTTGACCTTTTGTTTTTATAGAACGAAACCCAATTTCATCGGAAATTGATTCGTTTTGTGTCGAAATAATCACTTTGTAGAGCTTGGGATTTGATGGCGACCAAAGTTCTGGAGAAATTGTGATATTTTGTTTAATAAAGCCTGAAGAATTTGTTACAAATTCGTCCTTAAAATTTAGTTCAGGAATTTCCAAGATTATTTTTTTTCTTGATAATTTAGTGGCCATTTGTAATTTAAAAAGAGCCTCAGAAAAATTATCTGGATTAAGTTGCAAATATGCATTTCTAATATATTCATTTGGAGTCTCAACAAGATATACATCGCCAACAATTCCTCCCCATGGCCACCAATCTGTCTTGTGTGTGGGAACGCTAGACTCATTAAGAGTATTATCTGTTTGAACCAACAAGATATTCTCGCCATCTTTTAGAAACTGAGAAATATTAAAATTAAAAGGAACATAACCACCTTCAAATTCTCCTACAACAGAACCATTGACAAATACTTTTGTTGTAAAGTTACTGCCTTCGATATAAAGATGAGTTAAAACATTTTCTTTTGATGAGTGATTAAATTTTTTAAAAAGCCAAATCGGGCCTCTGTAAAAAAATAATTTTTCATTTTGAGCATTCCAAGCACCTGGAATTTGGATTTTTTCTGCATCCTCAAAATTGTATTCAATTAACTCCATACCAGTTTTTTGAGTTTTATTTTTTGGAAATCCGCCAAAAAAAGATGATTCAGGCAAACCATTGTTCATAGGGTCAATGATGTAAGTCCACTCTCCATTTAAAGAAGTAATGTTTCTTGAATCTATCCATCCAAGAAGGCTATCAGCAACTGGATAAGCTGGAGCCTCGCGACTAAAGAAGCTTTCGGTGTCTGATAATTCTTCAGAAAATAAGCTTGTTGTCCAAAAAACTAAAAAAAATAAAAGGATTTTGGCATTAATTTTGTTAATAGGCTGTTTCATGGCTCATCATAATCCTTCAACAAGTACAACGTGACGATTGGAGGAATTTACAGAGTACTTTAAAGCTTCTTGATACTCCTTTGATTCATAACATACCTTGGCTTCATGCATTGAATTAAACTCGACCAAAACAGTTCTCTCATATGGGCCACCTTCTAATTCAATTTGATCACCACCACGCACTAGAAAGGTGCCTCCATATTGACTAATAGCTGGTCCTGCAAGCTTAATATATTCATCATATTCTGCTGAATTATGCACATGACATCGCGTGATCCAATATGCTTTCATTAAGCTTTAAATTTTAACCTCATTTCGTGCAATATAGGTTCAGTGTAACCGCTGGGTTGACTTCTTCCCTCTATGGCTAGATTACATGCTGCTTTAAAAGCAACACCATCATATGACGGACTCATTGGAAGGTATGAGGGATCCTCAGAATTCTGCTGATCAACAACAATAGCCATTCTTCTCATGGTATCGATAACTTGATCCTCAGTGCAAATAGAGTGATGCAACCAATTTGCGATATGTTGGCTAGATATTCTGCATGTTGCTCTATCCTCCATAAGTCCAACGTTATTAATATCTGGAACTTTGGAGCAACCTACTCCTTGATCAATCCATCTAACAACATAACCAAGAATACCCTGGGCATTATTATCTAATTCTTTTTGAATATCCTCAGCTGATAGCCCTTCTGGATTTTCCATTAAAGGAATAGTGAGAATATCATCAATATTGGCCTTAGGTCGCTTCAGAATAGTTTGTTGTCTGTCAGAAACTAAGATTTGATGATAATGCATTGCATGAAGAGTGGCGCCAGTCGGTGAGGGTACCCAAGCACAATTTGCTCCAGATTCTGGGTGCATGGTTTTGGTTTCATACATATTTAACATTTCGTCAGGCATTGGCCACATACCTTTACCAATTTGAGCGCTTCCTTTAAATCCAGTTTCAAGGCCAGAATCAACATTCCAATCTTCATAAGCAAGAATCCAAGGCTGCTGTTTCATATCTGCCTTAGGAATCATGGGACCAGCCTCCATGCTGGTATGAATTTCATCTCCAGTTCTGTCTAAAAATCCAGTATTAATAAAAATTACTCTATCCTTAGCAATACGAATACATTCTTTAAGATTTACTGTGGTTCTTCTCTCTTCATCCATGATCCCTACTTTTGCAGTCAACTGATCAAGATTTAAGGCTTTTTCAACTGCTGAAAATAGATCACAAGTGAATTGCACCTCATCAGGTCCATGCATTTTTGGTTTCACGATATAAATGCTGCCGGTCCTAGAATTTTTTATCTCTCCCTGACCATTAATATCATGCATTGCAATGCAGATTGTGAACATTGCATCGAGTATTCCTTCAGGGACCTCATTACCATCATTATCAAGAATTGCTGGATTAGTCATCAGATGTCCAACATTTCTTACAAGCATAAGGCTTCTACCTGGCAATTTAAAGCTGGAGCCATCTGGTGCAATGTAATCTCTATCAGGATTAAGAGAACGGGTTATTTCACTGCCGCCTTTGTTAAATGTTTCCTTAAGGTCTCCTTTCATTAAGCCAAGCCAATTTCTATAAACAGTAACTTTGTCTTCTCCATCAACCGCCGCAACAGAATCCTCGCAGTCTTGAATCGTTGTAACTGCAGATTCTAATAAAACATCTTTGATTCCAGCAGAATCAGTGGCGCCCACAGAATGTTCAGGATCTATTTGAATTTCAGCATGGAGATTATTGTTTTTTAGTAAGATACATGAAGGAAGATTTGGTGAGCCTTGAAAACCTCGAAATTGATCACTGTTGTTAAGTGTTGCAGTTTGTCCATTCTTTAATCCAAACTCTAATTGACCATCCTTTACTGAAAAAGAAAGTACATCAGAAAAACTAGCATCATTTAATGAAAAATTTTCATCCAAAAAATTCTTTGTAAACTCTATAACTTTTTCTCCACGAACTGGATTATATGCACCTGCTCTTGACGCACCATTATCCTCTGAGATCATATCAGTGCCATACAAAGCATCATAGAGACTGCCCCATCTAGCATTGGCGGCGTTTAAAGCAAATCTTGCATTCATAACTGGAACAACTAATTGAGGTCCTGCAATAAATGCAATCTCTGGATCGACATTATCAGTTGAAATTTTGAAGTCTTCGCCTTCAGGAACTAAATAGCCGATGTCCCTCAGAAAATCTTTATAAACATCAAAATTTTTTTCTAGCCCTGGATTAGCCAAATGCCAAGCATCGATTTTACCCTGCATAGATTCTCTAATACCTAGTAACTCTTTATTTCTTGGGTTAAATTCATTAATAATATTTTCTAAACTGTTCCAAAAATGATCTTCAGATAAGTCCAACCCTGGCAATACTTCAGATTTAA
>CACBPT010000030.1 GCA_902541245.1 uncultured SAR86 cluster bacterium | reverse complement strand
TTTGAATTTGCCATTGTTGCCTCATACTCTTCATTTAAAAGGTTCCTTACTTCTAATGAAATCTTTAGCATAGATGAATCAAGCTCAATCTCTCTGCTATAGACAAAATCAATCGTTAGTGGGATTTGCTCAATAATATCTGGAAGAACATCCAAACCTCTAGCTCTAACCCTATCATCAACATAATTAACAATCACAGTGGCTTGAGAATTAACTGAATAATCATCATAGCCAAATTGAAGATTGAATATATTCTCTGCTTGGCCTTGAAGCCTGGGATCTCTGCCATTGGCTAAGAGTGAGGCTGCAGATGTAACGACCCCACCAGAATTAATATAAGTATCACCACTGCCAATAATAATTTCTGAATCTGTAAAAGTATAATTAACTTTTAACATGAATTCTTTTGAAGAAGCCCAGGTTGACTCAAAACCATCAAAGATTCTCTCATATTCAAATTCAAAACCCGAAAGCTCTGCTTTTGGAACATTTTGAAAAGTTGTAACTATTAAGTCACCAATTTCATTAACAGTTTCTTCAATAGGCTTATCGATTTCTTTATAAAAAGCACCGATCGTTAGGAATTGGTTAAGATCAAAGTAATATTCAGCCCTAAGATCTATATTATCAATTTCTGAATTTTCTAAATACAAAGAACCGGCCACAACCCTATCAGTATCTGGATCTATAAATAAGGTTGGCGATAATTCTCTAAATGTAGGCCTTGCGATCGTTTTAGAAACACCAAGTCTAATTTGAAGATTTTCTGAGCCATCAGGCAGATAAGTCAATGTGAATGCTGGTAGTGCATAATCCTCATCAAGAGTTTTTTCTACAACATTATCCTTGCCAAGAAATAAGTCATATGTATTTATTTCTTGTTTACCATTTTCTTGTCTCACGCCAGCTGATAATCTTACTTGTTCGGAGAGCAGTGCATCCATGGATACATATGCAGCTGATGTCTCCAAGATACCTTCGTAGCCTGCAGGCGAAGAAGAAGCAGTATTTTCAATTACAAGCAATCTGTTCGGATCAAAGTTTTGATCTGCAAAAATATAATCAACTCTTTGATTCAAAGCTTCTGCTGGAAGCGGGCCACCGGCAGGGCTAAATCTGAAACTTCTAACCTCAGCATCACGATTATTATCTCTATAATCAATACCAGCTTTAAGCTCAATATCCATTGTTTCCAATTCCAATGGGATAGAAACATCTAATCCAAAATTAAAGTCATTGTCATCGACACTGCTAAACTGAGTTTGATTTTTACCAGTATTCACGTCGTATAACCAAGAATCAGGAGTTGAGGTGCCTACAACGCCTGATGAATCTTGATAAAATATCTCCCTTTCATATGGCGCATCTCTGGTTGCTTTACCGTTGGCAAGTCTTACATCAAGAGTAGAGCCGTTATCAAACAGTTGAGAATAATTGAATTGATGGTTAAAAAGTGATCTCTCAAAGAACGCTAAATAATCTTCTCTGATATCCTGAGCATCACTAGGATCAAATCCATAAATGATTCTGGCTTTTTTTGTTCCTTTATGAATATATAAACCAGTATATTTGAGCTCAGTGGCATCAGTCTCTATACCAAACACACCCATTGCATAGGTGCTAACATCGTTAGATGTTGACTTAGTTTGCTTATTTTCAGCAATGATAACGTCGGCCCCACCTCCTGCTTGAGCTTGCAAATCACCGGTTTGTCTTAAGCCTTCTTGGGTTTGCCAATCACTTTTCATGCCAGCAGTAAAGAATACACCTGCCTTTGCTGAATTAAGACCAAGAGCAGAATTTAGATCCCAGTCTAACTCATTACCATAAGTAAAGTTAAATGAATTGTTAACTGGAACGTCACCTTCTTGAATTACCCACAGTTTTGAGTTTTCAAATTCACGTCCAAAATTTGCAAGTTCATAAGTCGCATAATTAGATCTATCAACTTTAGTGCCTGAAGCAATGCTTTGACCTAAAAGGGCTGGATAATTTCTGGTTCCGTCATCGTAACCGAAATCATCATCTCCACCACCATCATACAAAAGACCATCAGACAAAGAAGTACCATCATTGTAACCAGAAGAAAATGACAATGATAAAACCCTTTCTAAAGGTACCGCTTTAGTTTTGATGGCTATCATGCCTCCACCAAACTCACCTGCCATTTCAGCTGAATAAGTTTTTTGCACTAAGGCAGATTCAATAGCTGCGGTTGGAAAGATGTCTAAGGGTACGACCCTTTTCAAAGGTTCTGGACTGGGCAAAGATGAGCCGTTAAGAGTAGCGGAAGAGTATCTTTCACCCAAGCCTCTTACATAAACATATTTACCTCTAACCAAACTTAAGCCTGTAAGTCTGGTTAGTGCTATAGCAATGTTATCATCGCCTGTTCGTTCAATATCAGAACTATCAAGGACAACATTGATTTCGGCCGTATCTCTTTTTTCGTCAGGAATAAAGGATCCACTGACCACCACTTCCTCTAGCTCTTGAGCTTGTATGCTCAAGGTTAAAGCAACTATTGGTAATGCAAGAGCCCTAAAACCTTTGTTAAGTTTAGTTTTATTTTTCATTTGTAACTCCGTTGATTACTAACAGTTATTAATCCAAGCTCCCTGGTACAGTCCAATCCTTGTACCAAGTATCAGTGGAGTCTTCTACAGCTCCAATATATGAAGTTGTTGTGAAGAAACTATCATTTTCAGCAGTTACAGTAACAGCATTTTCAGCAGTACCATTGATTACACCAGTAACGGTAGGAACATAAGCTCCACCACCGGAATCTGCAGAGTAAAGGTTATTAGACCCAGCGGTTGCTAAGGCAGCGACTTGAGCTGCAGTAGCAGAATCATCTCCAGCAGCACCCAATGCTTTACAGTCAAATGCTACAGAATTGAAAGTTACTTTTGGTGTTGAAGCACCATCTTGAAGGGTCTCTAGGTTTGTATGCTCTAAGCAGGCTTTAGAATTGCTAGCCTCAAGCACTATTCCATTTTTGTAAATACCAGACACACCTTCTTTTAACTTAATAACATCGTCTATTCCGCTTGAAATAAATGTAAAGTTAGATATCTGAGGCTGGGATCTTGGTTCTGTAAGATACCCAACTGCAGCATCGTTATTAACATTATCAGATTCAACAATATGGTCACCACGATCGCTAGATTGCTTAACAATTACAAATTGCATTTTGCCTCTGTAACCCCAATCAATATCAAGGTTATCATCGCCAGCACCTGTGCAGATTAAATATTTGACATTTACAGTTCCGCCAAAGAATTCAACACAGTCATCTTCATTGTTGTGAACTTGGATATATTCAACAGTGGTTCCAGTTCCAACGCCTCCAAAAGTAATACCGTTTAACTCATTACCTTCAAAGATTTCATACCCAGCATATTGGACTCTCAAGTATTTTAAGGTTCCAGAGTTGTCATCGTTTATTTCACCGCCCATATAATCTCCAGCAGAACCTTCAACGACCCTTTCGCAAGGAAGTGTTCTAACGCTATTAACAAATGAGCATTTGTTCAATTGAGCTTTACCAAGGATGACTAAACCACCCCACAATCCTCTTGAGGAAGAAGTGACTTGGCCCATAACATCAGCTCTTGCTGTCATAATGATTGGAGCAGATTTTGTACCAATCGCATTAATTTTTGAGCCTCTCATAACAACCAAGTAATCAGAACCAGAGTCACCAAAGACGGTTACACCAGCTTCGATGGTTAAAGTAGCTGAAGCTCCGCCAGCTTTAGTGCCATCTGATCCCATATCATTACCAATTTGAATTTTTCCATCTAATGCATAGTAGTTACCTCTTTGTAGAGTCACATCGGTTGTATAGGTTCCATTCAATGTGCAAACTTTTTTACCCTCAATGCTTCCAGTTTCAACCGTCCCAGAAGGGCACTCTGGCGGAGTGAATAGTCCAGTGGTCCATCCTGCAGCCCAATTATTATCTTCGTCTGATCCAGGGGCAAAAGCACCAACATAATTTGTTGCAGAAAAGAATGAATCTATTTGAGTCCCATTTGGACACAAAGGATTTGTCTGAGCAGTCCCACTTCCAGTTGCGCATACTTTGGCTTCATTATTATGGGCTGAAATCACAGCTGATTCATTAGTACCAAGGAAGTAACTTCCCACCAATGTTTGATCGCCATAAGTAAGCTTTGTCGATCTTTCTTCAATTGAAGCTCCCAATTCAGCATCAGTTGCAGAATCATCTCCAGCATTATATTTATTTGGAGTTGAAATGAATACTGAATGTGTTGCAACTTTATCAAAACCAGGTGCATCTTGAGTGGTTTCTAAAAATGTATGCTCAAAAGCTGCTTTAGACGAGGAAGATGGAACAGACACTATGCCGTTCATATAGACTCCAGAAACTCCTTCTTTTAATTTAATCGCATCATCTTGCCCGTTAGAGATAAAGGTAAAATTTGCAATTTTTGGAGAAGAGCGAGGAGTCGTTAAATATCCAACTGCAGCATCACTATTAACATTATCAGATTCAACAATATGATCACCTCTAGAATCTACCGTAGATTGAGCCACCAATACATATTGCATTTTCCCTGTGTAACCCCAATCAATATCTAAATTGTCATCACCTGCATTGGTACAAACTAGATGTTTAACATTGACTGTACCGCCAAAAAACTCGACACAATCATCTT
>CACBPT010000029.1 GCA_902541245.1 uncultured SAR86 cluster bacterium | reverse complement strand
GCTATCGCTCAAGACACAGATTCAGATAATGTTGAGGAAGTGATAGTTGTTGGTACAAAAGCTAGTCTTATTTCTGCAATTGAAAAACAAAGACAATCAAATTTAATTGTGTCAGTTGTAGATTCTGATGCTTTAGGTGATTTTCCTGATACCACTGCAGCTGAAGCAATCCGAAGACTATCTGGTATTTCAGTTGAAAATGATCAGGGTGAAGGCCGATATGTAAATATAAGAGGTATATCTGGAGATCTTAATTCAATTGCTGTTAACGGTGCTCTTGTTCCAGCTCCAGAGGGAGGCAGAGCTGTAATGCTTGATGGTCTGCCAACAGAATTGCTAGATTCAATAGAGGTCTATAAGTCTTTAACAGCAGATAAAGATGCGGACTCAATTGGTGGAAGAATAGAGTTTAATACTAAAAGAGCTACTTCAATTGACGGAACACTTTTAAAATTTAAAGCAGATACTTCTTACAATGAACAATCAAAAAATTCAGATAATCCAAAAATGGCTTTTACCTATGGTTCAATGATTAATGAAAATGTTGGTCATGTTCTTGGAGTTACTTACGCTAGTAAACAGATTGTTACCTATAACAACGAAACAGGTTTTCCTGCATGGGATACAGATAATGGAAACATTTTTCTTGATGATGATTGGGAAATGAGATTTTATGATTTAACAAGAGAAAGAACAGGTGTTACATATGACATCGATATGATGATAGATGACGATACATCAATTTATGCAAATTTTTTATATAACAAATATGAAGATGATGAGTTAAGGAATAAAGAAGAATTTGGTTCTCTCAGAACTGGAAATGTATTTGCAGGCTCAAGTGAGATTAATAGAATTAGAAGGGATGCTGAAGTTAGAAAAAGAATAGAAACACGTGATATTAGAACGGTTATATTGGGTGGTGAGACGTTGATTAACGGTTGGTATACAGAAGTGCAATTCAGTCATTCTTATGCTGAAGAAAATGATACAGATAATGTCGACGTAACTTTTAGAAGTAACAGAATTGATACTGATGATTGTGGAGGACCTTGTGGCTTATTTACCTATCAAGATCCTCAAAAAGTTGGTTTATCTCTCTCATCATATGCTCAGGGAGTGCTTTATGCTGATTTAAATGTTGATGCGTGGGAAGAGGATTGGAGTCTTATAGAAGATACTGAAACAGCATTTAGCATAGATATGACAAAAGATGGATTTACATTTATGAATGTTCCAACAACAGTAAAGTATGGTTTTAAATATAGGTCTAGAGAGAAAAAAGGCGATAGCAATCAAATAGAAGTTGATGATGATGATGTGCAAGCTTTACTTCAATCTGAATTTGGACCATACACAAGATCTTGGCCATTTCCTGGACAAAAATATGGCCCTCATGCTGATGAACATCTTTTGTATGCAAGAAAGGGTCAATACACTGGCGGTCCGGACTATGATAATTTTGAAGAAGACTTTACAACTAATGAAGATATCACAGCGTTATATTTAATGGGTACAATGGAGTTTGATAAGGCAGTTGTAATAGCAGGTATCAGAGTTGAAGATACTGATTTTGATACTCTTGGATATAATGACGGTGATGTAAATGATGTTTTAACAGCATCAAAGAGCTACACATTTGTCTCGCCAAGTTTAAATGTTAAATATTTCTTAGATGATCAAACTATCATTAGAGGTGCAATATGGAGAGCATTATCTAGACCTGGTTTTGGTCAAGCAAACTTAATAGCTGATATAACAGAAAGAGATGATGGTAATTACAGAGGTGAAATGGGTAATCCGGATCTTGATCCTTATGAAGCAACCAATTTTGATTTATCTATTGAATATTATGGTGATAGCTCATTTGCATCATTTGGATATTTTAAGAAAGATATTGAAAATGCAATCTACCCACTCGCAGTTGCAAACACAACTGTAAATGGTTTGTTGTTTGATGAATTATTAACTTATGTAAATACAGATGACTCCGATGTCGATGGCTTTGAATTAAATATATTCCAAGAGTTAAATATGTTGCCTGCACCTTTTGATGGTTTGTTTTTGTCAATGAACGTAACTAAAACTGATGGAAAATCATCTTTAGATGTGGATAATGGAACTGTATCATTTCCATTTAGAAAACTAGCTGAGGATGTTTCAAATATTTCAATAGGGTATGATAAGAATAAATTTGATATAAGGTTATCAGCTGTTTCAAGATCACCATATCTGGATTACCTTGCAGATGATGATAGTGAAACAATTCAAGAGGATTTAGATAATAATAATATTAGGTATACTGATGATCACACACAAATTGATTTTAATCTTAAATATGAGATTAATAAAAATTTGAGTCTTAAATTTGATCTTAATAACATAACTGATGAACCAGAATTTTACTACTGGGGTACCACCGACAGATTATCTCAATATGACGAGTATGGCACGACAGTATCTATTGGCCTTAGATATACCTACTAAAGCATTGCAAACTCAATTTAAAGCCAGCCTTGTGCTGGCTTTATTATTGTTGTTTGCCGTTTCATGCTCTCAAGATCCAAATATTTATGCCAGTTATGAAACTCCTCCTGTCATCACTGCAGAGGATGCTGCGGACGACCCAGCTATTGTTATTAATTTTGACAATCCACCTAATTCATTAATCTTCGGAACAGACAAAAAATCAGGCGTTTATTTATATGATCTAGAGGGCAATGAATTAAGCTATGCGCCATTGGGCAACATAAATAATATTGATGTTCGTCAACTTAATGATCAAGTATTTGTTACAGCAACCAACAGAAGCATGCAGGCCATAGAGTATTGGGTCTTTAATCAAAATGATTTTTTTAATACAAGCAATCATGCTGATATTTTTTCTACAGCCATTAGAACGTCAACTACATTATCTGCAATAAATATTTATGGTATTTGCATGGGATTAATTAACTCTGTTCCAGTTGCCTTTGTCACTGAGGACATGGGACCAAGCGTTGAATTGTGGACTTTAGACAATTCTACTTTGGTTGGAACCTTTGATAATGGGGGTGAGTCAGAGGGCTGTGTGTTTGACGATGAAAATCAGGTTTTATTTATTTCTGAGGAAGAAACCAGTGGAGTTTTAAAAGCTTATGACCTCTCTATAGAATTTCCATTCGAGTCACCATTTATTGTTGATTCTCGTGAAGGAAATATTGGTGGAGATCCAGAAGGGGTGGCCTTATACAAGACTTCATTAACCGATGGGTATATTGTCCTCTCTTCTCAGGGCGATAACAAATATAATCTATATAATAGAAATGCACCTTATGCTTTTATCACCAGTTTTCAGATTTCAGATAAGGATGGCGGTATTGATGGAACATCTGATACCGATGGTATTTCTGTATCAAGTTTTAATTTTGGTGGCGAGTTTTCAAAGGGCCTGATGGTAGCTCAGGATGGTTACAATTATGATGGCGATGAACTCAAGAATCAAAACTTTAAAATTATTTCCTTCAAAGAAGTCTTAAAGAAAACTAATTTAGATTAATTTTAATTATTTTTGTTTGCTGTAATTTCATTTGCATAAGTTTCATAAACTTCTACAAACTCAGGATGAGTTAGTATCCAAAACTCCTTGCTTTCAATTTTTTTAAAAACAATCGTAGCTAAGTCTTCAGGACTCATGCCTTCTTTAACGCCATCGGCAAGCCATTGAGCATTGTTCTTCGCGCTTTCGTGTTGGTCAATTGAAGCCTCATCAAGGGCTAGGCCAAGGTGATCTCTGTCTATGATATTGGTTTGAACCAATCCAGGGCAAAGTACAGACACCCCAACCTTATCATTGTCTGCTAGATCCTCATGCAAGGTTCGGGTTAAACCCACAACTGCATGCTTGGTCGTTGTATAAGGAGCAAGCGCAGGGCCAACAATGATACCTGCCATAGATGATGTATTGATAATGTGACAGCGTTCTTGGCTAGCAACCATCTCATCAACAAACAGATTTAAGCCATAAATCACACTCATTAAATTTACATCAATAATTCGTTGCCAGTTTTTTTGGTCTGCTTTCCATGCTCTACCTTCTAAAAAGATTCCTGCGTTATTAAATAGGAAATGAACTGTGCCAAACTCACTTTCAATTTGTTCTTTCGCTTTTGCAAAGTCTTCTAAGTTAGATACATCACACTGGATGATCATGGATGGACAATCTGCCATCAGGCTATGAGTCTCACTTAAACCATTTTTGTTGAGGTCCATTAAGACTACATTCATTTGAAGTTTTGCAGCATGCAATGCTAAGCCTCTACCAATTCCACTGGCAGCACCAGTGATTAAGACAGTTTTATTTGTAAAAATATCAGCTTGCAAGATACCCACCATCAATGGGGTAATAAGATCCTGTAATATAAGATGCTTCTGATGATGCTAGAAAATATATTAAATTAGCTACTTCATCTGCAGAAGCCACTCTTTTCATGGGAACTCTTTGTAAAAGGTACTGCATAACATTTTCGTCTTTCATTAATTCTGTATTCATTGGCGTATCTATGACACCTGGACCGATTGCATTTGCCCTTATGTTCATCGTTGCGTAGTCTTGCGCAATTGATTTGGTGAGACCAACCACGGCATGTTTGGAGGCACCATACGAAGCTTGAGCTGCACTAGCTCTTGTTCCCATTATCGATGCCACATTCACAATGGCACCTTCTTCAATGTTCATCGCAGTAGCAAGCTTTAAGAATTCTCTACAGGCATAAAAAGTTCCATGTAAATTTATGTCTATGGTTCTGAGCCATTCATCCACTGAGTATTCATGCAAGGGATTCAATGCTGGACTGATGCCTGCACAATTAATTAGTACTTTAGCAGGGCGTTTTTCCTCTAATAGGGCATTAAAAATAGACTCAATTTGAGAATGACTTGTTATATCGCAATGAGTAAAATTTAATTTGTATGTATCTGATTTAAGGTCATTGATTGATTTATCTCCAGCTTCTTTATTAGCATCTAAGCTCAATACCTCATATCCTTCTTTTAAAAAACGTTTTACTGCGCCTAGACCGATCCCAGAGGCTCCGCCAGTGATCACTGCCAATGGTTGAGGTTTATTAGTCGACATATCTATTTATAAAA
>CACBPT010000028.1 GCA_902541245.1 uncultured SAR86 cluster bacterium | reverse complement strand
ATTTATAATATAATTTGCAAGATTTCTTATCCTGGGGGGGAATATGAAAAATAAACTTTTTAGCATCAGTGCTATCTTTTTGTTATTGCAAATTGCACATATCAATGCTCAAAGTGTTGAAGAGATAATAGTTACTGCAACAAAGACTGAAAAAACATTACAAGAAGTGCCCGTCGCAGTTTCTGTTGTAAATGCAGATACAATTGAGAAAGCTGGGATCACCGATATGTTTGACCTTAAGTCAGTTGTTCCTTCATTAGAAACTAGGCAATACCAATCATCAACCAATGCCACTTTTTTTATTAGGGGGTTTGGAAATGGATCAAATAATCCAGGAGTTGAACCCTCTGTTGCATTATTTATTGATGGTGTATACCGCTCAAGCATGCAATCCCAGATCTCTGATTTACCATTACTTGAGAGAATTGAAGTCCTTCGAGGGCCACAAAGTACATTATTCGGAAAAAATGCTTCTGCTGGTGTGATTAACATTGTTACCAAAAAGCCATCATTTGAAAGATCAGGATATGTGTCATCTACATTAGGAAACTTTAATACAAAAAAAGTAAAAAGTTATATTACAGGTCCGTTAAACGAAACTACAGCATATAGTCTTAGCGCTAATGTTCATCAATCTGATGGACATACAGATAATGTGACAACTGGAAGTGATATGAATAATAGAGATAGATTTGGATTTAGAGGTGAGTTGTTATTTCAACCTTCTGATGATCTATCAATAAGACTAACAGCTGACTATGATGAATATGATGAAACTTGTTGTGCAGTAGGAAGCACTTCTTATGGTGTTGGAAATCAAATTCAATCACTTATGGGCGGAAGAATTATCCCTAATAATGTGTTCACTCAGAAAGTTTTTTATGACTTTGATCCGGAAACTGAGGGTGATAACTCTGGCTTGTCCATGCATATCAAAAGAGATTTTGAGGGTATGACGTTAGAAAGTATCTCTGCCTTTAGAAATACCTTTTCCTACAGTGTTCAAGATGTTGACTTCGATGGTGGATCTTTAGTAAATCCAAGCCCTATCAGCAATGATAGAGATGCTATATCTCAAGAATTTAGGTTGTATTCAAATGATAATGAAAAGCTTAATTGGTTAATTGGAGGTTACTACTATCAAGAAGACATGGCTTTTAATGAATCTATATACTTAGGACCTCTGTGGAGAAATTACATTGAGGCGTTTCTTGCTCCTGGTACATTTGCTGGATTAGAGCTCGCGCTGGGCTTACCTAGTGGGGCAATCTATGGTGAAGGACAAGGTGGTACGGAAACTGCTTCGCAAGATAACGAAACTACATCCTTATTTATGCAGCTAGATTACAACGTAACGGATCGTCTAAATGCATTAGTAGGTGTAAGTTATATTGAAGATGAAAAAACTGTTGCTTACAGTCAAGTAAATACAGCAGTTCTATCTTCCTTAGACTTTGTTGCAATTGGAGCAGGAGGTCTAATTGCCGCTGGTATCCCTCCAGCTCAAGCAGCAGTGCTAGCCAATGATCCAAACTTTAACCCATTGTTAGCATTCCAAGCTCTTCAAGTTATTCCTAAATTTATAGACTTTCCAAATGCAGCTCAAGATGGCAAAACTAGTGATGATAATGTTGATTACACCTTTAAATTGTCATATGCACTTAATGATGCAGCAACAATTTATGGAGGAATTTCAACAGGTTTTAAATCGTCAGCATGGATTATTTCTAGAGATTCAAGACCAGATGCTGCTGAAACTGCAGCCCTAGCTGCTGCTGGAACACCGGTGCATCCTAACACAACCGTTGGAAGAAGATATGCTGGCCCTGAAGAAGCAGAGGTGATGGAGCTTGGTGCAAAAATCTATTTGCCCTCTGGTTATCTTAATATTGCTGTTTTTGATCAGGAAATCAAAGGCTTCCAGTCAAATACATTCATAGGAACAGGTTTTGTGCTTGCAAATGCTGGAACACAATCTGTAGATGGTTACGAGTTTGATTTGCTGTTTTCGCCAACTGAAAATATTGATATAGCTTTAGGTGGAACCTTCATTGATCCTATCTATGATTCCTTCACAGGTTCAGCATTTGGAGATTTATCTGGTACGGTGCCTTCAAATATTGCTGATGATACTATCTCTTCCAGTGTTACTTGGAATTGGGATAGAAATGGTTGGGATGGATACATGAGACTTTCTCACCTTTATTCTAGTGAAGCTGTGCTGACAGAAAATCCTGCGGCTCAAGCACTATTGGAATCTAAAGGTAATGGATTTAGAGAGCAAGACACACTTAATTTTTCAGCTGGAATGCAAAAAGATAATTTATCAATTAGTGTATGGGGTAAAAATATTAACGATGATGAATTCATTACATCAGTTTTCCCCGCCGTAGTTGACCTTTCAAGTACCACGTTTTTTGGCTACCCAAATAATTATGCAACTTATGGATTAACCGTTAATTACTCTTTTTAGAATTTAATTAAAAACTTTTTAAAAGGAGCTGGAAGGCTCCTTTTTTTATTAAACAAATTATTTATTAAAGCTTTCTAAAGCTTCAGACATCTTTTTTTGCAAAGCACCGATTGCTTGCAATGGTCTGATCATAACTTTGAAATCAGTAATTCTGCCCTCTTCATTCCAACGAATAATATCGACTCCATTAACGGAAATATCATCAATATAAGTTTCAAATTCTAAGACTGTATCTAAGCCGTCAACTAACTCTCTAACATATTTAAATCTTCTCATATCAAAGGTTTGTCCAGCGCCCATTAAATAAAGTTTAGACATCTCTTTTCCTTCAATTGGCTTGAAAACTATTGGAGAAGTGAAAACGCAGGAGTCATCAAGGATTTCATCTAAAAAATTAGAATCTTTAGACTCTAAACCTTGATGCCATCGTTCTAAATAAGATCGTGTTTGATTCATAAATGTATTAAAAACTTTTGGTATGCAGAGTGCAAGCAATGTTTTGAAAATAAAAAGGGTCCTGTAACTGAAATGTTAAAATTTTAAAAGCAGCTAAAAACTATCTTTTTTTTCTTAACTTTCGAAGACGGTCATATTCACTTTGAAGTTTTTTCTCAGCAATATTGCGTCTTTGATGTCGTCTATTTCTAGCAGCTTCAGATTTTTGAATCCTGATAGCTTTATTCATTCTGATTTAATATTCTCATAAAGAGAAATTAAAATCAAAAACTGTTACTTATTTTTAGATAGCTTGATAAATCTAGAGTTTAACACCTGCAAATTTAAATTATATGCAGACCCAGAGGAAGATTTTTTTCTAGAAATGTTTTTTGATGATAGTTTTTTGTCTCGATTAGATTTAACTTCTGAATATGCATCTCTAAAAGGTATACCAGATTGAACCATTGCATATGCCTGGTCAGTCATCAACATACTTTGATCAATAAGTTCATTTGATCTATGAGTGTTTATTTTTATGGAGCTCACCAAGTCAGGCAATAGATTCATTGTTTTGAGAACACAATGAATAGAATGAATAAGAGATCTTTTAGTGAGTTGTAAATCCCTGTGATATCCACTAGGCAAAGATATTAGATTCTCTAATTCAGAATAATGACCTGCTAGGATAGAGTAGTTAGCTCTCATTATCTCAATTACATCTGGGTTGGACTTATTTGGCATTATAGATGAGCCTGTTGAATAAATAGGCGGTAGACTTAATAAATTAAATTCTTGAGACAAAAAAAGACTTACATCCCATGAAAACTTTCGGATATCAAGCATCGGCTGTTTTAATGCACCAATCAGCTCTAATTCAAACTTCCCTCTGCTATTTTGGACATATAGACTGTTTAGCTGCTTTCTTTTAAAATTTAACTCTTTAGTAGATATGTCTCGCTTGATAGGAAGATTGACCCCATAACCTGCGGCCGTTCCAAGAGGATTAACATTTAACCAGGATTTTGTATTTGACAGCAAATCTGCATTATCTAAAAACGACTCAGCAAAAGCGGCAAACCAAAGGCCCCAGGATGAAGGCATGGCTCTCTGAAGATGAGTATAACCAGGCATGGGAACACTGGAGTGCTTTTCAGACTTTCTAAGAAAGGCTTTAGCAACCTTTAGATTAATTAACTGAATTTCATCCAATTTCTTTCTTGCATAGAGACGCATAGCTACCATGACTTGATCATTTCTGCTTCTTCCAGTGTGAATTTTCTTGCCCACTGATCCTAATTCTTTGGTTAAGAAATCCTCTATTGCAGAGTGACAATCTTCATATTTAGCAGTCAGTTTGAATTTATTAGTTTGAAATAATTTTCCAAGTTTTTTTAAAGAAGAGATTACTTTCTTTGCTTCAGTTTTAGTGAAAATATTAATTTTTTCTAATTCATGTGTATGCGCGATCGATGCTTCAATATCATACAAAAATAATTCTTGATCTAAAGCAATATCCTCGCTTGATAAGAAATGATCAATTGTTGAGTTTTTATCTTTTAAGTTTTGATTCCAAAGTTTCATAATTAAATAATTCCTGCGTTATCGTCCCGCCCAAATGAACAACCTGCGTTGCTGCTCCCTTAAGCAGGTTATCAAGTGCGCAGCAAAATGTCAGCCTATTTGTTGCTTGATCCACCTCAAAGCCTCCAATTATTACATTCGAAGTATTTTGAACTTTCTGTAAATTTGGAGGTGACTCTTGAATAGAAATAAGGTTCATGCCTTGATAAAAATCAATAAATAAATTTATTATTTCGTCAGGATCAGATTGTTTTGAAAGAAAAAAATTACCAGTCATCATGATGCCCCTAAAAAAATTACCAACATGAGGTGTAAAAAAAATATTTGGATAACTGTGTGTTTGCACTTCCCTCTCATGAAGATGGTTAACAAGTGAATAAGGGAGAATATTATCATTTAGCAATTCTCTATCATTTCTTTGATTTGGGGATGCACCTGCACCGCTATATCCAGAAACTCCAAAGAGATTTACTGGACCAACTAAAATGTTAAGAATGGGTGCGATCATAAACTGCATTGCAGATGCATAACATCCTGGATTGCTAATTTTATTTGAGCTAACAGGATCACATAACTCTGGAATTCTATATTCCCAATCCTCATCAAAACGATGATCGGAACTCAAATCAATAATAATTGCTTCAGAGTTATAATTTGTAATCAAGTCAACATACCGCTGAGATTCCATATTAGGTAAAGCTAAAATGAATGCCTCCTCGTCGCCTAAATCGATCTTATCTAGGGCAAGATCCTGATAAGTCATTTCGCCCAATGAATCAATATTCACTGGCTGTCCAGCTTTAGATGATGAGTAAACTGAAACAATATTTAGTTGATTATGATTATTCAGTAAAGAAATTATTTCTTGACCAACATAACCTCTTCCTCCAATCAAACCAATTTTCTTATAGCTCATT
>CACBPT010000027.1 GCA_902541245.1 uncultured SAR86 cluster bacterium | reverse complement strand
TTCAGTGCTTATGCCTGCTCCGGTAAGCACAATAGTTTTCTTACTAGTTTTTATTAACTTAATTATCTTATTAAATGTATTCACAAATACTCTTCTATATTAACTAACAGAGTATAATTGCACGCATGTTTAAAAATATAGGTATTGTTTTAAAAAATAGCCCAACATCTGGAGATTCTTCAGTTTTAAATAAGCTAATAAAAGTTTTGTCTAGCAAAACCGAAAATATTTTCTCAATTGATGATGTAAATATTGATCGGGTGAAGACTTTAAATATTGAAGAATTTAATGATTTGGTTGATTTGATCATTGTCTTTGGTGGCGATGGTACTTTATTGGGTGCTGCAAGAAAATTTATTAATAGTCAGACTCCAATCCTTGGAATAAACATGGGTACTGTTGGGTTTTTAACTGATGTAAATATAGAAAATTTTGAATCTGTGGTTAAAGATATTTTTGAAGGCAACTATATTTTAGAGGAGAGAAGCTTAGTAAAAGCAAAGTTTGCCGAACAAGAAGTTTTTGGTCTTAATGAGGTACTAATTCATTCAGGCTCATATGCTCAGCTGATGAGGTATAGGTTGTTAATTGATTATAAAACAGTATACGAGCAACGCTCAGATGGTTTGATTGTCGCTACTCCAACAGGATCAACTGCATATGCATTGTCTGCTGGCGGATCAATCATCCATCCAGAATTAAATGTTTGGAATATAATACCAATGATGTCACAGAGCCTTTCGTCAAGACCCTTGGTAGTATCTAATAAGAAATCTATGGAGATTCAATTAATTGAAGGGCCTTTAGATCATGCGATGGTTTGTGTTGATGGCCAACAAGACATCCCCATTCAATACAACGAATCTATATATATTTCTAAGAAAGATTCTTCTTTAAAAATTATCCATCCTTCAAATAATGATTTTTATGAAGCATGCAGAGAAAAGTTAGGTTGGAGTTTAGACATTACCGCTAAAAAAAATCATTAGTGCTGGATACCAAATCAATATATTTTTACATTATTGCAATTGCGGCATTGCTTAGTTTTGTAACCAACTTTGGATATAGTAAATTTCTTGAACCATTTCTTTTCCTTAAAAATAATGGGCCTTTTTATCCATCGTTTGAAAATACTTATCTAATATCTAAAGAGTGGTGGAGACTTATCACACCAACTTTTCTTCATTTTTCTTTTACTCATTTAATTTTTAATTGTTTATGGATTTACATTCTTGGCTCCAAGATTGAAATAATTGATGGTAAAGGAATATTCATTACTTTGTTTTTAATTACAGGGCTATCAAGCAACTTGGGCCAGTATTTTTGGACTGGTAATTTTTTATTTGGCGGTTTGAGTGGAGCAGTATATGGCCTTTTAGGCTATTGTTTTATATTAGATTTGGATGATAGAGGTTATAGATATAATTTACCCCCAGCTTTATATATCTTTATGTTTTGCTGGTTATTAATAGGTTTTACAGGAGTATTGAAGATTTTTGGTTTTGGCAATGTTGCAAACATTGCTCATTTAGTTGGTATGATAGCTGGATTTATTCTTGGCATAATTGCTAGATATAGTTTAAAAATTTAATTTAAATGAAAAAAATTACTAAAGCAGTATTCCCGGTAGCAGGTTTTGGAACAAGGTTTTTGCCAGCGACTAAAGCAATACCAAAAGAAATGCTCCCAATAATAGATAAGCCCTTGATAGAGTATGCAGTTGAAGAGGCAGTAAGTGCAGGTATTAATGAGATTATTTTTATTACCAGCCATACTAAAAGAGCTATTGAGGACCATTTCGATCAAAACTTTGAACTAGAAGAAAAATTGATCAATTCAGGTAAAAAAGATTTTGTAAATAAAATTAATAGAGATATTTTCCAGAATATAAACTTTACTTACGTAAGGCAAAAATCACAAAACGGACTTGGCGATGCTATTTTGCATTCTGAGCATTTAATTCAGGATGAATCATTTGTAATTATTCTTGCCGATGATTTGATAATTAATAATCCGTCATGCACAAGTCAGTTAATTTCCGCTTATGATGAAAATCAATGTTCAATCATAGGTTTGAATGAGGTCCCAGAACATGAAACAGATAAATACGGTATAGTTTCTGTTGAGGAACCTTCCTCACCTACCAAATCATTTGTATTAAAAGATATTATCGAAAAACCGAAAAGCAATGTGCCATCAAATCTAGCAGTAGTTGGAAGATATGTTCTGTCTAGTAAAATATTTAAATATCTTAAAAATCTTAAGCCGAGTGTTGGCGGGGAAGTTCAGCTTACAGATGCAATAAAATTGATGCTTTATGATGAAAATGTTGTGGGATATCTGTACGAGGGCAAAAAATTTGATTGCGGTTCTAGGCATGGTTATGTAAATGCTATTCAATATCTTGCTAAAGAAATCCTTAATGACTGAATTTAGTGAGGATATTTTCAAATGAAATTTGCTTTGTTTTTCCTTAGACTGCTTCCACCTGAAATATCCCACTCAATAGCATTAAATTTGCTTAATTTCCTCTATCAACTTAACCTTCTTGGTTTTCTTTTTTCATATCATGATTATGGAGAATCATTAGATTTTAGAGGACTAACTTTTAGAAATAGACTTGGCATTGCTGCGGGGCTTGATAAAAATGGAGACTTTATTGATTGTTTGGGCGCATTAGGTTTTGGCTTTATAGAGGTAGGAACAACAACACCTTTGGCTCAGCCAGGAAATTCGAAGCCAAGGGTATTTCGTTTTCCTAGCCAAGGCGCCATTGTCAATAGACTAGGTTTTAATAATAAAGGAGTTGACTACCTTGTTGAGAAAATAAAATTTAGATCTTTTAAAGGAATTCTGGGCGTCAATATTGGTGCCAACAAAGAATCAGAAGGACAAAAAAGAATTGATGATTATATTGAATGCTTTTTAAAAGTTACCCCATATGCTGACTATATTGCGGTAAATATTTCTTCACCAAACACTCCAAACTTAAGAAAGCTTCACTTAGAGGAAAATTTTTTACCATTATTCGAGGCTTTACATTTTGCTCGAATGGAGAGGAAGTATACTAATCCAATATTTATCAAACTTTCTCCAGATGAAAATGAAGAAACTATTTCTGCAATTTTAACTGCAGTTAAAAAATTTGATTTTGATGGTGTTATCACCTCGAATACCACAGTTAACAAAGAAAATTTAATTTATTCGGGTCGACATAATCTTTCTGGAGGGCTTTCTGGCAAACCTTTGTATGCTAAATCTAACAATTTATTAAAAATCGCTCATGCTCATGATCCTCAAATGTTCAAAATTGGCGTTGGCGGAGTAGACAGCAAAGAAACATTTGATATGAAATTAGATTTGGGGGCTTCATTGGTTCAAGTTTATACAAGTTTTATTTTTCAAGGTCCTAGGATTGTGAAAAAATTGCTTAAGTAAAAACTTTTTTATGGAATCCTTTATTGTTGTTTTTGTGATTATCTTCTTAATTGGTGCTATCAGTTTTCTTAAGCCATCAAAAAAAATGAAAGCTCTAAGCCAAGTTAGAATGGCAGCTGCAAAAGAAGGTTTTAAGATTGGATCAACAAATCAACTAAGAAAAAAATTTAAAAACTGGAGTCCCCAAGTTGCCATATATCAATTCAAAAATTTATCGGAGTATAAAAATTTGCACTATATAAAAATTGAAAAAACCTTGGAGCTTTATGATCCAATTTCAATTAAATATGAAAAAAATTTTGAGATAATTGAAAAAAAAATTTCTAAATTACCATCATCAATACTTGAAATTATTTTTTATCAGTCCAATATAGCAATCGTTTGGAACGAAATGTTAGGAACTGAAGAGCTACTCAAAATCAAGGAAGCTATCATAAAAATATGATGTTAATAAAATTTTTTTAATTAATTTATGTCAAAAACTCTAGTTATAGTTGAATCACCAGCCAAAGCTAAGACTATCTCTAAATATTTAGGGTCAGAGTACATAGTTAAATCTAGTGTTGGGCATATAAGAGATCTTCCAAAGGGTAAGTCTAAAAAACCTTTACAAAGAAATACTATTCCAAAGGATTTACCTGAAGATGAGAAAAGAAGATTAAAACAGATTAATGAACGTAAAAGACTGATCAGGAGAATGGGTATAGATCCGGATAATGGATGGGCGGCAAACTATGAAATCATTCCAGAAAAAGAAAAAGTTATTAAGGAACTCAAAAAAGCTGCTAAGTCAGTGGATTCTATTTTTCTTGCAACTGATCTTGATAGAGAGGGAGAGGCAATAGCTTGGCATCTTAAAGAAGCATTAGGTGCAGACAAATTTAACTACTCCAGGGTTAGATTTAATCAAATAACTAAAGATGCAATCTTAGAATCTTTTGAAGATCCAAAAGACATAGATTCGAGCCTTGTTGAAGCCCAACAAGCAAGAAGATTTCTTGATAGGGTTGTTGGATTCGAATTATCGCCACTTTTGTGGGCAAAAATTGCCCGTAATTTGTCGGCAGGAAGAGTTCAATCTGTTGCATTAAGACTTTTGGTCGAAAGAGAACATAGTATTCAAAAGTTTAAGCCAGAAGAGTTTTGGGAAATTTCAATTAAAGCAGAAAATGATGAAAATACTTCAATTGAATTTAATCTTAATAGAAAGAAATCAGAACCATTACTTCAAGCTGAAGAAGCAAAAAAAATTGAGGAGCTAATCAATTCCTCAAATTTACTTGTAAATGAGGTTACTCAAAAACCAGTAAAATCAAAACCGAAGCCTCCTTTTATTACATCAACATTGCAGCAAGCCGCAAGTACAAAGCTTGGATTCAATGTGAAAAGAACTATGAGAACCGCCCAAAAGCTTTACGAAAATGGACTCATAACATATATGAGAACCGATGCTCCTGCTTTATCTCCTGAATCTATTAAAGATGCTAGAATGTTTATCGAGACTAATCTGGGAGAAAAGTACCTTACAAATGCTCCCAGAATTTATTCTTCTAGTGAAAATGCTCAAGAGGCTCATGAAGCTATTAGGCCTACAAATGCATCCATTAAATCGGACGTTTTAATATCTTCTACAGATGAAGAAAAACGTTTATATGAATTAATCTGGCAGCAATTTATAGGATCACAATTACCTGATGCAGAGTACTTAGCAACTAATGCAAAAATTCAGTTAGATGAGTACAAATTTTCTGCAACAGGTCGAGAGGTCGTATTTGATGGTTTTACAAGAGTTGTTAAAGCAAAATCGGATGATAAAGAATCTAATATCTTGCCTTCGCTTGAATTAAATCAACAATTAATCCTCAAAGATATAGATAATAAACAAAAATATACTAAGCCTCCTGCAAGATTTTCAGAGGCTGCATTAGTAAAAGAACTTGAAAAGAAAGGCATCGGAAGACCATCTACCTATGCAAATATTATTTCAACAATACAAGATCGTGGTTATGTAGAAATTCAAAATAGACGTTTTTTTGTAAAAAAAATTGGAATGATCGTTACAGATAGACTGGTGAGTAGTTTTGATGACATCATGGATTACAGTTTCACAGCTAATTTTGAAGATCAATTAGATAGAATTGCAAGTGGCGAGCTAGATTGGAAAGAAGTCTTAAATTCTTATTATTCAGCTTTTCAAGATGATCTTTCTATAGCAATGGACGAAGAAAATGGAATGTCTCCTAATCTTCCAACTATGACAAATATCAATTGTCCAGAATGCAAAATTAATAAACTTACAATAAGAAATGCAAGTAATGGAGTTTTTCTTGGATGTGCAGGCTATAGCTTGCCAGCTGAAATGCAATGCAAGAAAA
>CACBPT010000026.1 GCA_902541245.1 uncultured SAR86 cluster bacterium | reverse complement strand
AGGCAGCTTTAAGAGTGATCATATAATCCTCTTCTCTATCCATTTGCTGATAAGTTCCGCCTAACTGTAAAAAATAAAGTTTTTTTGGATAATAGTTTACTAGGATTTCATATATTACTAATTGTTGTTCTAGTGCAAATGAAGCACTAATAACTTTTCTATCTTTTAACTCATTAAAGCAAGCTGCTAGGAGAACATACCAATTTTCTTTTGGGCGATAGCCTTCTTCTTCAGCAAGTCTTATTGCCTCTTCCATAGATGAGCGAGCTCTTACATAATCTTCTTTTTGGAAATATGCAGAAGCAAGAAGATAATGTGATTGTGCGGTTACTTTTTCTACCTCATCCATCCATTGAAGAATCAAACGAATGCCTTTATCCCAGTTTGCCTTTACAAGGTTTAATTGTGCGAGAGTAAGCAAGGATGCTGTTCGTAGCGGTATGGTTGCTTCTGGCTCTTTTAATAATTGCTCATATGAATACATTGCTTGATCATAATTCTCTTCACTAAAATATATATAACCCCAGTAATTCCACATTACAGATCGATCATAACTTTTTAAATCGGCTCGCTCATTCAAAAGCTCTGTTAAAATTCTTTTTGCCTCATTCCAGTCAGGATCGTCTTCTTCTTTTTCAATAAACTTACCTTCATTTTCTGGATCTGGGACTTTAACGACTTTTTGTCTTTCAAGTGCCTCAACAATTTTGACGACTTTTTTTGCGGTCTTGGATGTAAGTACTCTAGCTTTTTTATATGTTCTCTTTTCTGAATTATTAGCTCCATCTGAATTACTCTGGGCAAATAATGAATTCGCGCTAAAAGTAAAGGCAGAAATTAATAACAGAGATAGAAAGCTTTTAAAGAAATTTTTCATTAACTCTCCTCTAGAATAAAAGTAAATTTATGAGGAACATCATCTACTCTTACAGCTTTGCCATCAACAATTTTTGGCTTATATTTGAGTTTCAATGCTGCTCGTGATGCCGCTGAATTAAATATAGAACATTGTCTATAAACTGTTTCAGGATTAGTCGGATCGCCACACATGCCCTCTAAAGGCACTGCATTTTCAACCGTTCCTGTTTCAGTAATTGTGAATGCAACAACTGCATATCCCATGATACCTCTCTCTTGAGCCCTTCTAGGATAGATAGGAGTAACTTTAAATAATGGAATATATTCGCCATCTCTAAAAAATGATCCGCCACCAGCGAAATTAGCTTTTGGTTTTGGCAGACTAACATCAACACCAGCAAGAGGTGCCAAATCCAATTCAGGCTGCGCAATGTCTTCTGGTTGTTGATCAGGCTCTTCGGGTTTATCAACATTATCAAATAACGTATCAATATCCCTATCAGGCATTATCACATCTCCTAATTTTCTGGAGTTATCCGTAGGAACACTGTTATCACCCAAAGAGATCAAAGCAACCATTAGAAAAAATAATCCAAGAGTTATTAGAGCTGCAAAACCAGATCCGGCAAGATATTTATTGTAATTAAATGCTTTGTAATATAACTCTATTAATGGTCCAAATACCTTTGCCATGGTTTGCGAAAAAGTGCCTAAACTATTATTAGCGGTATTCAAATTAATTCTCTAATTAGGTTCAGAAGCAAGAGATATATTATAAACGCCGGCCTCTCTCGAACCATCCATTACTTTAATTATTGTATCGGCCATGGCTTTTTCATCAGCTTGGATGACTACTGATCCCTGAGGATTATCGGCTAATAACTTAACGACATTAGCTTTCACCTGTCTTGCATCAATTCTTCTGCCATCCATCCAAATCTCTCCAGAAGCACCAATAGCAATTAAAATTGCAGCATTTTCTTGTGTTTCTGAAGTATCAGATTCTGGTCTATTAATTTCAAGTCCAGGCTCTTTTATGAAATTAGCTGTCACAATAAAGAAAATGAGCATTATGAAAACAACATCAAGCATTGGTGTCATATTAATTTCTGCTTCTTCTTCTTGAACAGCACTTGATATAGCGTTTCTTCTCAAAATTTTCTCCTTTTAACTTTTTATTATTTCTTTTATTAAACCTTCTTCTCTATTTCTAGCAGCGTTTAAATAAATGGTAGCAAAAACTCCTGATAACGCAGTAGTCATTCCTGCCATTGTTGGAAGGGTTGCCTTTGAAACTCCACCAGCCATTGATCTTGCATCACCACCTCCGGTAAAAGCCATTACCTGAAAGACTTCTATCATCCCTGTTACAGTACCCAACAATCCAAAAAGAGGCGCAAGTGCGACACAGGTATTTATAAGCGACAGGTTTCTATTGACCGCTTCTTTTGCCTGAGACATTAATTTATCTTTAATCTGCTGTGCCTTCCATGATGAGTGATCGGTGACTAAATCCCATTCAGATTTTAGCTCGCCCATATAATCTTTATGGCCTGCATTAAAATACCAAATTCTTTCAAGAATAATTGCCCACATAAATGCCGCAAGGATTGCGATCAACCAAAGAACACTTCCTCCAGCAGACATAAAATCTCTGAGAGTATTAAAGGCTTCAGTTATCGCGTAAAACATTATCCCATTAATTTGAATCAGAATGTTCTGCCACTATTCCTGTACTTTGTTCTTCTAGAACATTAATTATTCCCCTCGCAGATGAATTAGCAAAAGAATGTAAAAGCGTTGTTGGGATAGCAACTACAAGACCTAAAACAGTTGTGACAAGAGCTTGTGAAATACCTCCTGCCATGATTTTTGGATCTCCAGTACCAAATAATGTAATTTGCTGGAAGGTAACAATCATACCCGTAACAGTTCCTAACAATCCAGCAAGTGGAGCAACAACAGAGATGATTTTAACAACAGGAATGCCTCTCTCAATGGCGGGTCTTTCTGCCATAATTGCCTCAGCAAGTTTTAACTCCAGTGTTTCTATATCTTTGCCCATGTGCTCTTCGCCAACAGCTAAGACTCTTCCTAATGGATTGTTTTGATCATGAGACTTTGATTTTGCTTGTTTTTTAACAGCTTTACCCATGTTATACAAAGTAAATAGTTTCCATAAAGCCACGCCGATACCAAACAAACCAACAATTATAATGATGTATCCAACTTCTCGACCTTGGTTAACTCTTTCCAATAGACTTGGATTTTGAATTAGGTTTGCAAGCAAGCTCCCCCCGACAGGACCAGTTGGATCAACTCCAAACTTAACTACATCGCCTGGATCAGCATTAGATAGTTTTTTTGCTGAGCTTACATACCTGCCTTCAGGCTGTTTACCTAAAAATGCATATTGTCCTTTACTACCAATGTATTCTAGATATTGACCATCGCAAATAGCATTATAAAGTCCAACTCTAGTCACTGTGCAATTTTCAGATTCGCCATCAAGATTGATTACATTGGTATTAAAGCTAACAACTTCTGAGCCAGCGACCATTTCTCTTTGCAACTCATACCATAGGCCCTCAAGCTCTCTGATTGTTGGAAGTTCTGTAGCACTCGACATTTTTGCAGATAGATCATTTAAAAATGTTTCTCTTTCTCTTCCATACTGAGCAGAGGTGAGAGAATCAGCAAATAGAGAACTGGCTTCACCTGCTGAACTTTGCAAATGACCAAAAAGCTCCACCAATGAGCCCAACTCTTTTTTATAAGCTGCTTCCTTTACAACTAAAATAGCGTCATTTTTCTTATACTCAGCCTCAAGTTGATCAGCAATCCTTTCTTGTCTTGCTAATTCTCTTTTTTCTGCGGCTAGCTTTGCAGCTTGTTGATTTTTATTAACTAAAAACTCAGCCTCACGTTGAGTATTTACGTTCTGTTCAGATGTTCTGCCTTGCTCAACTAACTGAAGCAAGCCTTGAATTGTTGTTGGCTCACCATCAGAATCTTCCTGAGAGCCTATGTCAAACGAAAAAATAAGAGCGCAAGCAAGAAGATAGCTTTTTAAATTTTTCATAGCGCGTCTCCTCTATATACTACAGGGAGCATCATGATATCCATGGGTGCTAATTTCTGCGCCATTCTAATTCCATCTCTCACAGTTACCCTGTAACTTCCTGATAGCTCTTCCCATGTACCCGTTTCATTATCATAATATCCTGTTTTTCTCTCGTCCTTAGACTGAAAAAACATGCCTAATCTTCCTACCCTAAGTATATTAACCACAACTTCTTGGCCGTCTAAAACAATGGTCTCATCATAAGCATCAAGCTTTCTACCGTATTCAGCTTCGATGTTGTAAGCCTCCAAAATTTGCCGAACCTGCTCTGAGGCAGTAACTTTTGGATTTGATAAAGATGCTCTTACAAGATCAAGCCTTTGCCTTCTTTCTTCGATGTGGAACGGTGTGTCAAGATTGACATATTTCTCAAGCCCTTCAAGCATCCTTTGTGCAAGAGGCGGAATCTGTCTTTGCATGACAACAACTTGAACCAACTGCTCATCATATTTATCCATTAAATCAAGTTGAGCTTGGATTTGGATTCTTTTTTGTGCGTTATATAATTTTAATCCCTCAACTTGTTTTGAGACAACTTTAAACTCATTGATTAATTTATCAGTATCTGATTCTGTGGCATCTATTTTTGCTTGAGATTTAGCTGAAAGCTCAGTGTTATCTCTACCAACTTCTAATACAAGCTCCATCTCTGATGCCACAACAAATGTTGACAACATAGTAAGAGCTACTAGGCTTTTTTTTAACATATTTTTCCCCTTTGAAAAATGGTCCACTAGTCTAACAGCGAAGCGAAATTATTCAAACTTTTATAATAATGAGATTGTAACCAATTTTGCATAAAATGGTGACACTAACATGCAACTTATTTTTTATAGTATTAAAGTATTTTTTCAAGAATTCTTAAAAAGTTAACGCTTAGAATATCCTTGGGATAAGTTTTGGGGTATTTTTTTGATAATCTTGATAATCCTTAAGATGGCCCCACTTTTTTTTCCCCCTGAGCTCAAGCAATCTTACGCCACTAACATATACTAAAAGTAAGTAAGAGAAGATAGGTGAGAAAATTGCTAGATAATTCATGCCTTCAAAAGTAGATATACCCATTACTGTTATACCAGTCCAAAGGGTAATTTCACCGAAGTAATTTGGATGTCTAGATCTCGCCCAAAGACCTTCATTGATGAAAGAGTCTTTGTTTTTTGAAATTGATCGAAATGCAGATTTTTGATTATCAGCTATTACCTCAATTGCAAAGCCAAATACAAACATAAGAAGCCCTAATATAAATACAATATTTATGGGAACACCTGATGGATTTGCAATAGCTATTAGAGCTGCAGATGAACATATAAAAACCCACATGCCTTGCAGTGTCCATGTCATAAAAAATTGTGAAAAAGATGTTTTTATCGAATCAAATCTTCCATCTTTTTTATCTTTGTGGATTCTCATAAATAGAAACGAGCCCAGTCTAATAGCCCAGATAATTATGGCTAAGCCAACGAGTATGCTGCCAAACCTAAGATTTTGAAAACTGCCAGAAGCATACAAAGCAAATAAAATAGTCCCAATGTAAGTTAAGCTACCTGTAAGGTCATAAAACTTTTCAGTTTTAAAAAGAAAAGCAGGAATATAGGCTATCCACTGAATAACAAAGGCCATAACTAGAATCTGGCCAACTAAGTTTGAGCCCTCAAAATCAATACTATTAAACGAAATTACTTCAGCGTAGAGCTTTGTAAAAATAAAAACTCCTGCAGCGATAGCTAAATTAGTTAAGTGTTTCACAATACCTCCCATCCACATGTTCGTTCAGCGTTTTGTATTTCAAGCCAATTCATAAGTGGTCGATAATAGTTTAACATTGCCTTGCCACTTAATTCTCTGGTTCCTGTCATTGCTTCCAGTGCGGTTTGCCATTCTTTACTTTGTCCAAGAGCAAGCATGGC
>CACBPT010000025.1 GCA_902541245.1 uncultured SAR86 cluster bacterium | reverse complement strand
TATTAAAGTGCCTGATCCAGAATCAGTAAATAATTCTTTGGGTAAATTAATTGGTTCAGTAATTGAAACAGATGCTGTTTTAGGCAGAAAATCTAAAAGAGATTTAATCTGTTCAAGCTTTAATTTCATTCCAGAATGCAGCCATTCTTGTTGCATTAATTCATCGTATTCAAGAGCTAAATTAATATTAGGTATTAATTGACCTCTATGATTAAAAATACCGCCGGTATCAGATAAGAATATGGCCTTATATGGATTAATAGCCTTTACAAGCTCAACAGTTGCAATATCTGCATTAATATTTAATTTCTCATTATCTTGATAACCAATAGGTGCAATTACTGGTATTGAATCAGATTCTAATATCTCGTTGATGAGTTGATGATTTACCGACTGAATTGAACCTACATACCCTAAATCAGCATTGTCCATAATGCATTCAAATACGTTTGAGGTGACGCCTTTTGCATTTGCTCCTTGAGCCTCTAAAGAATTAACTATTTTTTTATTGGTTTCACCAAACACTGAACATGCAACATCTCTTACTTCAACAGATGTAACCCTTTGTCCATCTATAAATGAGAAATCAATTTTTTGTTCTTCAAGGGCTTTCGATAGCATTGGACCTGCTCCATGCAAGATTACAGGCTTAAGACCAACTTGATTTAAGAAAACCAATGAAGATATCAGGTTTTCTAGGTCATTATCAATAACGGAACCTCCAACTTTAATTACTGCAAAGCGTTGTTCTGGAGAAGAAAATTTTTCAATATATTTATTTATTTCTTTTTCAGATCCAATGGCGCTAAGGAGTTTTAAAATGGTATCTTTTATAAACTTGTTAGAGGGATGGGTCATTTGATTAGTTTCTTAAAGTTAATTAAGGCTTGATTAAGTTGATCTAAGTCAATTGATTCATTGGGTTGATGTGCATCTGCAATATTTCCAGGACCAAATACAATTGCTTGATAGCCAGCTTCACTAAACAAAGATGCTTCGGTCCAGAAATTAACTGGTGGTGATAAATTTAAACCCAATTCATCAACGAACATTTCTAAACTCTTTATATCTCCAGATGAAGGTAATGCAGGAGCAATAAATCCCTTTGTAAATTTAGAATCCTTTGCAGATACAGCATTAATTTCATTGAGTAAATCATCATGAGATTGGCCAGGTAAGGGCCTCATACCAAACTTTACTTGAGCATGATCAGCAATAATATTTGGTTTAATGCCGCCTTCAACAATTCCTAAATTAAAAGCTATGCCGTTTAATTCTCCAAATGAGGAGTTATCATGAGATTGAGCAACTTTTAAAGCTTTCTCTGACCAATGAGTAAGTTTATGAATTGCATTATCTGCCATAGCTCTTTGATCTGAGCTGTGGCCTGCGTGTCCAAAAAATTCTTGTGTTCCAGTTACAATTCCCCTATGACAAGTTACAGCCATATTTTGAGTTGGCTCTGCTACTATTACACCCTCAAAAACAGGGCTTGATTTAATATATTCTTTAACACAGGTACTTTGACCAGCCTCTTCGTCAGTAGAAAATAAAATTGCATAGTCAGATAAACCTTGTTCTATAAGGGCTAGTATGCATGCAGCAGCGCCTTTGATGTCACAGACACCAAGCCCATATGCTTTATCATTTTTTATTATTAAGTCATGTGGATTTGATTCCCATCCATCTCCGGCTGGCACTGTATCTAAATGAACATTAACAAGATACTTTGGGGAGCCTTTGGTAAAAAAAATATTAAAAGAGCCACCTCCATGATCGTGAATTTGAGGATCAATAAAATCCAATGAACTTAGGTAAGCTATTAGACCAGATTCCTTAATCTTGCGAGGAGGATTAGAAGTATCAAATCCAATCAATGATTTCAGATGCTTCAAACAGAGGTCTAGATCGGTGCTCATTGTTTCTTGTGTATCGATGCCCAGGTTGATGTGCTTTGACCGATCAATTTAATGAATCCTTTAGACTCAGATTCAGACCAGGTTGCAGACTGAGCATATTCGCCCTCAGGACTTTTTAAAATGTTTTTTGATGAGACAGCAACCGCATCAACGCTTCCCGGAGAAAGCTTTAGAGTAACTTCTCCTGAAACCATTTTTTGAGAATCTAGTAAAAATGCTTCAAGATTTTCACGTAAAGGCTCAAAATAAAAACCTCGATAAACAAGATTTACCCACTCTTGCCCAATTTGTGTTTTAACAAGATTTTGCTTATCAGTTAAAACAGCTTCTTCTAATGCTCGATGTGCAGACATTAAAATTGTGATGCCAGGAGCTTCAAATACAAATCTACCCTTAAGACCAATGATAGTATCGCTTGAAAAAACTGATCGGCCAATACCAAAAGAACCTCCTAAGTTATTCAATTTTTTGAGAAAATCAGCACCCTGCATTTTCTTATCATTTATTGAAATAACTTTTCCTTTCAAAAATTTTATTTTTAAGGTCTTTGATTTTTTAGGATACTGATGAGGCAACTTACAAAGTACAAAACTCTCGCTTGATGGCTCTTTCCATTCATCAATCTCACTTCCCGATATGGTAGCTCCCATTAAATTTTCATTGATGCTGTATTTTTTATTCAAAGACGAAACTTTAAAGCCCTTGTCTCTTAAATAGTCCTCTTCATATGCCCTAACATTTTTTGTAATGTTTTGTATCTCTCGGATTGGAGTAATAATATTATACTTTCCATGAGCTCTAATGGATAAATCAAATCTTATCTGATCATTTCCCATGCCTGTGCAGCCATGCGCAACATTGTTTGTATTAAGTTTTTTGCATAATTTGATCGACTCTTTAACAATTAAATATCTATCCGAACACAATGCTGGATATTTATTTTGATACAAAGCTCCGGATTGAACCAATGGAATTAAAATTTCAGACCATAAACTTTTTTCAACGTTTAGATTAATGTGTTTTTTTGTGCCTAACTCATTTGCTCTTTTTGTTATAGCAAGCTCTTCTTTAGCAGAAATTCCACCAGTGTTTACAAATAGTGTATGCACTTCATAGCCTTGATCAATCAAATAAGGAACACAAAAACTTGTATCCAAGCCTCCTGAAAACGCTAATATTACCTTTTTACTCATAATCAATACCTATAAAATTTTAGTTAACATTGATTTTTGAACATGTTTTCTATTCGCAGCTTCATTGACCGCTAAACAATAATCTGCGTCCATGACTTCATCAGTTGCTTTAACATTTCTTCTCAATGGCAGGCAGTGACTAAATACAGCGTTATTAGTGAGACTCATCTTCGATTCATCAACAATAAAATGTTTGTATTTACTGTTTAAGGATGCCTGTTCATCTGGTTTACCATAATAACTTAAAGATCCCCAACTTTTTGCATAAACAATGTCTGCATTAGAATAAGCACTTTTAATGTCATAGGATATTTCAAAGTCTGTATTTTCTAATGAGCAATTCTCTTTAGCAGCATTGATATACCTATCATCAAGATGATACTCCTCCGAAGGACATAATAATTTCACATTCATTCCAAATTTACTCGCTATAAGAAGACTCGAGTTTGCCACTGCGGTATTAAGCGGCTTTGGATGATATGTCCAAGTCAACAAATAATTTTTACCCTGTAAATCTCCATAATGTTCTTGCATGGTCAAAATATGTGCAAGTTCTTGGCATGGATGCTCTATAGTTTCCATATTTACTACTGGAACTGTAGAATATTTTGCAAAACTGTTAATAACAGAGTCGCCTCTTTCTTGATTCCAATTTATAAACTTTGGAAAAGCTCTTATAGCAATACAATCACAATAAGAGGATAAGACTTGAGCAACCTCTTTTACATGTTCTTCAGTCTCACCATCCATTACAATGTTTTCTTCAAATTCAATGGACCATGCATCTTTGCCGGGCTGCAGTAACACTGCAGTGCCAGATAATTCACTGATGCCAATCTCAAAACTAGTTTTGGTTCTCATTGATGGATTTAAAAATAAAAGCGCAACTGATTTATTCTTTAATAAAGGCTGATAAGGATTCTTTTTTAACTCAATAGAGAAATTGATGATATCTTGCAGTTCTGATCTAGACCAATTTTGAGTAGTAATAAAGTTTTTCATAAATATTGAAGTTCCATCATTCTTGATGGATGTTATACAGATCTAATTCTTTGAGTTGGAATTGATGACTTGATTTCAACAATTTCATTTGTTTTATCAAAATAAACTAAAGTGGGCTTGTGATTAAGCACTTGATCTTCAGGCATTGATGCATATGAGCAAATAATAATAATATCCTCAGGAGACGCTTTATGAGCTGCAGCACCATTGATAGAGACTGTTTTTGAGCCAGCTTCTGCGGCTATAAGATAAGTTGAGAAGCGCTCTCCATTGGTAACGTTATATATCTCGACTTTTTCATATTCAGACATCTTTGCTGCGTGAATAAAATTTGTGTCCAAGGCGCATGAACCTTCGTAATCAATCTCAACTTGAGTTACGTTTAGGCGATGTAGCTTTGAATTTAGCAGTACTCTTTTCATAGGTTGAGCAGTATGCAAGAAAAATGCCTAAAATCCAACATTATTTAATAAGAAAATTGTCTATAAGCCTTACTCCTCCAAGGTTTACAGCAAGAGCTAATAAGGTGTTTGTCTCAATTTCATCTATTTCCTCTAAAGTGTTTGAGTTAAAAAATGAAAAATAATCAACCTCAAAATTTAATTCTTCCAGCTTTTTTTTGCCTTCAACTTTTAAATATTTTAAATTTCGAGTCTTTATTTGTTGAGCAGTGTCTTTAAGAATTATTGACAATTTTGCTGCAACTAGTCTTTGATCAGGAGTCAATAAATTATTTCTTGAGGACATAGCAAGTCCATCCGGTTCCCTAATAATAGGAACTCCATGAATATTAATATCCATTTTTGACTTCTCTAAAAAGTCTTTTACGATCAAATATTGTTGGTAATCTTTAAATCCAAAAAAAACATTTTTAGGTTGAATTAATTGAAAAAAGTGATTTAAGATTGAAATAACTCCATGGAAAAAGTGTGGTCTTGAAATTCCACAAAGTTTTTTTGATAGTTCTGAGTTTGCATACAATTTTTTGGTGCCCTCAGCAAAATCAGGTTCTGGAAAAAAAACCGCATCACAGTTTACTTTTTCTAATTCCATTAAATCTTTTTTTTCTGTTCTTGGATAAATATCTAGATCTTCATTTGGAGCAAATTGAAGGGGGTTAACAAATATAGATACAAGAGTAATCCCATTATATTTGTTTGCTTCTGATACAAGACTCAAATGACCAGCATGAAGATTGCCCATGGTTGGTACAAAATTAATTTCATTAGATTGTTTCAGAAATTTATCTAGATCCTTGACTGAATTAATAATTTGCAAAATTAAAAAAAGGTATGTTCCTTTGCTGGAAATTTTTGCGCTTTTACTGCTTTAACATACGCAGCTACTGCGCTTTGCACAGAATCATTTTCAGCAAGAAAGTCTTTAATAAATTTCGGAGGCTTTTCAAGGCATGAAATACCAAGCAAATCGTGGATTACCATTACCTGAGCATCTGTTGACGCGCCTGCACCTATACCAATAACTGGAATAGATAAAGATTTTGTAATTTCCCCTGCTAAATCATTTGGAATGCATTCAAGTAATAGAAGAGATGCTCCTGCAGATTGGAGCTCCTTGGCTTCTGAGATCATTTCTTCTTTTTTATCTGTATCACGGCCTTGCACAAAATAGCCTCCAATTCGATTAATTGATTGAGGTGTTAATCCCATATGGGCACAGACTGGGATGCCCCGCTCTGCCAAAGTGCTGGTTAAGTCACAGATCCAACGACCTCCTTCTAATTTAATTGAGTGTGCTCCATTTTGCATTAGCAAAGCAGCATTTGTTAGAGCTTTATCCTTTGTTGAGTAACTCATAAATGGCATATCAGCCATCAAATGAGAATTAATATTTCCTCTGCTAACATTTTTAAGATGATAAATGAGATCATTCATTGTTACTGGCAAAGTACTATTATGGCCTTGAATGACCATTCCTAAACTATCACCAACCAATATAACTTCAACTCCAGCAGAACTAATTACATTTGCTAAAGTTGATTCATATGCAGTTAAACACGTAAATTTTTCACCATTGGCTTTTAGGTTATTTAGAGTATCAATGGTGATCAATGATTGGGCGTTATGCGCTGACATGCTTAATGAATGGATTGATTATTTTTACTCAGCATATTAATGAGCTGAACTGCTAAAAGATTTTTTGATGCTTTCTGAAAATGAGTATGAGATTCCTTTGTAAACACACTAATTTCATTAAAATCAGAGTCGAATCCAATGTCTTTTTTTGAAACATCATTGGCAACAATGAAATCTAAACCTTTTTCAACAAGTTTAACTTTTGCATGTTCCTCTATTTTTTCTGTCTCAGCACAAAATCCCATAAATTTTTTATCTGGAAATTCCTTTGACAGTGATGCAATGATATCAATATTTTTTTTCAGTGAAATTTGCATATCCTTTGAAGATGATTTTTTAATTTTATTTTGATTTTGAATTACTGGACTATAGTCTGCAACAGCTGCACAGCCAATAAAAATATCAGCATCAGCTATATATTTTTTTGATTCTACATACATCTCAGCAGCAGTCTTGACATCAATCCTTAATATTTTATTTGAGCATTCTAAGGACACTGGACCCGTTATAAGAGTTACATCTGCACCTGATTT
>CACBPT010000024.1 GCA_902541245.1 uncultured SAR86 cluster bacterium | reverse complement strand
GGGTTCAACAGGAAACTACACAGGCGCATGTGCGACATTTCAATATAATTTAAAACTAGGAATTTCAATGATTCAATCCGGTGAATCTTTAATAAGCTTTGTTGGAGCTGCAGAATCAGGAATTGTTCCAGAAATTTATGAAGCATTTGCTGCAACCCGAGGTCTTGCAGAGGATAAAAATCTTGTTAAGCTTCAAAAACAATTAGGTGAAGATTCTAAAATACCAAATCATCGAAAAATTTGTAGACCCTTTGGTGAAAATATTGGAATGATATTGGGTGAATCTGCTCAATTTGTAGTCTTGATGCAAGATAATCTTGCTCTTGAATTGGGATTAAATATTCATGGTGCAGCTCTATCTAGCCATATTCACTCAGATGGTTATAAAAAATCTATTTCAGGTCCAGGAGCTGGTAATTATTTAACTGTTGGAAAAACGTTTAACGAAATTAAAAAACATTTTTCATCTAACGGCTTAAATAAAACCTTTTTTCATGCTCATGGAACCAGCACACCTCAAAACAGAGAAAGTGAATCTCACATAATTTCAAGTATCTCAAAGGCATTTGGAATTGAGGCATTGCCTGTTACAGCAATTAAGTCTCATTTAGGCCACTCATTGGCAGCAGCAGGGGGTGATCAAATGATAAGTACTTTAGGAAGCTGGAAAAATAATTTAATCCCTGGGATTACATCCACACCGGAACTTGCAGAAAATGTTCATAAAGAAAATGTGCGATTTCTATTAAAAAATAAAAGAATTGAGGATGATGAGTTTGATTTTGCTGTTCTAAATGCAAAGGGTTTTGGCGGCAATAATGGAACTTCTCTTGTTGCCTCTCCCTCTCAGACTATGAAAATGCTGGAGTCTAAATATTCAAAAAGTGACATAAAAAAATATCTTTTAAAGAAGAGCAAAATTGACGATCAGCTAAACGATAGCAAACAGGAAATCCTTCAAGGTGATATAAAATCTAGATATATCTTTGGAGAAAGTGTAATTGATGGTATGAATGATTTTGATATAGAGGCAGATAAAATTACAAATAAATTAAATCAAGAAATATTTGATTTAAATTCAACATTACCTTATAAAGATTACCTTTAGGGTTAAAATAACCCAAATAGTTCTTTGATTTAAATAGAATATTTACTGAACATAAGATAATAATATCCGCGTTAGGAAGGAGAAAATTATATGGCTTATGACAAAACAAAAACTGATCCTGCTCTTGGGCAAAAGGTACATGAACATTTAATCTCAGTTGGAGTCGAAACTCCTGTTATTGATAACGGCTTGTCTCGTAATGAAAAAATTGACAAAATCCAAAGTCACTTTAATGAAATTGTGACAACATTAGGTATTGACTTAAAAGACGATAGTCTCACGGATACACCAAAACGAATTGCAAAAATGTATGTAAACGAAATATTTTGGGGGCTAGATTACGATGCTTTTCCTAAAGCAACAGTTGTTGAAAATAAAATGAACTATAACGAAATGATTGTAGAAAGAAATATTTCAGTTCAGTCTAATTGTGAGCATCATTTTGTTGTAATAGACGGATTGGCTACAGTTGCATATGTCCCAAATAAGAATGTTTTGGGTTTATCAAAAATCAATCGAATTGTTGAATATTTTTCAAAAAGACCACAAATTCAAGAACGACTCACTGAGCAAATTTATCATGCGCTATCTTTTATTTTAGACACAGAAAATGTCGCAGTTATGGTAGATGCCCAGCATTATTGTGTTAAATCAAGGGGTGTTGAAGATACAGGTAGCTCAACAATCACGAGCAGACTAGGTGGCAATTTTAAAGAGCATCCTGAGGTTAGAGCTGAATTTTTATCTTTAATTAATGTTTAATTTAAGACGGCTGCTCATTATCTAAGCTAACTTCCTCTGACTCCACCTCAACGGACTCAATTTCTTCATTTAAATCTGATAAATCTGACTCTTCATTTTTATCATTGAAAGGCCAGGGTTTAGAATTTGTGTTGAAACTTAAAAAATTTAATGCGTCATTAAAGAATCCATGAAGCCAATTGTTTGCGGATTGCAATTGATTATTTGTTTTTGATGTAAACAAATAAAAAATAAACTGAATTGCAACAAGAAAAATTAAAATGCTCACAACAAAGTTTATTGCCATACCATATATGACCATAAAAAAAAGTCGTTGCCATTTTTTTAAATCTAATAATTCGTCTTTGTTAATTTCGTTCATAATTTATCCTGATATGTAAATTCTACATCAACTTCATTGGGGTGTTCGAGTAAATCTTGAATTAATTGATCCGAAGAAGCATTTGCATACAAGATTTCATACAAAGAATTTACCAATGGCATGCTGACATTCATTTTATATGCTTCATGATAAACAACCTCAAGAGTACGAGCCCCTTCTGCAACTTGTCCAATTTCATTTTTTGCATCTTTCAAGGAAAAATCTCGAGCAAGCAATTCACCTAATTGAAAGTTTCTTGAAAGCCTAGAAGTGCATGTTGCCATCAAGTCTCCCATCCCTGCTAAGCCTAAAAAAGTAATTGGGTTTGCTCCTTTTGCAACAGCAAATCTACTCATTTCCGCCATGCTTCTTGTGACAATTAATCCTAAGGCATTTTCACCAACAGCTTTTTCATGTGCAATTCCACAACAAATTGCATATATATTTTTAAGGGCTCCTGCTAATTCAACTCCTTGAAGATCTTGGCTTGAAAAAACTTTAAATGTATCAGATGACAGCATAGATTTTATTTCTAAGTTCACTTCGTCAAATTCTGAAGCAATCACAGTACCAGCGACCTTGTTTTCGGCAATTTCTTTAGCAAGATTGGGACCACTAAGCACGCCAAATTTTTTGTCAATCAGATGCCCTAAATGTTGATTAATAATATCTGTCATAGTCCGAAATGGATCAGATTTAATGCCTTTAGTACAAGATATTACTGCAACAGAAGAACTAATTAATGGCTCCAAACGAGAGATCACTTCCTCAAATATAATACTGGGTGTTGCTACTAAAATGTAGTCAGAATTTTTAACTGCAGAAGTCAAATCCTCAGATGCTGTTATATTTTCAGATAACTTTAATTCAGGATGATAAGTTGAATTAGAACCCTCTGAATTGATTCTTAAAGCTTGTTCAGCATCTCGAACCCATAGGCATACTTCATAACCATTAGAAGCTGCAATATTAGCTAAAACTGTTCCAAAGCTTCCTCCACCGAGAACTGAAACACGTTTATTGGTTGACATTTATCCTAAATATTTATCTAACTGTCTGAGATATTTGGAAGGATCCTTGGGTGAACCACCTTCGGCAATTACTGCGTAATCAAACAAAAATTCAGCAAAATTATTGAACTCTTTGCCTGACATTGCTCCCAGTTTTTTGATTAACTTATGCTTTAAATTAACTTCAAAAACAGGTTTAGAGTCTTCAAAACTCTGCCCTGAAGCCTCTAATATTCTTTTTAATTGTGCACCTGGTTCATTTTTTGAAAGAACTAAACATGCCGCGGAATCAACCAGACGAGAGCTGGCTATAACATCAGTAACTCTATGCTCCAAAGAGTTCTTCATTTTATTTATAATCTCTTGCTTTTCTTTAGTAACGCGAGGTTTTTTTGCACCTTCCTCAAGCTCCTCTTTAGCAACGTTAACTAATTCTTTTCCTTTAAAATGCATTAGTGTAGACATCAACCATTCATCAATCCTATCTGTTAAAAGTAAAACCTCTGTTCCATTTGCTTTAAGATTTTCAATATGAGGAGAATTTGCTGCAGCTTCAAATGTATCTGCTATTGAGAAATAAATCTTATCTGAATCACTATTCATTCTCTCAATGTATTGATCAAGGGTAGTATTTGGACTGTTTTCAGCTGAGGCTGTGCTTGAAAATAAAAATAGCTCAGCTATTGATTCAGAATTTTCATAATCCTCAGCAGGACCTTCTTTAATAACTAAGCCAAATTCTTTCCAGAATTTTTTATATTCTTCAGGCTTATCCTTTTGCATTTTCTTCAAAGTATCAAGAACCCTTTTGCTTAAACCTTTTTTAATTGAGTCAACCAGAGGATGGTCTTGCAATATCTCACGAGAAACATTGAGAGGTAAGTCGCTTGAATCCACAACTCCCTTTACAAATCGAAGGTACAGAGGAAGGAAATGAGCAGCATCATCCATGATGAATACTCTTTGGATAAAAAGCTTAATTCCCCTTGGTGTGTCTCTGTTCCAAAGATCGAATGGAGATTTTTCTGGAATAAATAATAAGCTTGAATATTCCTGCTTACCTTCAACTTTATTATGCATCCATGTTAAGGGATCATTTGTATCATATGAAATAAACTTATAAAACTCTTTGTATTCTTCTGATTTAACTGATCTTTTAGACTTCAACCAAATAGCTTCGGAATCGTTGATAGTCTCGGGCTCACCTTCTTCAGGATTTAATATCAATGGAAAATTGATGTATTGAGAATATTTTTGTAACAAGAATTTTACTCTTATTAGCTCAGAAAATTCTTTATTATCATCGTTCAAATAAATTGTAATGGTTGTTCCTCTATTCTCTTTTGGAATATTTGATAATTGATATGTGTCTTCACCTGTACTTTCCCACATGACAGCATCCTCAGGTTTTAAATTCGCTGCTCTAGAGTGAACCGATACTTTCTCAGCAACCATGAAGACAGAGTAAAAACCTACACCGAATTGGCCTATAAGATTTGAGTCCTTTTTTTTGTCGCCAGTCATTTCTGATAAAAATTCGGCTGTACCAGATTTAGCTATTGTTCCTATATTTTCAATAATTTCTTCCTCGCTCATGCCAATTCCATTATCAGAAATAGTAACAGTATTGTTTTTAGCATTAAGACTGATATTAATGTTTAACTCTGTATCTCCATCGAGCAACTTTGAGTCTTCGATTGCATTAAATCTTAATTTATCTAGAGCATCAGAAGAGTTAGAGACTAGCTCCCTTAAAAAAATTTCCTTGTTTGAATACAAGGAATGGATCATTAATTGTAAGAGTTGTTTAGTCTCAGTTTGAAAAGATTTAGTTTTAGCTTTAGCCATAATTTATCCCCTATGAAATCAATATGGTGTTGAAAGTTTTAACTTCAAGCATTGATTAATTTTTTTTTTGATTCAGCTTTACATCTTTTACTACAAAATTTTACTTCGTCCCAAGAGCGTTCCCATTTTTTTCTCCAACTAAATGATTTTCCACACCATTGGCACGATTTGGTTTGTAGATTTAGTTTTTTATGCAAGGCAGGAATTAATCAAAATTAATAAAAAATTGGATAATGCTTAAGACAAAAATCACTATAGTGCAATAAACACTAAAACCGTGTGAGAATGAAAATATGGTTTCCCATCCTCTGTCCTTTGCAGCATTAGTGATCGGTATACCTAGAAGACCAAGCAAGGCATGAGCAGAAATATTAAAACCGATCCACCAACTTAATTGAAAATCCTGAAAATATAAAATCAAAGTGGCTGGTAACGAGAGTAAAAAAAGGAGCGCATAATAACGAGGAAATATTGCTCGCAGAAATCTTGATGCTGAATCTTCATCAAGTGTTTTAAAAATTATTGGTGTAGTCAAAATAAGATGGCAAAATATGACGCCTGCCATTGCGAGATTAAGTATTAAAAGTGTGATCTGACTACTCATATTTAAAAAAAATGGCGATCCGGACGAGACTCGAACTCGCAACCTCCGCCGTGACAGGGCGGCGTTCTAACCAAATTGAACTACCGGACCACGAACGCTTTTGAATGATAGCTTTTTTTGATATTTCTGCAACTTTTTTTTCTGCTACCTTTTGCGAATAATTTTGTCAAATTTGATGAAAAAAATATAAGTAATTATTTTACCCAAGTCTTTAAATTTTGATATGCTATTAGAACTTTCCATGGGGGAGAGTATTAATATATTAATAACAAGGAGCGTTAAATGAAATATTTATTGACTCTCATTGGTTTGATAAGCATGCCCTCATTTGCTGCATCAGCAGGTGATCTTCAAACTAATGATTTGACAGGGATTTCCTTTTGGCTTGTAACAGCAGCTATGCTTGCAGCTACTGTTTTCTTTTTCGCTGAAAGAGATCAAGTTAAAGGTAAATGGAAGACATCTTTATCAGTAGCTGGTTTAGTTACTGGTGTCGCATTCTGGCACTATCTCTATATGAGAGGTGTTTGGGTTGAGACTGGTGCATCGCCTACTGTGTATAGATACATAGACTGGTTGATCACTGTGCCTCTTCAAATAATTGAGTTTTACTTAATTCTTAGAGTGTGTACTAATGTTTCGTCCGGTCTTTTCTGGAGACTGTTGGCTGCATCACTGGTGATGCTTATTGCAGGATTCATGGGTGAAACTGGATCAAATGAAGTAATTTGCTTTGTCATTGGAATGGCTGGATGGCTATATATCATCTATGAAGTATTTACCGGTGAAGCAGGTAAATTGAATGCCTCTAGTGGTAATGTGGCTGCACAACAAGCCTTTAGTACAATAAGACTAATTGTAACTGTTGGTTGGGCAATTTATCCGATAGGATATTTCCTAACTATGGGAACAGGAGCTGATCTTGCTGGAGCGAACCTTATCTATAACCTTGCTGATTTTATCAATAAAATTGCTTTTGGTTTAGCTATTTGGGCTGCTGCTGTAAGCGACTCAGAATAATTATTATTCTAAACAAGAAAGCCCGGAATATTCCGGGCTTTTTTTTGTATGGTGGGTGATGACAGGCTCGAACTGCCGACCCTCTCGGTGTAAACGAGATGCTCTCCCAACTGAGCTAATCACCCAATGTTTAGGATATAGCCTTAAGCTGATCTTCCATTTTTTGATAATCCCAAAAGGCGCGTAATGATACTATTTTATCATTAGAATTTACACGATAAATGACAATCATTTGTGTTTCAATTTTTACATCGCCGACAACGTTAACTATCTGGGCAAGATTAGCACACTCATCTGCGCATGGAATAGATTCCAAAATATTGAACTCAATGTTTCCGTTTGCAATTACAGTATCATAAAATTTTTCAATTGCCTCTTTGCCTTTGTGGCCATCTCCTAGCGGATCTAAGGGGCTCTTCCCTATTGGATCCTGAACTATGGCGTCCTCAGCGAATAAATCTAACCAGTTTTGTTTATCTTTTGCTACTGCATAATCTCTGGAAAGAAATCCTAGTTCTTGAGCTTTAGTCTTAGGTTTCATCATAAATCTCCTTGGTTGGTTTTATTTCTAATCTAGCAAAATATATACCAATCAGAGCAATGATGACAAAACTTAATTGGATAAAGTTTAAATACTCATAAAAAATCAATGCACCAAAAATTGTTGCAATAATTGGCTGCATTAATAAACCAATGGAACCAAAAGAGGCTTTTATTTTTGGCAAGCTAAATGTTATGAAGAATTGCCCTCCAGCTTGACACAAAATTGCCATAGCTAATAAATTATAAAATTGAGCAGATGAACTTGGCAGGAATAATCTTGATTCAAATAAAGCAAAAATTAATCCAAAAAAACATGTAAATAAGGTCGTAAAAAAAATAATATTAATTGCGCTTTCTTTGCCTAAACGAGAAATTATTAATAGATAGGTTGCATATAAAAGTGCTGCAAATAATGCCATTGCATCTCCAATTAAAGCGCCCTCAGTTTTTGAATTTGAAAAATAAACAAGCCCAACTACACCAATGTAAGTAAGGATAAAAGATAAGATGAAATTTCTAGAAATAGTTTCTTTAAAGATTAAAACGCCAAAAAGAACCAAATATATCGAGGCTGTGTTAACAAATATTGTGGCATTAGCTATTGAAGTAAATTCTATGCTCCAATGCCAGAGACTCATATCAGCAGCGAATGCAAAT
>CACBPT010000023.1 GCA_902541245.1 uncultured SAR86 cluster bacterium | reverse complement strand
CTCAGATAGTAGCGTGCCAGAATCTGCCAAAGATTTAAAAATATTCAGTTATCCTGTTGTAGATGTAAATGGTTTTATTTGGGCATGGCATCATCTCAATAAAGAAGCACCTCAATGGGAAGTTCCTCTTATAGAGGGCTTTAATGGTGATGATGAAAAATGGGGGAAAGTTCATCATTATGATTACAATATCAATACTGTGTTACAGGAAATTGCTGAAAATGATGTTGATCAGGCTCACTTTCCTAAAGTACATGGTTCACCAAGCCTCCCTGAAACTGAAGCTATTACTGAAGGTATTTATAAAAAGACAATTGCTGAAACATTAATGGATCCTAACAATGATAGCGTTTCAGAAGAATACAAAGTCGAGGATCATGACATGTTTACCACAACTTTTACTAGAGAGTCTTGGGGGCTAGGAACCGTAGGATTAAAGATGGTTAATCTGCCACCAAGCGGCGGTGAGTTCATCATGGTAAATGCTTCATGTCCTGTGGATAATTCTAATTCAATTCTTCGATGGTCAATGAGGGTGTCTAAAGACATCGAAGATGAGCTTGGAATGGCAATTATAGATGGCATAGCAAATGGAGTATTAGATGATATGCCTATCTGGGATAATAAAAGTTATGTTTCGGATCCTATTCTTTGCGATGGAGATGGTCCAATCAATAAATTTCGTAAATGGGTTAGTCAGTTTTATTCTGTGCCATTGCAAAACTAATCTTTGGCAAAAGTTCACTTTTTTTACTCAACCATGAATGCAGGCAAGTCCACTGCCTTGCTTCAATCTAATTACAACTATAACGAGAGAGGAATGGAGACTCTATTATTTCTTCCCAAAATTGATGCAGAAAAAAATAATGGAAAAATTCACTCTAGAATTGGTTTAGAAGCTGATGCTGTCTCAGTTGATGTTAATTTCAATTTTTTTAATTATGTTTCTCAAAAACAATTAGCTAAATCAATTAGTTGTATTTTAATTGACGAAGTTCAATTTCTATCAAGAGAGCAAATTAGGCAAATATGCAAAGTAAGCGATGAGCTGAACATTCCAGCAATGTGTTATGGAATTCGTACTGATTTTCAGGGCAATCTTTTTGAAGGAAGCTCTGAATTACTTGCATTAGCAGATAACTTTATTGAATTAAAAACAGTTTGTCACTGTGGAAGAAAAGCAATCATGGTAGTCAGATTAGATGAAAATGGAAAAATTGTTAAAGATGGCGATCAAATTAAAATTGGTGGCAATGATTCATACAAGGTATTGTGTAGAAAACATTTTAGAGAACTGACCCAACTTATTTAAATTGGGCTATCTTTCACCCCTCTTAAAATTCTTAAGATATGCATAGGATGGATCGCTAGAATCTGGCGCACCAATATTTGCACCTTCAATCATTGGATGTGATAAATTTACCTTTGATGGATCTGCTGTATATGCCCAATCTGCATCTACAGCTCTACTAGAAAATTTCCATATGCCTTCTCTTTTCTCATATTCATCAAAATATCTCCCGCCAATCAATACATCATAATTCCCTGAATCCGAGAGCACTTGATGAAACGCGATAATGTATGTCTCGCCTTCTGCACGTACTCCATCAAGCTTAATATTATGAGTAGTAACATTATGATGAAGAATGCTCATTGGTTTTTGAATCTCGGGCAGCATATCAATAAACTCCATAGCTTTTCCTTTAAAAAAGGATCCATGATCATCAAACGCATCTTCATGATAAAGACTGCGCATTAGATCATTGTCGTGCCGATCAGCAGCTCTACAATAGATATTCACAAGCTCTCTTATTGCATCTTTATCAATAATTTCTTGGATTTTAGTATTAATATCATTCATAATTTTCCTCGTAAATGAAAACTACCCAACAATATAAATCATTATTTTCTCCATTCAAAATTAATGAGCTTGAATTTAAAAATAGAATTTTACTAGCTCCTATGGGGGATAATCTTTGCAATAAAGATGGCTCGATCTCAAAAAAACAAGAAAGTTATTTTCTAGCTAGAGCCCAAGGAGGATGTGCTGGAATAATCCTTGGCTCGGTTGGTATAAGCAGACCAGCAGGACAAGCTACTCCGCTTGAGTTATCTCTGGCAACTAATAGTTTAATAGAAAAATATAAGAAATTTGTAAAGTTAATGCATGCAAACAATTGCAAAGTAATTGCCCAAATTAAGCATGGAGGCTCAAAAGCAGCATACGCTGCGTCTATTGGTGTTCCATTCCTAGTTCCCTCAGCGAAAGAAATGTCTCCAAGAGACATTGAATATGGAAAAAGTATGGTTGAAAAGTTAACTCCTACTGAAATGAATGAGTTTGTGTCAAATCTTAAGGGTGCTGGAAACTTTAAAGTTATGAATCAAGAAGATATTGAAAAAGTAATTGGACAGTTTAGGGATGCTGCTGAAAGAGCATTCAAATCGAATCTTGATGGAATTGAGATACACGCAGGACATGGATACATAATCTCAAGCTTTCTTTCAAGGGCAACAAATCTAAGGACAGATCAATATGGGGGCTCATTGAAAAATAGAATGAGGCTTCTTGATGAAATTATTGATGCAATTAGGACAAAGGTTCCAAGAAATTTTCCAGTAATTGTTCGCTTGGATGGTGAAGAAATTAATATTAAAAATGGTCTTACTACAACCGAAGTATGCGAAATTGCAAAACATATAGAGTCTAGAATTGATGCTATTCATGTAAGCAGCTATGCTAATCCTGCATCGGGCCCCGATTTTACAAAAGCTCCCTTGAATCATAAAAAAGAAGGTTTTATTAAAGCAACAAGTTTAATAAGAAATACTGTTCAAATTCCAATAATTGCTGTGGGCAGAATAGAACCACAAAAAGCAGACAAATACATTTCAGATGGAAAATTTAATTTTCTTGCTATGGGCCGAAAGCTTTTGGCTGATCCTGACTTACCAAATAAATTACTCAATGGCGAACAAGATAAAATTAAACCATGTCAATATTCTTATGAGTGTGTTAGCAGAATTTTTCTTAATGGAAAAATGGTATGTGCATCTGATGTTGGTTTGGGAAAAAAAGACAAAAAATTTTCTCAAAAAAACTTAGATATTATCGGTGCCGGTCCTGCTGGATTGGAACTTGCGCTTCAAGCTGCGAAAAGAAATATAAAGGTTTCAATATACGAAAAACAAGGATTTATTGGTGGCAATCTTATTGGAGCATCTCTGATTTATGAGCCTTACAGGCAATTATTAAATTATTATCAAGCCTCTGTTAAAAATAAATTAATTGACTTGCATCTAAATAACGAAATCTCATCAGATGAAATTGAAAAGAAGCTTTTAGATGATCAAAAAATTATTATTGCATCAGGTGGCGTCCCTTCCGCGTCCATTACTACCGCTGTTAATATTCAATCCTGGTTGCAACCCTTTATCATCGAAGCAAATGGTGATATTAATTCTATAAAACATAGCATTAAAGAAAAAAAATATGGTGATTGTGCCATCCTTGGCACAGATACCATTCAACTTCATTTAGCCTCTTTTTTGAGCTCAATTGGGATTAATGTTTCTTTAGTTAAAAACAGTGAGCCCATTGGAGGTTCAATGCCGGTTGTATTGAGATGGAAAATTTTAGATGAATTAGCCAATCAAGTCCCTGTAATTTCTGAAAAGGACTTCTTAAAGAGAGAGTTTGATATTGCACTGGATGCTGTGTTTAAATCAAAAGCTAATTTTCAAAATCTTGAAAGCATTGGTGATTCAAAACATGGGTTGGCCTATTTACCTCAAACTGCTAAAGATGCAGTGAGTTACTTTAAATAGCTGTCTAAATATTTAAAGATTCTTTTACACCAGGATGAATTATTTTTCCATTTTGAATATTAAGTCCATTTAATAAATGTTTATTCTCACCCAAAGCTTTAGTTATACCCTTTTCTGCAATTTCCTGAATAAAAGGTAAGGTTGCTTTATTAAGGGCATTGGATGCAGTTAATGGAACAGCTCCCGGCATATTAGTTACACAATAGTGCAGAATTCCATCATGTAAAAAAGTTGGATTATCGTGGTCAGTAGGTTTACTCGTCTCAAAACATCCGCCTTGATCAATAGAAATATCAACCATCACACTACCATCAACCATACTCTTTAACATTTCTTTTTTAATTACCTTTGGAGCTTCTTTGCCAACAACATACACAGAACCAATTACAAGGTCAGAAACACTTATGGCATCTTGAATTGAATCAGGAGTAGATAAAATATACTCCACATTCTCATCCCCGTAAACTTTTTTTAAGTTATCTAAAACTGACTGATCTAGATCAATAATTTTGACTTCAGCATGATTTAATATTGCTTTAGCAATTGCTTCTTTGCCTGCGACTCCAGCCCCAATAACAGTTACTATTCTTGGATCAATGTTACTAATTAAAGTACCCCTACCATTATTGGGCTTAAGCAAATGATATGACCCAACAACCATGCTTAATTGTCCAGCAATTGCACTCATTGGAGCTAATAAAGGGAGAGAGCCATCTGTAGCGGTTACTGTTTCATATGCAATACCTGTTACTCCAGTTTCAAGTAATTTTTTAGCTTGAGCTGAATTACCTGCTAAATGAAGATAAGTAAATAATGCAAGGTCTTCCCTTAAAAATTCAAGTTCTTGTTCAACAGGTTCTTTAACTTTGATTATAAGATTTGCATTTTTAAAAACTTCTCCAGCTTCCTCAAGAATGATAGCTCCAGATTCACGGTATAAATTATCTGAAAATCCAATCGAATTTCCTGCTTTAGATTGAACATAAATTGAATGGCCAAGATTCGATAAGTATTTCACCGAATTAGGTGTAAGGCCTACCCTATTTTCATTATTTTTAACTTCTGCTGGTACTCCAATTTTCATAGGTATAACCTAATATAATTTTTGAGTGATTATAAGAAAAAAAAATTAAATTTTGTGAATTAAAAATTTTCCCATGAAAAATAAGATGTATCACGAAAATCATTTCCACGAATCTGGACAGTTACATTCATAAATTCGCCATCTACTATAAATTTATTATTTAGATTTACAAGATCCTGTTTGGATGTATTTGCAATATGATTGACTACTGTTTTAGTAGAATCAAAATCATAGTTTCCATCTTGCCAATCATTAAGAAGCGAAGAAACTTCTACATAAATATTTTCCGGCTTCTGATTAAGATCCTCTAAGAGCGCTGTCTTTACATTCTTGATGGTCTTACTATCAATATTTTCAAGAGCTGCAGCAAAGCCATACTGAAACTCCATCATTTTTTCCTTTAAATCTTGAAGTTCCGTGTTATCGCTCACAATAGTCATACCAATAACTGGATAATCATGAATATCATAATCTAAACTAAAAACTGAGTATCCAAGTTGTTGATTTGACCTTAACTCATTGAAAAATGAAGGGCTGAATAATTTATTGATCATGGCAAATTGTGCTTCTACCTTAAGGGATTTTTCAGGATATATATAAATATCAGTCATACCAACACCATCTTTTGGCGTAGTCACCTTCGTGACTTTTCCTGTTCCAGCTATAACTGCAAAATTATCTTCCATTTTCCAAGGTGTAAACTGAGTAGTATCGCCATATGCATCTCGCATTTTATTTGCAAAACTTATAATCTTTTCTGGACTTTCAATTCCATGGGAAAAAATATCAATAAATATTGAAGCTATATATTCATTATGAAAATTTGTTAGTCCCTCTAAAGTTGCCCTATCAAGAGCAGCTGATATTTCATTCTTAGAGAAAAAGAAAGGGCCTTGTTTAGTTGCTGTAGCAGCATAATAACCAAGCTGAGCAGAAATACCTTGCTCAGAAATGCTATCAAACGAATCCCTTAATGCTTTTATGCCATCTTTAAGATCACGCTCAGTATATTTAAAATTTGCAAATTTAGTTAAAAGTTCTGAAGCATATTTTATTTGAGTTGATGTCCTTCCAAACAATCCAAAAGTCGCGTTTCCGTTAGGATCATAATTAGCAAAGATACTTACACCATTCCGTTGAAAAGCTCTTTGAAAGATCAATCGATGTTTTTTTCTAAAAACGGCATTTGAAATAAAAGCATAAGTTAAATTTTCAGCGCTACTTGAAGGAACAGACGATTTGAGATTTATGAACAGAACACCCTCTCTGCCCATAAAATTTTTGGTGTGAGATAAAAATGCTTGCACGCCTTTTTGATCAATAATTTTTTTTGGAGTATCGTATTGACCTGATGAAGTAAATAAAATGTCATCATCCTCATCAAGATTAATAACTTGTGGCTCGGGTAAACTAAGATCAGTAAACAAAAGACTTGAATCATATTTTTCGAAATTCAAATCGGTAACTCGATAGCCTCCATCGGCATATTTTAGATCTATCTGAACTTCTTCATCAGGACTAATATGATATATCCTTGCTGATTGAGGTGTCATTTTTGATAAAACATCTTCTATAGCAGCAGAATTATAGTCAGATGTAATATATGAATAATCAATAATATTTTTATGAGGAATATCATAAATATCAAAAGCAAATTGGACTGCTAAGCTTAAAGCCTCAGGAGAACTATAGTCTTCAAATTGAATTTGATTAATTCCTGCTAGTTCATCAAAGAATTCTTTCTTAATTCCATTAGCTCTAATTAAATCTATGTAGCGAAAGGTATTTTCAATGATAATATTTTTATTATTAAGGCCTTTGTCAGTTAGTGTATAAGATATAAAAACTGATCCATCAGAGCCCCAAAGTAAGGGATCAATGCTTGCTGAACCGCTCTCAACCAAACCCTCTTCGTTTAAAAAGCTCATTAGTGAATTTGGTTCTTGGGAATTCAATAACATCTCAATATATTCATTAGGTTTAGATCGCCACAGTGAAGAATTATTAACCACAGGAAATTCAATAGCTAACTGAGGTGATTTAACTCTGCTTCGAATATAAATGTTTTTACCTAAATCCTGCTTTCGATAAGAGTTAGCTGACGTGATTGGACGGTCAATATTATTATTTTTAATTTTTGCAAAATATTTTGTTGCTAATTTCTTGAGTTCTTTAGGACTTTGCTTGCCCACCAAAACAAGCTTCATAAGATTAGCTGAATAATACTTTTCATAAAAACTATTAAGGTGTTTAAGGAGCTCTGTCTCATTGCTTGAAAGAGTATCTTTATTTCCTACACCTAGCTTCAATCTGGGATGCTGTGGATTGCCAGTATTAGCAGCTGTACGTTGTTGTATGAATGAGTCGCTTTGTCTACTCAAGAGCCATTCAGAATTAACTGCATTAATTTCCTTACCAACCATAGTAGGATCAAATAAAGGATCTTTAACTGAAGAGCTAAGCCTATCTAAAGCTGCAGCAAATTTTGAGCTGTTAATTGAAAATAAATAAGTGGTTTGCTCAGCAGCAGTAAAAGCATTAGTATTTCCACCATTTTCTTGAATGAATTGCATATATTCATTAGGTTTAGGATATTTTTTTGATCCCATAAACAACATATGTTCAAGAAAATGGGCAATTCCTTGAGCATTATCAGGATCTTGAAATTGCCCAACTCCAACACTCAAAGTGGCCGCAGAAGTTACCAAATCAGGATCGCTAACGGTTATGACGTCAATGCCATTTTTAAGTGTAAAAGTATTATATAGCCTCTTGTCTGCTGGACTTTTATTGACGGAGCCATCTGCATAAAGATCTTGTCCAAATACAAATATAAAAATAAAAATAAAATGGAATATACTCTTTTTCATATTAAAAAAATTAAAACTGAATAAGTAAAGTTTACTTTACAATTAATAAAATTGCATTTCTTAGTTTAATCCAACCATTGCATTGGTACTTGTTGTTGGGGATTGAAAACATTTTCAGGTCCAAAAGCAGGCATGGCTTTCATAGCCATATCTATTTGCGCTTGAGATAAGAATTCGCTTTCAGTTAATTGAAAAACATCTAACCCTCTAACAATCTCTGTAGCATAA
>CACBPT010000022.1 GCA_902541245.1 uncultured SAR86 cluster bacterium | reverse complement strand
ATGAACTCATGTGGAGATGGTTTGATCTGTTAAGCTTTAAATCCTCTGATGAAATTAAGTATTTGAAATCTGAGCAAGCGAAAGGAAAGAATCCGAGAGATATAAAAATTGAATTAGCCAAAGAGATCATTGCTCGCTTCCACAATGAAAAATCAGCTAGTGATGCTGAGTCAAAGTTTATTGATCAGTTTCAAAAAAAGAATACTCCAGATGATATTGAAGAAATATCTTACAAAATTTCTGGTGATTCAATTCCACTACCTAATTTGCTAAAAGAATGTGGCATGACCTCCAGTACTTCTGAAGCAATGAGAATGATTCAGCAAGGAGCTGTAAGAATTGACGAACAAAAAATTACTGATAACAAATATCAAGTTTTAAGAGACAGTTCCGCAATTTATCAAGTGGGAAAAAGAAAATTTAAAAAAATTATCCTTTAAGTTTCATAATATAATTAGCGTTTAAAAAACAAAGATCATGCAGCAATTTTTATCTTCTATTAATTTTTGTCTAAGTAATATCGGTTATTTATTTATTTTATGTATTCCTATTATTACTATTGAGGTTGCATTGGGCACTCTTATAGGTTCTATAGATATCCAATCAAGCTCTGATAGCGCGGCTCTTGAAGCGCTTGGTGAAATATCCTTTCAATTTTCCATTCTTTTAATTGCATCACTCATATTATCTGTTGCATTGAGTGGAGGTTGCATGGTGTCTTTTCATGCATTATCAAATGAAAATTCAACAACTCCATATCAAGCACTCTTTGCAGGTTTAAAAAAGTTTTTTCCTCTTTTGTGGGCAAATATTATGCACTCCATTGCATACGGGCTAGGCTTTCTTTTGCTAATTTTGCCAGGTTTTTATTTATATGGCCGCTTAGGTTTATTCCCTTTATTTATTATGTTTGAAGAAAAGGGGCCCATGGATTCTCTCGGAGAATCTTGGAGCTTAACCGAAGAATTTGCGACCAAACTATTTTTCTTAACAACAACATTCATGGGCATACAACTGTTTTTTGGATTTATAGGTGGAACTATTATTACCGATGGAAGTTTATGGTATCTGATTCTTACAACCTTAATTAAGTATGCCACTTTGATGCCTTTATTTTATTTATTTTTTAGTCTCTACAAATCCGTTAGGCAACCATAAAAAAAAGGATAGTTGATCAAGATGAAAATTTTAGTCATGGGTTTACCGGGAAGTGGTAAAACGTATTTAACTCAAAGATTAGTGCCATTGCTTAATGCCGCATGGTACAACGCTGATCAGGTAAGGAAGATGGCAAATGATTGGGATTTTTCAGATGCTGGAAGATCGCGGCAATCAATGAGGATGAAAGCCTTTGCAGATTTTGAGAAATCACATGGAAGATATGTTGTATGTGATTTTGTTTGTCCTACAAAAGAAACACGAGAAAATTTTAGCGCTGATATTGTAATTTGGATGGATACTATAAAAGAAGGTAGATACGAAGACACTAATAAACTTTTTCAAGATCCTGATAGAGTTGATTTTCATATCACTGAGTGGAATGAGCATAATCATGGTGATATTGCTAAGGAGATTTTAAAGAATGTTTGATTGGAAAAAGCCAACTGTCCAAATGTTAGGCAGATGGCAGCCATGGCATGATGGTCATCAGGCATTATTTAAAAGATGTGTTGCTAAAACTGGTCAGGTAGTCATTCAGGTTAGAGATGTTCAAGGAGCATCTGGCGGAGACGGTCAAGAGGATAATCCTTTTAATTTGGACGAAGTTTGTAAGAATATTGAAGAGGGTCTTCTCAAGGATGGCTTTAAAAGAGGAGTTGAGTATGAAATTATGTTGGTACCAAATATTGTGAATATAACTTATGGTCGAGGAGTAGGTTATTCATTTGAGGAAGAGGTTTTTGATAGCTCTGTCACTGAAATAAGCGCGACCAAAATTCGTCAGAAGCTTCGTGAAGAAGGTAAATTGGACTAAGTTAAGACTTAGTTCCCCAAGTTAATTGTTTAGTTTATAATCGCTTTTCCCATTTAATTGGGTCTGTAGCTCAGCTTGGTTAGAGCGCACCCCTGATAAGGGTGAGGTCGGTGGTTCGAGTCCACCCAGACCCACCATTAATCCTAGTTTACTATTGTTAATTCTTCTAAAATATTATCGGCTTTTTCAATCTTTTCTAAGGTCCAAAGTAGATATCTTGAATCAACAGAGATACTCCTTGCTTGAGGAATATATTTGTAATCTGCAATTATTGTCTCCAACATGCCATCAAAAGCTAAGCCCACTAAATGAAAATCAGCGTTGATAGTTGCAGATCCAGAATTACCGTTGGTAATATCTAAAGTAGATATGAAATTTACTGGAACTGAGTCGATTGGCTCAAAATAATAATTTCCATAATCTTTTTCAGAGATTTTATTTAACAATTTGCTGCCAACATTAAACGGCTCTTGGCCAGAGTGTTTTTCTGCTATGCCTTCAAGAGTTGTAAACGGTTTATAATATACTCCATCTTTTAAATCAACCCCTAATACATTTCCATAAGTTACCCTTAAAGTTCCATTAGCATCTGCATAAATTTCTTTATTTATGGATTGATAATATTGCCTTAAAAGCTTTATAAAATTTGATTTAAGAAGCTGTCTCCTGGCGCTTCTCTTATCATATTTTTTTTCATAAACTAAAGTTTCAGGATAAATACTTCTCACAAATCTAATCAAAGGATCGTTAGACGAATCTAATTCATCCAAGCTCATGCCTTTAAGCTTAATCATTTCATCTGCTGTTATGAATTTTGAAGAATATAATTTAGAAACCTTTTTCTTCGTTAGTTCAAACTCGCCATCAAGCAGTAAATTTTTACTGTAATCAGGCCTTCGCAATTCTGCTTTAAAATCTCGATAAATACTTAACCTGTCAAGAAAGATCGCTTCATCGACTCTGCTATCAAAAGAATAATCCATTCGTTTTATTCCATTTATAATTCTTTCCTGATCTCTTTCTTGATAACCCTGTTTTCTGTCTTGATCTGGTTTTTCTTGCTCAACTGCGTTTCTATAAAGTCTTTGCGCCATAGATATGAGTGTTGAGTTGCCATAATATCTTCTTGCTAAGGCCTCATCTAACGATTCATCTATTAGATCTAACAACTCTCTCAAAAGACCTAACTCGACATTGCTCGCCTTTGAATTTGCAAATTTTAGAAATCTTTCCCAATTTTCTTTTTCAATTTCTAGTAGATTGAAGTTTTTAGCACCATCATTTTGACCAGATATTTTTTTGAAGTAATTTTCAAATCCACTTTTTCTACCTCTGTATTTTAGTTTGGATCCATCAGATTCGTTTGTATGATCTTCAATTAATTTAATGCCTCGTTGCAGATACTTGATTGATTCTTTAAATCCAATATTTAAATCCCAATTAATTTCATTAAAAGTAAGCAATCGATTTGTTCTACCTGGATAACCTAAAACCATAACAAAATCGCCGTCACTAACACCCTTTGCAGAAATTTTCAGAAAAGATTTTGATTTGTATGGAATATTTTCTTTATCGAATTCTTTGATAGATTGATCTTTTCCAACATAAGCTCTTAGCAAAGCAAAATCGCCGGTGTGGCGCGGATACATCCAATTATCTATCTCTCCTCCATATTCTCCAACATATGCTGGTGGTGCATAAACCAGCCGAACGTCTTTAATTTTTAATACTTTCTCTAGCTTGTATGTTTCACCGCTAAAAAAAGATCTCACTCTGCATTCAATTTCTTCAGAGCTCTCGCACACTTTAATGATTCTTTTTTTATTCTCCTCAATCAATTCAGACCTTTTTAAACTTTCTGTTTGATCTGTAATACCGCTAAGAACGTCACTTGTAATCTCTGTACTTGAGGTGGTTATAAAAACTCTAGCACCTGGCGCAGATCTTTTTTCTTCATCTTTTGTTCTAGCAACAAAACCTGTTTCAAAAAGGTTTTCATTTTTTGAGGTATTAAATTGGAGGAATGAACTTTCTATGCAGTGATAATTTGTTGCAATTAGTCCATTTGGAGAAACAAATGCCGCAGAACAACCTCCTAAACTTACTATCGCATTCATTGGATGAGCAAACAAATCAGTTAAGCCCGATACATTCTTTGAAAATCCAGATTGCTTGAGTTCTTTTTGCAGCTTTGTAAGCTCATAGGGCTCCCACATGCCTTCATCAGAGGATAAATTAAAATTTATTAGTATTAAAAAAAAGATAATAGATTTTTTCATAGTTTCTCGGCACAAATTATTAGGTCGTTAGATTAACAAAGACATCCATGCTTTTTAGGCTAGTTTTTTTGCATAAAACTTAATGCTATCCCATATATATCTGCAATTTCATCTATCAATTTATTTCTTGGTATGCCTGCTCCATGACCAGATCTTGTCTCCACTCTCAACATGATTGGGTTATTGCAACTTTGAAGCTTTTGCATTCTAGCTGCAAATTTATATGAGTGAGACGGCACAACCCTATCATCTCTGTCTGAAGTCGTTACCAATGTGGGTGGATAGCAGACATCCGCTTCAATATTATGATATGGCGAATATGCATATAAATTTTTAAAATCATCTAAATTTTCCGGTGAGCCATAATCTGACTCCCATGCCCAACCAATAGTAAATTTATTAAAACGCAACATATCCATCACACCAACTTGTGGAATAGCAAAACCAAATAAATCAGGATTTTGTAACATCACCGCTCCCACAAGTAGTCCACCATTTGATCTTCCTTGTATGGCGGTAGTTTTGGGAGAGCCAATTTTTTTGTCGTGTAAAAATTTTGCTGCGTAAGCAAAATCATCAAAAACGTTTTGTTTATTAAGCAGCATTCCTTGCTCGTGCCAGGTCTTCCCATATTCAGCTCCTCCTCTAAGATTTGCCAATGCAAATACACCACCTTGATTCATCCAGGCAAGATATCTTTTTGAGAATCTTGGTAATATTGAAATGTTGAAACCTCCATATCCATATAGTAGAACTGGTGTGTTTGACTCTATTTGCAAATCTTTTTTATGAGTAATATGAATTGGAATAAGAGTCCCATCCTTTGAGGGAAAAAATTCTAATCTTGTTTCATAATTATTGGCATCAAAATTCGAAAGGCTTTCTTCCCAAAAAAGTTCTGAAATACCAGTCAAAAAATTTAATTTATAAATTTGAGCTGGCTGCTTAAAATTTGTAAAGCTATAAAAAACAGACTTGTCTTCTTTTTTTCCAGTAAATCCTGATATAGAGCCTAAAGAATCTAATTTAAGAGAGCCAATTTCATTACCATCTTTTGAAAAATATTTGATATTAGAAAAAGTGTTATCTAAATAATTTATGACAAAGCTTTGGTTAATTAAATCCACACTTCTTATTGAAGAAGTGGTTTCAGAAATTACTTCTTCAAAGCCCAAACTAATATTATCAAAGTCCAAACGAACCACTTTTCCATTTGGAGCCATGTGATCAGTTAAAAACCACAAGTAGTTATCCTCAGAATCTATGAAGGTATAACTCGCAATAAATTCATCAATGATCGATATAAATTCTTCATCATCGTATCTACTAACAGATATCAAGTTTCTATCATCTGTACCTTTTTCTGTAAATAGAATCTTATATTGTCCATCATCTGAAACTTCAATAGATCTCGATAATAAAGGATCATTTTCATCCCAAACTATAATTTCGTCATTTATCTGATCCGTACCGATAAAGTGAAACATCAGTTTTGGACTGCTATTTAAATCTAATAATTCTTCTCCGTCCGGCTTAAGATATTTCCTGTAAAAAAATCCTTTAGAATCCGGAGACCATTCAGCACTGGAAAATTTAGACCATTCGATTTCATCATCAAGTATCTCACCAGAGGCAATATTCATAATTTTCCATGTTCGCCAGTCCGAACCCCCGTCTGATTTTGCGAATGCGATCCATTCAGCATTTGGACTAACACTTACTGATGCTAGAGAAACAGTTCCATCATTTGAAAAATCATTTGGGTCAATAAGAATTCTTTCAGGACAGGATTCACAGTCTCTTATCATCAGTCTGTTTTGCTCTAATTTCCCAGTGTTAAAATAATAAAAAATTTTCTCACCCACCTTAAATGGAGTGCTTAAATATTCACTAGTCCAGATTAATTCAAGGTCTTGTTTAATACTTTTTTGGAATCTGTTTTTTAAAAACTGTTGTGAGTAGTTATTTTGCAATCCTACCCATTCTTTCACTTCATCATCTGTAAAATTTTCAAGCCACCTGTAGGGATCACTTACTTTTTGCCCATGGTATTCATCAAAATGAATAATTTCTTTAGATACTGGAGTGATAATCTCTTTTTTAGAGCAAGCAACAATTAATACCATCAGTCCAAAAATGAATAACAATGAATTACTAATATTTTTCATTTTTTTAGTATATAAGACTTAGCTATATCTCATAAAATTTATTGGTGAACTTAATTTTTACTTTTTAATATATTTAACGTATCTTGAGCCCATGCGCTCATTAGATAATTCAGAATCAAACATGCAGAAAGTTGCTCTAACTGCATTGGCTGGAACTAGTATTGAATGGTATGACTTTTTTCTATATGGTGCCGCCGCCGCTTTAATATTTCCGACAGCATTTTTTGGTGAAGCTACTCCTTCTACGGCTTTAATTTTGTCTCTTTTGACTTTTGCAGCTGGCTTCATTGCAAGGCCAATTGGAGGCATTATTTTTGGCCATTATGGCGATAGAATAGGAAGAAAAAAAACCTTAGTAATAGCATTAATACTTATGGGGGTCTCTTCTACCCTTATTGGGCTTTTACCAACCTATGCAATGATTGGAGTTACCGCACCAATTCTTCTGACCTCTCTGCGTTTTATTCAAGGACTTGCAATTGGCGGACAATGGGGAGGGGCAATGTTGTTGGTTACTGAGAGCGCTCCATCAGATAAAAGAGGTTATTACGGAGCTTTTGCTCAAGCAGGCGCTCCAATAGGAGTTATTCTTGCAAATCTTGCATTCATTATTACAAGTTCACTAGTTTCTGAAGAATCTTTTTATTCATGGGGATGGAGAATTCCATTTCTTGCAAGTGCTATTTTGATTGGCATTAGTATGTATATCCAATTAAATCTTGAAGACACCAAAGCTTTTCAAGAACTTCAGCAAAAAAGACAAATTAATGACACAAAAGAAAATCAAATAAAACAATCGCCAATTCTTGAAGCAATTAGAAAATATCCAAATAGGATCGCTTTGGCAGCTGGAGCTTTTCTTTCAATCCAAGTCACTTTTTATATTCTGATAGCCTTTCTTCTTGCATATGGTGTCTCCAGTGCTGAAATATCAAGGGATGCTATGTTAGCGGCTGTGTTGATTGCCTCCGCAATAATGGTTCCAAGTCAATTTTTGTTTTCTTCCATCTCAGATCGGTATGGAAGAAAGGGAATATTTATGGCTGGAGCAATATTGACTGGATTATGGGCTTACGCAATATTTCCTCTTGTAGATACTGGCAATTTTTACCTCATAGTTTTGGCTATAACATTTGGACTGATCTTTGTCGGAATGATGTATGGCCCTCAGGCAGCATTTTTTACAGAATTATTTACAACTGAAGTTAGATATTCGGGAGCAACACTTGGCTATCAATTTGGAGCAATACTAGGAGGGGCGTTTGCACCAACCATTGCTGCATTTTTATGGAATAACTTCGGTATTTTTTGGGTATCTGTCTATATATCTTTTGCATCTTTGCTTACTTTACTATCAGTCATGGCCTTAACTGAAACATACAAGACCAACTTAAACGATAGCTAGCAACATTTATATTTTAAGACTTAGGCTTCGTAGCCAGGAATTATTTTAGCCACATAAACAGCCATATCGTATTCTTGATAACAAAATGCAATTGTTTCCTGAACAGCATTCATGGCATAAATGTATTCTCCTTGAACAACTGTGCTAGTTGGATATGTGACGACTTTAAGGTCCTCGTAATTATTAATTTTTTTTATAAAACCTTTAAGAGGAGGAATAAAATCTTCTCTGTTTGGATACATGCTTATGTCAATGGTAACTATCATTAAAAAAGTATATCTTTTTCAATTTAATTCTAATACCATTTAATTTTTGCAAAGGGGTGGCTATTAAGCCTGAGATCATAAACGAAACCCTTTGAACCTGATCCATACAATAATGGCGGAGGAATTGCATGAATATCACTTACAGAAAATATATTTTATTTTTTTTCATCTTTTTTAGCGTTACCGTTTTCTCTAAGACTATTGAAGAAATAGTTGTGAAGGGAGATTGGCGTGAAAAAAATGTGCTTGAAGAGGATTCCAGTGTTGTCATTCTGAATAATCAAATTACAGAATCGCAGCCAATAAAACATTTTGAAAATCTCTCTTATTTAGTCCCAAACCTTAATTTCGCTGCCAGCGATTCAAGAGCTAGACATTTCCAAATCAGAGGCATTGGGGAAAGATCAGGGTATGAGAGAACCCCCAATTCAG
>CACBPT010000021.1 GCA_902541245.1 uncultured SAR86 cluster bacterium | reverse complement strand
TTTTATAGCAAATCCATCAATTAAAAACTTTGCAGTAGTTAGGGAAAACTACGCCCTTAGTGAAGATAAGAAAAAAATATTTATAACAATAAAAGTAGCTAATGCTTTAAGACTAAACTCAGGATCATTAGCTATAGTTAATTAGCGCCTTAAATTCTAAGATATAGTTTCAAAGTTCGAAAAGATATTTGATAGAATCTTCTTTTATCTATATAAATATAGATCTTATTTCATTTTTTTGGGGAAAAAATGCTTAATCAGATTAAAGAATTTTTCAGGGTTTTGGGTGAGCTAAAGTATCTTATTCCAGTCCTTAGATATAAATTTCCTGATCCTGAAGATAATACTTCCTTAGCACACTCTTTTCAAGACACTTCAGCGAGATTTCCGGATAGGCCATTTTTGTATTTTGAAAATGAGGATTGGACCTATGATCAAACGAATAAAGCTGCTAATGCTCTAGCAAGATATCTAAAAAAAACAGGAGTCAATCATGGCGACAGAATTGTCTTGTTCATGGAAAATAGACCAAGCTTTGTCGTTTCTTTGCTGGCCTTAAATAAGATTGGCGCAATAGCTGTCTTAATTAATACGAGTTTAACTGGTGATCCATTAATACATTGCATAAATTCATCTGATTCAATTAAATGTATTTTTGGTGCAGAGCGTTCACAACCACTGGAGGATGTTTTAGACAAGATTAATATTTGCAAGCAAGAAGATTTTTTATGGGTTGAAGATACTTCAAAATATCCTTTACCAAATTGGGCCATGGATTTAAACGCTGCTGTAGATCTCAATAATGATCAGAACCTTGATGAAACTAATTCTGTAAAAGCAAAAGATATAGCATGCTATATCTTTACTTCTGGCACTACAGGAGTTCCAAAAGCGGCAATTTGTCCTAATCAAAAACTTTTGGCAGCTTCTATAAATATAAAAATGGCTGGTTATCGCATTGATGAAAATGATTGTATGCACAATAGTCTTCCTCTCTATCATTCAACTGGTCTTTTGTTAGGCCTTTGCGCTGTTATCCAAGCTGGCGCATCCACTTTTATAAAAAGAAAATTTTCTGCCTCTACTTTTTGGGAAGAAGTTCAAAAGTACAATACTACTGCTCTTGTATACATAGGTGAGCTTTGTAGATACCTTGCTAATCATGATCCATCTCCAGCTGAGCTCAATAATCCTTTAAAAGTAATGGTTGGTAATGGTCTTAGACCGGATGTTTGGGATACGTTTAAAGATAGATTCGCAGTTGAAAGAATTATTGAGATTTACGGAGCAAGTGAGGGAAATGCGCTATTCATGAATCTTTTAAATAAGGACAAAACTATTGGAATGACCAATGCCGATGTTGCTTTAATTGAGTATGATGTTGCCGAAGACAATATTCTGAAAGGTGCCGATGGCTTTTGTAAAAAGATAATTACGCATGATCCTGGTTTGCTGATTGTAAGGATTGGCCCTAATGCAGTTTTTAATGGTTATACAGATGCTCAAGCCACTGAAAAAAAGATATTAAGAGATGTATTTGAAGAAGATGATGCTTGGTTTAATACAGGCGATTTAATTAAAACTGTTGATGTAGGCTATGCGTTGGGTAAAACTCATTACCAATTTGTAGATAGGGTTGGCGATACATTTAGATGGAAGTCAGAAAATGTTTCTACCAATGAGGTAGGAGAGATTTTAAACGGTTTTCAAGATGTCAATATGTCAAATGTTTACGGGGTTAAGATTCCTGGATGTGAAGGCAGGGCAGGCATGGCAGCATTTAGTCTTGAGGATTCTGTAAGCTTCGATTGGCAAGCTTTTTCAGAATATGTTGAAAATAGCCTACCCAAATATGCGCGTCCTCTATTTATAAGAATTATTCAGGAAATGGATACAACTGGAACTTTTAAGCTGAAGAAAAATGATTTAAGAAATGAAGCTTTTGATATTAGTAAAGTCACAGATCCGATTTACTGTTTGAAACCTAATTCTGGTAATTATGAGGTTTTAGATATTGAATGGCTGCAAACAATTAATTCTGAGCAAGCGGGATACTGATTCAATAACTTTAAAAGGGAGGGTCTTATGAATAATAAGAATTTTGATATCGTTATATATGGAGCTTCAGGCTTTACCGGGAAGCTGGTCGCTGAATACATGCATAAGCAATACGGTCAAGATGAAAGCATTTCTTGGGCAATTGCAGGAAGATCGAAAGAAAAATTGACGGCAGTTAAAGAGGCAATAGGCATATCTTATGACGTACCTTTATTAATTGTTGATAGTAATAATGAATCTAGTATTGCTGACATGGTTCAACAAACAAAGTGCGTTCTTACAACCGTGGGTCCATATCAGCTGTATGGTCTAAATATTATTAAACAATGTGCTATGCACGGGACTGATTATGTTGATCTTTGTGGTGAGCCTGGTTGGATGCATGAGATGATCAATGAATATTCTGCTCAAGCTCAAGAAACTGGTTCGAGGATAGTTTTTTCTTGTGGTTTTGACAGCATACCTTTTGATTTAGGAGTCTATTTTCTGCAAAAAGAAGTAATTTCTCAACATGGTAAACCTGCTTTGAACATAAGAGGAAGAGTGCGGGCAATGAATGGTGAGTTTTCTGGAGGTACTGCAGCTTCCTTAGGTGCAACCATGGCTTCTCTCAAAAAGAAGCCTGAATTGTTTGCAGTGCTTGCAAACCCCTTTGCTTTATCAAATGGATATGTAGGACCTGAACAACCTCGAGATAATAAGCCTTTATTCGATGAAAAGTTAGAAACCTGGGTAGCCCCTTTTTTTATGGCGCCTATAAATACTAAGAATATTCATAGATCAAATGCCTTGATGGGGCATATGTATGGAGAAAATTTTTGTTATAACGAAATGTGGATTCAAGGCTCAGGTGAGGAAGGTAAAGCAGCAGCTGATTTTGTTAGTAAAATGAATCCTTTGGTTGATGCACCCGAGCCCGGAAAAGGGCCATCAAGAGAATCAATTGAGAATGGTAATTACGATGTTTTATTTTGCGCTGATTTAGATGATGGTTCTGTGATGAGTGCGTCAGTCAAAGGAGACTTAGATCCAGGCTATGGATCTACTTCTAAGATGATCACTGAAAGTGCAATTTGTTTGATCAAAGAATGTTCTAACCTAGATGGAGGTATATATACTCCTGCACCTTCAATGGGAGAAAATTTAATTGCTAGGTTGGAAGCTAATGCAGGACTAGAATTTAATCTGGAAAATTAATTTGATGAATAGAGTTACAAAAATTTTAGGTGTTAAATATCCAATTATCCAAGCACCAATGGGATGGATTGCAAGAAGTCAGTTAGCAGCAGCTGTTTCAAATGCAGGCGGATTTGGCATTATTGAAACTTCATCAGGTGAGACTGAAAATTGTAAAGCTGAAATTCTTGCAATGGCAGAGCTTACTGATAAACCTTTTGGAGTGAATCTACCTTTGATGTTTCTGAAAGATGAAAGCATGATTGAGTTAGTTCTAGAGCAAGGCATTAAGTTTGTTACAACTTCTGCTGGAGATCCTGGAAAATACATTCATATTTTAAAAGATGCTGGTATAAAAGTTTTTCATGCTGTGCCGAGTGTTGCCGGAGCAATAAAAGCGGTGGATGCGGGAGTAGATGGGCTGGTTATTGAAGGAACCGAGGGTGGAGGATTTAAGAGTCCGGAGGAAGTCGGTTTGATAGTCTTAATTCAGGCGATCAGAAAACATACAGATTTACCAATTATTGCAGCAGGTGGAATAGTTGATGGAGTAGGAATGGCAGCTGCATTTGCTGCAGGAGCCGAGGGCATTCAAATGGGAACAAGGTTTGTATCTTCAAAAGAAAGCCCAGTTCATGATAATTTCAAGAACTCAATTTTGTCTTCAAACGAGCAGGGAACATGGATACTCAATAAAAAATCTAAGCCATGTATTCGTGCTTTAAAAACTGATTTTACCTCAAAAATTCATGAATCAGGGATTATGGAAATGACAGATATGATGAGGATTCAAGATCTTTATTTTGGAGGTGATATGGACGCAGCACCAGCCCTTACCGGACAATCTGCTGGTTTAATTGATCAAGTGAAATCAGTATCAAACATTATTGAAGACACCATTCTAGAATTTAACGAGACATGTAAAAAAATGTCATCGCAACAATTTTAGCCATGAAAAGCCTGAATCCGATTCCAATAGTTGGCAACCCTGCATCGCCATATACCAGAAAAATGTTAGCACTAATGAGGTATCGAAGGATTCCTTATGCAGTTGAGTGGGGAGATCCAAGAACCTTGATAAAAAAAATGGGTTTGGAAGAACCAAAACCAATATTGCTTCCAGTTCTGGTGTTTAATATTGATGGAAAGAATAAAACAATTACAGATTCAACACCCATTATTCGTCATTTAGAGAACGAATTCTCTTCAAGAGGAGTTATACCCTCTGATCCAAAATTAAATTTTTTAAATTATGTACTTGAAGATTTTGGTGATGAATGGGTAACTAAATATATGTTTCATTATAGATGGCATTTTGAAGATGACATTGAAAAGGCCGGCACGGTTTTACCTCTTATGCATGATGTAAGTCTTGAAGATGAGAACCATTTAGAATTTAAAAAATATTTTTCTGAATTACAGATAAGCCGCTTATGGGTTGTTGGCTCAAATAATAAAACTGCTCCTATCATTGAAGAGAGTTACAAAAGATTTCTTAACCAACTTGAGACTTGTCTATCTATTAATCCTTTTTTATTTGGAAAGCGTCCATCTTCCTCCGACTATGCAATTTATGGTCAGCTGACTCAGTTAATTGGTTTTGATCCCACATCTAGTGCTATCGCACACAAGATTTCTCCTCGAGCTATATCTTGGATAGACCAAATGGAGGACTTAAGTGGACTGGACGTTAATGAAGAAGATTGGATAACTTTTGACCAAGCTGAAACAAATCTTTCTAATATTTTTGAAGAAATTGGTAAAGTTTACATACCTGCATTACTAGCAAATTTAAATGCTATTAATCAAAAAGAAAAAACTTGGACAGCTCACATTGATGGAGCTGAATGGAATCAGAAAAGTTTTCCATATCAAGCAAAATGCTTGCAATGGATAAATAATGAGTTTGAAGTTTTGAGTAATGATGATCAGAAGGATATCCTAAACTTTTTAAGAAATACTGGATGTAGCGATTTAATTTTAGGGAGGAAAAAATGATTGATTTTTATACTGCACCAACACCAAATGGCCATAAAGTGTCATGCACCTTAGAGGCCATGGAATTAGAATATGAGACACATGTTATTAATTTAATGAAAAATGAGCAAAAAAAACCGGAGTTTTTAGAGATCAGCCCAAATGGAAGAATCCCTGCCATCGTAGATAGAGATGCAAACAATCTTCCAATTTTTGAATCAGGCGCAATTATGATTTATCTCGCTGAAAAAACAGGCAAACTTATGCCGAAAGATCTTAATGAAAAAGCTAAAGTACTTGAATGGGTGATGTTCCAAATGGGGGGAGTTGGTCCAATGATGGGACAAGCCAATGTTTTTTTTAGGTATTTTCCAGAAAAAATTCAACCGGCAATAGATCGATATCAAAATGAAGGTAGAAGACTATTTGAGGTTTTGGACGCTCATCTGGCTAAACAAGATTGGCTGGCAAATGATTACTCAATAGCAGATATTGCTAACTGGTGTTGGGTAAGGACTTATAAATGGTCAGGAATCTCTATTGAGGGTCTTAATAACTTAGAGAGATGGATGAAGGCGATGTATGATCAACCAGGCATGAGTAAAGGTCTCGAAGTTCCTATAAAAATGGAACGTTTGTTAGATGATGATGAAAAGGCTAAAGAGTTTGCAAAAAATGCAGAGAAAATGGTTAAAAAATAGAGAGGATAAATTATGTTAAAAGTTCATTTTGTTGCTGGCACTAGGGCAGGTCGTGTTGTTTGGCTCTTAGAAGAGTTGGGATTAGAGTATGAAGTAAATATAATGCCCTTCACTAAAGAGGGTCTTAAATCTACAGAGCACAGAGCAAGACATGCATTAGGAAGAGTTCCAGTATTAGAAGACGGAGATATTTCTATTTTTGAATCTGGCGCAATAATTGATTATGTTCTTGAGAGACATAAAAATGGAGGGTTGAAGCCTGGTTCAGATGCTCCTGAATTCCCTTTTTATCTTCAATGGTTTCACTTCTGCGAGGGTATGGTAATGCCCCCAATGAATCAGATTGTTGTTCAAACAATCTTATTGCCCCCCGATAGAAGAGATGAGACTGTTTTAAATCAAGCAAAAAACCTTCTTACAAAATCTTTAGCTCCAGTGAATGAGAATCTAGCTGATAAAGATTATCTCATTGGAGATTTTTCAGCTGCAGATATGATGCTTGGTCATTCATGTTTTATGGCTAATAGGTTGGGATGTGTAAATGATGAAATGTTTAATATAAAAGATTATGTTGCTAGGATTGCTGACAGGCCAGCATTTCAAAAAGCAATTACCATGGGAGAGTAAAATGGAAGTTAAAAACATGCTTAAACCCAATCAAACACAAATGGACGAATTTCTTGAGGAAGCAACAGATGCACCAATATCAATGGTAAATCTTCTTAAATTTAAAGATAAAGCAGATTATGAAGATGGAAGGAAAACCGATCTAACGGGCAAAGAAGCTTACTCAATTTATGCAACCGAAGTGGTCGATCATTTAAATAAAGTAGGAGCTGAAATAATTTTTGGTGGTGAGGTCAGTCGATTGATGCTTGGTGAAGTTGAAGATCTCTGGGATAGTGTTGCTATTGCAAGATATCCAAGTAGAAAAGCCATGCTTCAAATGATGATGGATGTAGATTATCAAGAAAGTGAAAAACATAGATCGGCTGGTCTTGAGGGCCAACTTAATATTGAAACCATTGAGGCGGGCCTTTGAAAAAATATTTACTGCTTTGTTTGACTATAATAGCAATAGCTTTTTTGCTATTGAGAAATTTTAGTTTCAATGAAAATGATTACAAAGTTTTTAAAAATGCAGTTTCTCCAACTCCTACTAATCTTATAGGATTTGCTTTGGGAGATGATGGTCCATTCCTAGCAGTAAATCTTCTGAAATTTAAAGAAAAAGCAGAATATGAAGATGGAAGATTGACTTCTCTTTCGGGACAAGAAGCATATTCTATTTATGCAAATGAAGTGCAAAATCATTTAGCTAAAGTTGGTGCAAAAGTAATTTTAGGCGGGGAAGTCAACAGACTCATCCTCGGAGAAGTCGAAGAGCTTTGGGACGTAGTTGCTGTTGCATGGTATCCGAATAGAAAAGCCATGATTGATATGGCAACAAGCAAGGATTACATTGAAAGTGAGAAACATCGAAAAGCAGGTCTTGCAGGACAATTGAATATTGAGGTGATAGAAAGTGAATTTAATTTTCAATAATTTTTTAAGCTCTCACTCTTTCTTAATCAAAATTACTAGGACATTACCATGAATCAATTTCAAACTTTAAAATCAGATTTGTCCCAGTCACGAATTATTGACATTGATTCTCTTTCTATCGCTGATGGTGAAATACAAGTTAAGGTGGAGACTTATGCTTTTACAGCAAACAACGTAACCTATGGAGTAGCAGGTGACACCATTGGATATTGGAATTTTTTCCCTGCATTTAATAATCAAAATAATGAGTGGGGCTGTATACCCATGTGGGGGTTTGCAAAAATTATTCACTCAGAAAACAAAGATTTAAAAATTGGAGAGCGGCTTTTTGGTTATTTTCCAGCAGCTGATTCATTAATCCTGAGTCCGATTAAAGTTTCTGATCAAAGTTTTGTTGATGGTAAGGAGCATCGCAGAGAGCTTCCGCCCGTTTACAATAATTATGTAAGACTTGCAGGAGAGCTAAATTATGATTCATCCATGGATGCAGAAAGAGCTCTTTTATTTCCGCTTCATATTACAGCCTTCTGTTTATGCGACTCTTTAGCTGAGGATTCGTATCATGAAGCGTCTCAAATAATTATTGTGAGTGCCTCAAGCAAAACGGCTATAGGTTTAGCACAGGGTTTATCCGACATAGAGCATTCACCAAAAGTAGTTGGATTAACGTCTCAAGCTAATTCTGAGTTTGTTGAAAATTTAGGTTGTTATGATGAGGTTATTTCTTATGAAGATCTTGATAAAGTAGATTACTCAGCAGGCTCTGTGATGGTTGATATGGCAGGTAATCGTGAAATTTTAGGTACTCTTCATGGTGAGCTTGGAGATAACATGCTGAAATGTCTCACTGTCGGCATGACCCATTGGGATAATGAGACCACCGCAGAAGATGCTTTAGGTCAAGCAATGCTAAGAGATAGAACTGAATTCTTTTTTGCTCCAGCCCATATTCAAAAAAGAATTGGAGATTGGGGGCACGATGGTTATGCTAAAAAAACAAATTTATTTATGGCCACAAGAGCGCAGCAAAGTAAAGAATGGATGGAGGTAAAAGAAATAGTTGGGTTAGATAATTTTACTTCAATATATCAAGATGTTGTTTCAGGAAAAATTAATCCAAAAGAGGGAATTATTGTAAGTCTTAACAATGATTAAAAAAGCAGCTTATTTTTTTTTGACAATTTTAATCGCTGGCTTTTTGCTTTGGGAACTTAAGGTCAATATAATCATTTGGGCTTTACCCAAGGTCGTTAATTTTATAAATCCTGTTCAAGATAACATTCCAACAAATTGGCCAGAGGGACCTTTAGAGAGACTAGATCAAAATGATTCCAGGCCAAATATTATTTTGATTTTGGCAGATG
>CACBPT010000020.1 GCA_902541245.1 uncultured SAR86 cluster bacterium | reverse complement strand
CATACATTCTTAAAGCAAGAACAACTCTTCTGAGAGATATGGGCGCAGCCATGAGTCCATTCAACGCATTTATGTTTATTCAAGGTTTAGAAACATTAAATATTAGAATGAGAGAGCATTCTGCTAACGGGCAAAAAGTTGCTGAATATCTTGATAATCATCCAATGGTTGAGAGAGTTGCCTATCCTGGAACTTCTTCTGGTTTAGCAAAAGAAAGATCTGATAAATACCTATCAAATGGCTGTGGTGGACTTTTAGGCTTTGAAATTAAAGGCGGTCTGGAGGCAGGTAAAAAGTTTATTAACTCTCTTGAGATGCTCTATCACGTTGCAAATATTGGTGATGCTAGGAGCTTAGCAATTCATCCTGCTAGCACCACTCACTCTCAACTAAATGAAGAGGAGTTAACATCAGCTGGAGTAAGCCCTGGATACGTTAGGCTCTCGATTGGACTTGAACATATCGATGATATAATTGCAGATATTGAGCAGGCATTCTCAAAGGCTGAATAATTCAGTGTGTCTAAGGAATTTCTCGATGTTAGCTATATAATTATTGGCTCAAAGCAGAGGCTCTCTAAAGTTAAGTCTTATCAAATTGAGGAAGGGGTAGAGTGTTTACTTTGCCCTTTCTCATCAATTGAAGAGTTACCATCTCTATTAGATTCAAAAATTGCTGAATTACAGTCTAATGTAATTTCAATTATTCCTGCCGGCGCTTTTCCAAAAAAAGTTGCTAGAACACAGCTTTTACATTTTTCAAAAAGTGGCTATCAATTTTGGGGCTGGTATCATTTTGGAAATAAATTTAAAGGCTTGCTTCAAAGTATTGGAAGAGTGAATACTTTTTTAAATAAAGTGCCCCAAGTTGAGCAAGGGATTTTTTTTACTAAATCACTATATTTTTCTGTAGGTGGTCTGGGGGCAACTGCCTCAAATCCATTTTCTGAGCTGGCTAAGAGATTTTATCTACGATTAGATCCACAAAATCCACTTCCATCCCTTACAATAAGAGCAAAATCTATACTAAATTAGTACCTTATGAAGCTTATTTCAGTTCAAAATATTTCATATAAAATTAATGAAAAAAAGCTTTTTCATAATCTATCATTTGAAGTTTTCTCAGGAGAGGGTCTTCATATCAAAGGGAGTAATGGGTCTGGTAAAAGTACCTTATTAAGGATTCTTTTAGGGATAACTTCTATTTCAAAGGGCTCAATTGAATATAGTAATCAAAATTTAAAGATTTCTTTCCTTGGACATAAAAATGCAATCAAGAATTACTTAACTCCTTCTCAAAACCTCCAGTTATTATTTGATGATGCTACTTTAAGTGATGCATTTGAATGGCTAAAAAAATTAGGTTTATATCAAATGCAAGATGAGCTTACAGCTAATCTGTCTTTTGGCCAGCAAAAAAAATTAGCATTAATAAGAGTTTTAGCCCAATCTCCAGAATTGATAGTTCTCGATGAGCCATTTGTTGGGCTGGATCATGCTGCGAGTGATCTGTTGAATAATTTTTTTATTCAAAAATTATCTGAGGGTACCGGGATTATTCTCACTTCACACATACAACCAAGTGTTGAATGTCAAGTTATAGCATTGGGTGAAAGAATTGTTTAGATTCCTTAAAATAGAATCTTTTAAATTATTTTATAAGCTTAAGTCTTGGCTAGGGCCAATGTTAATTATGATTCTTGTTTTAACAGCATTTCCGTTGAGCATCGACATTTCACAATTTGATCTAGAAAAGTTTTATTTTTCAATTATCGTTGTTTCTTTATTGATGACTTCATTCTTAGCTACAGAGGGGATGTTTGAGGAAGACTTTGAGGATGGATCACTTGAGCAAGAATTTCTTGTGGAGCAAGATTTTTATAAAATAGTATTGTCAAAAATATTTGTATACGTGTGTTTTATAGGTGTTCCAATTGCTCTTATTGGCGCGATATTTTCCTTTGCGAATGGAGTTGCGATTGGAAGTTTTATGAACGTATTTTTTATACTCAGCCTCTCGAATCTTTTATTGTTTAATGTATTTGCATTCGGGAACGCGTTGTCAATTAATAAAGGAGCTATGTTGGGAGTTTTAACAACTTTACCACTTGCGTTACCTGTGATTATTTTGTTGGGAACGGCAATAAGAAGCATTCAATACGAAGATGGTTTTTTAGAAATTAGTTCTTTGATGATAGGTTTGGGTTTTTTGATTTCAGCCATTATGCCTCTAATTATTTCAACAGCATTAAAAACACACATAGATTAGCCAAGTTAGGTTTATAATACTGAGGTGATTTCAGCATTTATCCACAAATTTTCATCTCCAAAAAGTTTTGTCAAAATAACCAAGACGCTTTACCCCTTTTTAATTTTTATTGGTTTGTCTATGTTGATTGTTGGATGGGTATGGGGTTTATTATTTGCTCCACAAGACGCTATTCAGGGAAATTCATATAGAATTATTTTTCTTCATGTACCTGCAGTAATTTATGCAGAGCTCATTTATTTCTTTATGGCACTTTGCGCGTTAATGCACCTTGTATGGAGAGTTAAGTTAGCTGCTTATTTAATTAAATCAGCAGCACCAATAGGAGCAATGATTACATTTGTAGGTTTATTCTCAGGATCAGTTTGGGGCATTCCGACATGGGGAACGTGGTGGCAATGGGACGCGAGAATTACCTCAACTTTAATTTTATTCATCATGTATCTTGGAATTTTAACTTTACATGGGTCTTTCTCTAACTTAGAAAAGTCAGATCGTTTGATGTCGATACTTGTTGTAATTGGAGTTGTGAATATTCCAATTATTAAAAAATCTGTTGATTGGTGGTCAACACTTCACCAACCAGCCTCAATTTCAGTTTCAGGCGGAAGTTCGATTGATCCATCAATGTTATATCCATTATTAATTTCAATAATTGGTTTAGGTTTTACGTTAATTTCCCTTGGTATTTTGAGTAGTCGTTCCTATATATTGGGTAGGGAAAAAAATAAAAAATGGGTTTCAGAATATGTTTGATTTAGCTTTTAACGATCTTAATGAAATCTTGGCTATGGATGGCCATGGCGTATATGTTTGGTCGGTTTACTCAATTGCTATTTCAATTATTGTTGCGAGTTTTTTGATTGCTAAAAATAGAATTAAAGGGGCAAAAAGAAAAATTAAAATAAAAAATGCTCCAAGCTAGAAAAAATCGTCTTTGGAAATTTTTTATCATTCTTTTTTTGTCTGCAGGCGGGATTTTATTAATACTTTTTTCCTTAAACTCTAAATTAGATCTTTTCTACACTCCATCTGAGATGTTGAAAGCTAACATTAAACCAGGTTATCGGATTAAATTAGGAGGAATGGTTAAGTCAGGTTCAATAATAAGAGATGGTACAAAAATAAAATTTATTGCTACTGATTTTGTAAAAGAAGTACCAGTCATTTTTGATGGCATTCCCCCGGATTTATTTAAAGAGGATAGCGGAGTAGTAGTTTTAGGATATTTTTTAGATGGAATGTTTGAGGCAGAAGAAATTTTTGCTAAACATGATGAGAATTATATGCCTCCAGAGTTATCTATAGAGGCAGCCGAAATATGATAGGGGAGATATCACATTTTTTATCTTTATCAGCAGTTGTTATATTAAGTTTAATCTTAATTTTTAATTTCTTTTTCTTTTTTGCCAAGATTCACCCCAATCAATTAAGTTTATCTATTAGGCTTTTCAATCAGGCCTGTTGGCTGGTTTTTATTTCATTTGCAATGTATGTGTATCTTGCAATAAATGATGACTTTTCAATTGCATATATAGCCAGTCACTCCAACTCTCAATTACCAATTTTTTATAAAGTTAGTTCCATTTGGAGTGCACATGAGGGATCAATGTTCCTATGGATAGTTTTCTTAACAGCATGGAGTATCTTCTTTATAAATTCTCTTGATGATAGCCACTCTTTAAAGAAAACAACCTTATTGATGGTTAGCTTAATCATTTTAGGCTTTTTATTATTTCTTCTTTTAACATCTAATCCATTTGAGAGAGTATTACCATTTGGAGCTATAGAAGGTGCAGATATAAATCCAGTTCTGCAAGATCCTGCCTTAGTCATTCATCCACCAATGTTGTATTTGGGGTATGTAGGATTTGTAATTTCCTTTAGCTACATCACAGCATATCTTTTTCACGGTAATTTTGAATTAGAATGGGAAAAAGATATAAAGAATTGGTCCCTGGTGGCATGGATTTTCTTAACGATTGGAATTACCTTAGGAAGTTGGTGGGCATACTATGAGCTTGGTTGGGGAGGCTATTGGTTTTGGGATCCAGTAGAAAATGTTGCTTTGATGCCATGGCTCGCTGCTACTGCGTTTATGCATTCATTGTATGCCTCTTCAAAATCAAGTGTTCTAAAAACTTGGACTATGTTTTTGGGGATTTTAATCTTTGCTCTGAGCCTTTTTGGGGCTTTTATTGTTAGGTCTGGAATCATTGATAGCGTTCACTCATTTGCAAATGATCCGCAAAGGGGCTTATATCTTTTAATTTTTTCTGGCCTAATTACATTATTAGCATTAGGAGTTTTTGCATATAGAATTCCATCTTTGAATGCATCAAAATTTGTAGTTTCAGGCTCGAAAGAATCTTTTCTTTCTATGAACAATATATTAATGGTTACGAGCATTTTCTCTATTTTTCTTGGTGTAACGTATCCGCTTATAATTGAAGCAATAAATGGAGAAAAAGTCAGCATTGGACCTCCTTATTACAATACAATTTTTGCGCCATTAATTCTTATTACCGCTATATTTATCATGGCCTCTGTTGATTCTTTATGGCAAAGGTCCAAGCCTCTAAAAAGCTACGTCTACAAAACATTTTTTCCAGTAATATTAACAATTCTCTTTACTTATTTTGTTTGGCACATAACAGAAACCTTCTCGATTCTTTCATACATAGGAATCTTTTCTGGATCACTTATTCTATTTACTTACTTATTAAGAGTGCTTAATAATTTTTTCTACAAAAAGTTTATTAATAAAGGAAGTGCTGTCGCTCACATTGGCTTGGGTCTATTATTTTTAGCAGTTTCTTTGAATAGCATCTTAAGCTATGAGAAAAACCTTAATCTCGCTCCAGGCGAATCTATTTTTGTGAATGAGTCCATAAAAGAATTTTCATTTGATGATATAAAAGTTTTGAAAGCTTCAAATCATGATGTGATTTCCGTTGAAGTGTCATTATTACAAGATGGGAAAAATATCTTTCTAAATCCTCAGAAAAGAAAATATGCTACAAGGGGGCAAATTACAACAGAATCTTCTATCTATGCCTCTATCTTAAAAGATACATATCTCACAATCGGTGATCAGCTAGAAAATGGCAGTTGGACTTTTGCCTTAAAAATAAATTATTTTATAAAGTGGATCTGGTTTTCTGCTTCTTTGATGGTCATGGGCATGTTAATTACAATTATTAAAAAGAAAGCAACATGAATAAATCTCTAAGATTTTTAATAGTCCTAGTACCCATTATTATTTTCACATTCTTTGCTAATGTATTGTTGATTGAAGAAGATGAAAAATTTTCAAAATTCAATACTAAAAATTTTCCATTATTTGAACTGAATGATCTAAATGGAATTCCAGTTAAGTACGAATATTTAGATGGAATAAAGTTAGTAAACGTATGGGCAAGTTGGTGCATCACATGCCTTGTCGAGCACCCCTTTTTAACAAAGCTATCGAATGCAAATATTCAAATAGTTGGTTTGAATTATAAAGACTCTAATAATAAAGCAAGTGCTTGGCTTCAAAAGCATGGCAATCCATATATTCTTTCAATATATGATCCAAGAGGAGACTTGGCTTTTGATCTTGGTGTAACGGGAGCGCCTGAATCATATTTAGTAATCGATAATCAGGTTGTAGCTCACATTCAAGGAGAAATGACCCCAAAAAAGTGGGAAACAATTTTTCATCCACTTATTAAAAAAGCAAGAAACGAGACATGAAAAAAAGTAATTTTTTTTTAGCATCTTCTTTTTTAATTTTTTCTATTTATAGTTTTAGTGAAATAGTATACCAATTTGAAGACATAGCTCAGGAAAAAAGATTTTACTCATTAATTTCAGAAATTAGATGCCCAAAGTGTACCAGCGGCAGCATTGCTAGCTCTGATGCCCCTGTATCTAGAGATTTAAAAAATAAGGTTTATGACTTAATCATTGATGGTTCTTCAGACGATGAAATCAAAAAGTATGTATCAGATAGGTTTGGTAATTTTTCAGATTATAGACCGGCTCTCGAAGGAGCAAATTATATACTTTGGTTTGGACCTTTTATTTTCCTTTCTTTAATTTTGATAATCTTCTTTTTTAAACGCAGAGTCGAATGATATTTATTATTGGTTCCTCAATAATATTATTATTACCTGTAATTGTTTACTTGCTTCAGCCTTTATCTAATCTAAAATCACTCATTTTTTTAGTCACCATTTTAGTTTTTGGAGGATTTGTTTTAAATTTTATCTCTAAAGAACCATTGATAGGTTCCTGGGTTAAAGCTACTCAATCTGAATCGATTCTGATGACTATCTCTCGAGATGAAGAGTTCGATAAGTTTTTTTTAAATGAATATATTTTTGATCAATCCTCCGAGGAGCAATCTTTTATAATGGGCTCACAAGTTTTTTACAAAGCCTTAGAAGAACAATCATTTAATACAGCAGAAAGCATACTCAAATATTTAAATGTAGAATTTGCTTCTGAGAATTTCCAGGTTCCTATTTTTAATCTTTTGGCAGATTTTAGAGATGAGAAATATCCTGAAATTGCAAATTCAAACCTTATTATCAACCTTGAAAACCCTGCTAATTGTACTTTGCAGTTGGTACAGCTGGGGGTGTCAATTCCAAATGGGCCAGGAGTTAACATTGCCTCAGTAGAGCTTTTGTCTCCAAATATTACAAGGCCTATTAAGCTGGATAAATCTAATTCAACCGTAAGAGGTTTTGATATTGCATCTGCTTTTATGCAGCAAGAAATTATCAAGATTGAGGCTTTAGCTGAATGCGATAATTTTATTTTTGGAGCATTTAAAACGATAGATTTAAAGTATTCACAAGACAATCAAGAGGAGTTATTTTTTTATACTGATGAATGGTTAAAAAGGGAACAATAGTTTAAAATAAGATAAGGAATTATTTAATGCAGCTTAAACATATTAAACTGGCTGGATTTAAAAGTTTCGTGGATCCCACGAGGATATCCTTCCCTACAAATATGGTCGCTGTTGTTGGTCCGAATGGTTGCGGCAAATCTAATGTTATTGATGCTGTTAGATGGGTTTTAGGAGAGTTATCTGCAAAGAACTTGCGTGGTGATTCTATGTCAGATGTTATCTTTAATGGTTCAGACTTAAGGAAGCCTTCAGGCCAATGCAGCATTGAACTTCTTTTTGACAACTCCTTGGGTAAATTGGGCGGTGAATATGCAAAATATAATGAAATATCCGTTAAGAGATTGATGACAAGAGATGGACAATCAAATTATTCAATAAATAATACATCATGCAGACGAAAAGATGTTCAAGACATCTTTCTTGGAACTGGCCTTGGTCCAAGAAGTTATGCAATTATAGAACAAGGGATGGTATCTAAGATAGTAAGTGCCAAACCAGAAGAAATGAGAGTATTTATTGAGGAAGCAGCAGGAATCTCAAAATACAAAGAAAGAAGAAAGGAGACAGAACAGAGAATTAAAAAAACTAAAGAAAACCTTTCTAGGGTAAAAGATATTAGAGACGAAATTCAAAGATTAATTAATAGATTACAAAATCAAGCTAAGGCTGCAGAAAAGTATAAAAAACTACAAATTGAAGAGAAGGAATTAAAGTTAAATATTTCAATTTTAAATACCTTAAGTGCCAAAGCAAAAAAAGATTCGTTGAGTTCAAAAATTGCTATGCTTGATAATCAGATAACTGTTAAGTCCACTGAAGTCGATACTCACCAAACCTCTATTGACCAAATTAAGACAGAGCACTCTTCTGTTTTATCTGCTTTCGAAGACGCACAAAAAAACTTTTATACGATTGGCTCAGAAATTGCTAGGCTTGAAACGAATCTTCAAAATATTAATAAGGCAATTCTGGGGCATGAAGAGGATCTGTCAAAAGTAAAAGATAGGTATGCCGAGGCGCTGCATAATGAATATAGCTTGGAGAACATAAGCCCCAAAGAAAAAGCAATGAAATTGCTTGAAAGTATTTTAGAGGGCCTAAAAGATTTTGGTTTGGCAGCTGATTCAATGCGTAATAAAGCTGATGAGTTAAAGGATTTATTAACAAGCATTTTAAAAATTACTTCTGCACAATCTAAAAATATAACTAATGAATATTCACTTAGGCAGAATGAAATTTCTAAGCAACTAAGTCGAGCAAAAGAAAATAAGAGCAAAGCAGAAAATGATTTAACAGAGTTAGTAAAAAAGAGCTCTAATGCTGAAGCAGAGCTCAGTTCAATTCGTCAAAAACAATCGGTTGTTGATGCTTCTATTCAAGATGCAGAAAATAAAAAATCTCTTGCCGCTTTAGACCTGAGATCTTTAGAGGAAAAATTAAATAACCTAAAACTGGATTTAAGAACATTTGAGGTCAATTTAGATAACGCATCACAAACCTTGAAGAGGGCCGGAGTCTCTGTTTCTGAGTTAAATAATGAAGATTATGAAGAGATGAATCTTTTAAATCTAGAATCATCTTTGGCATCTACTCAATCGTCTATCATATCTTTAGGAGCTATTAATTTAGCGGCACCAGATGAAATTGAAGAAGAGTCACAACGAATTGACGAGCTTGATTCTCAATTAGAAGATTTAAATGAAGCTTTAGATAAGCTACAAAGTGCAATTAAGAAAATAGATGTTGAGTCTAAGACGAAGTTTGACGAAAGTTTTAATTCCGTGAATTTAAAAATACAAGAAATATTTCCTAAACTTTTTGGTGGGGGTAAAGCTGCATTGCAATTAATAGATGGCGATTCACTAAATTCAGGCATCACTCTTGTTGCACAACCTCCTGGCAAAAAAAATGCAACTATCTCTCAGCTGTCTGGGGGAGAAAAAGCCATGACGGCACTGTCTTTAGTATTTGCATTATTTGAGTTAAACCCCGCTCCCTTTTGCTTGTTAGATGAGGTGGATGCACCATTGGATGATATAAATGCTTCAAGGTTCGTAGCAATGGTTGAAGAGATGTCTGATAGAGTGCAATTCATATTCATTACTCATAATAAAATTTCTATGGAAAAGAGCGACCATTTGATGGGGATTACAATGCAGGAAGCCGGAGTTTCCCGAGTTGTGTCAGTGGATGTAAAAGAAGCACTAAAGTTAGCTGCTTCATAGCATGCTTAGCAATTTGCAAATTTTGTTAGTTGTTGCAGCCTCAGTAATCTTCTTAACTCTCTTATACTTTTTTTTTAAACCCATTTTTACTCGTACATTAATTCAAAATTCTCTTGATGATTCCAAATCTTTGCTTTTTGAAAGTGAGTTAGAGCAAAGCACTTTAGGATTTAATGATGAGGATGCACCTCCGCAGGAACAAGAATTAATTATTTTAAATTTGGTTTCAATGGACAAGTCAAATTTTGATATTAATCAAGTTCATACATTATTAAAAAATTTAGATGCAAGATATATCGATGGATTTTTTAGCTACAGAGATATGCACGAAAAAGAGATCTTTAGAATTGCAAGTGGAATTAATCCGGGTCATCTTAAGTCGGATGTTAAAACTCATATTCTTCTGTTGGCTCTAGATTTAAATCAAGTCAGTGATCCATTGAAAGCTTTTGAGATAATGCTTGATTTAGCTTCAAGAATTTCAGAAA
>CACBPT010000019.1 GCA_902541245.1 uncultured SAR86 cluster bacterium | reverse complement strand
AGCCATCAATATTAGCTTCTTAACTCTTGCAGGATGATCTAAAGCAAGACCAATTGATAATGCACCACCTAAACTATTTCCCAATAAAGAAAATTCCTCAATTTTAAGGGCATCAACAAACTCAATTATTTTTTTGTTGAAATATTGCAATGAATAAATTTCATTATCTGGCTTAGATGAAAATCCATATCCAGGAAGATCTGGCAAAATTACTCTTAAACCTGCATCTCTTAAGGCAATAAAGTTATTTTTAAAATTTGTATGTCCAGATGCTCCAGTACCACTTCCATGTAAAAGAAGAACAACATGACCATCACCATCATCATAATAATGAAATTTGAAGCCATCATTAACTTCAATAAAAGATCCTTTCGGAATCATGAACTAAATCCTAGTAAGCGTTATTGGCAGGCCATCGACAGGACGAGGCAAGTGAACATGCTGAAAAGCAGGATCGTAATCTGATCTTAAATTGATCTTATAGTTTTTAAGAAGCCTAAATAAATATAATTTCGCATTCATCATTGCAAAGTGCATTCCAATACACTTATGCGCCCCACCGCCAAATGGGACATAACTAAAACCATGTCTTTTATGCTCGGCTCGCTCGGGTGAAAATCTCATTGGATCAAAAGTATAAGGATCATCCCACCATTGCTCCATTCTATGGGTGAAAGGCGGGCTGATCATTACTACAGTGTTTGCAGGAATATCATAACCAGCGACGTTCACGTCCCTTGTTGTTCGCCTGTTTAAGACCATCACTGAAGGATAAAATCTTAAGGTTTCTTGAAATACATACTCAGTCAAATTCATTTCAGCCAAGTCTTCAAAAGTTGGCATTTCGTTAGTAACACTGAAAATTTCATTTCTAACTTTATCTTGCCATTCAGGATTTTTTCCTAGGTAGTAAAGAATGTTTGTTAACGCACTTGTTGTGGTATCAAATGCGGCAAATAGTAAAAATGCAATATGTCCATCAATATCAATATCATCTAAGTACTCTCCATCTTCATCTTTCGCGTTGCAATATCTTGTAAACATGTCCAAGCCATTGCTGCCCCTTCTTTTAGGAATATTTTCAATGAAAAACTGTCTTAGTTCCTCTCTAGCTTTGAGTGATTTTCTAAATTGAAGGAATGGAAGATCATAAGGTAGTGGAGTAATTAAACCTTCATTTATCTCTGAGAAAAGGTGTCCAAGTTTTTTTGCTTCAGGGCTTAATTCATCTAATCCGATAAAAACTCTTGCTGCAACATCCATTAAAGTTTTCTGGATATTATCGTAAAAAATAAATTCTTCGTTGATTGGTAGATCTTGAATGCGCCTTTCTTGGATAGGAATTAACATATCCACATATGTTTTCAATGCATCATTTTTGAATGCAGGTTGAGAAGCTCTTCGCGTCCTTTTATGCTTAGCATCATCTCTTGTTAACATTCCATCAGGATAAAGACCTCCCAAAGAACTTGCATAGCCACCAGCAACACTGAAATTACCTTTTGGGTCAAACAATGTGGCTTCATTAAATTCAGGACCTAAACACATTAAAACTCTTTGATTCTTTACCATATCCAATCGTGAAACAGGTCCATATTTTTCATAATGTTTATTGCACATGGCCAATGTATCTTTTACAAACTCAACGGTTTTGCCAAGAAAAGGAAGTCCATATTCACCTGGAAACATTGAAAGGTCTCTGTTATCTGGAGCTAATGTATTTAAATCTGACATAGTTTTACATTATGAATTTTTTGCAACTAATTTCCACCAATAATTTGGCAAAAATCTTCTTATCCTTGTTGCATATAAAGCTTCTTTTGTAGGATAGCAAATAATTTTATCGGTATGTAAATCTTTTTCTATTTGATCGACCACTTCCTCTGGATCACATAGCATGCCTTTTTCAACTGCAGTATTAATTACATTTGGTGCATCCGTCTCATCAACAAATCTCATTAAAGGAGTATTAGTTTGAGCAGGACAAACTACCATAACTCTGATATTTGTATCTTTGACCTCTTTAGCCAATATTTCACCAAAAATATTTACAGCTGCTTTGGAAGCACAGTAAGCTGACATATTTTCAAGAGGACACATTCCTGCTATTGATCCAAAAAGTATTATTTGCCCACTATTATTCTCAAGCATTGTTGGCAAAATATTGCTAACAATATTTACAGTGCCCTCATAATTAATTCTCATTAAATTATTTATAGAGGTTGAATCTAAGTCCTGAATTCTTCCCATTGGCATTATTGCTCCAGCATGAGTAACTCTGTCAATTGGTCCTATTTGAGTGTGTACCTCATTAACCATTTCCTTGACAGCATTTGCATCCGCCAAATCACAATGAAAAGTTGAGATATTATTAGACTCTTGTTTCAGTTGATTAAGATTTTCTTCATTTACATCAACTGCTGCTACATGAATTCCATCTGCTGCAAGTCGTTTTGCAGAAATCTTCCCCATTCCGCTGGCTGCACCAGTTATTAAGGCATTTTTAATTTCCATAATTATTTCCTTCCTCTGAGATTTACTATATCACTAAATATCTACTTGTTGGGATAACTTCAATTTTTGAAAAATCAATAAATTTATTACAACTTTCCATCATGATTTCTGCATTTTTTTTCAGCAATGTTGGGTTTCCCTTAGCGGCATAGAATTCTTCTTGATCTGACATTGCTCCGCTGGGAAAGCATTCTTCAATGATAGCAATAAAATTTGGAGATTCTTTGTTAAGTTTTCTTACGACCGTATTTTGTGTATAAATAAAATTTGATTGTGTTTCTATGGCGATTTCAGTGTGATGATGTGTCCAATGATCAAACCAATCAAAACTATCAATATTTTTTGGCTTTTCAAGGAAAACAATTTGAGAAAATCCATCGGTTCGCCTATTTAGGTTCTTAGAATCATCAGCTTCAATAATCTTAGATTCACTAACAATATAACTAAAAAAATTTGTAGCATGCGATTCAAATATTGAAAGCTTTTGCTCAAAATGAAAAAAGTTTTTTACTTTTAAAAAGATAATAGCATTTGGGCTTGGTGGATAACACGATTGAATTAAGCCAGCAGCCTCTTTGACATCTTCATCTGCCAAGTTTACTTGATAGCTTGAGATGTGATCCTTTAAAGAACGAGGTACTTCATTAATGAGAAAGTTTTTGAAATCCTCTTCTTCGATATCTGGATTTTTCCAAAGTTGAATAACAATTTTTTCCATCAGGCTTTTTGAGATGAGGCAGATACTATTTCACCAGTCATATAAGAGGATAGGTCTGATGCTAGAAATAAAATGATATTTGCAATTTCCCAAGGCTCTGCTCCTCTTCCATATGCTTCCTTGGATTCGAGGTCTGCAATTAACTCATCTGAACTAGTTTTAGAAAGGTGAGGGTTAATTGCAAGACTTGGCGCTACAGCATTAATTCTTATCCCATAATCTACTGTTTCCATTGCAACACACCTTGTTAATGCCATTACGCCTGCTTTAGCAGCTGCATAATGAGATTGACCAGCTTGCGCTCTCCAACCCAAAACAGAAGCATTATTTACAATCACTCCTTGGGTACCTTTGAGAATGGGAATTGCTGCTCTCATAATTTTCATTGCGCCATTTAAAGTTACATCCAAAACTAAATTCCATGCATCATTAGTCATGTTCTCTAGGAAAGATTCACCGCCTAATCCAGCATTATTGATGACGCCATCTAAATGAGAAAAACAAGAAATGGCTTTATTAAACATAATTTCAATATCCTCATCACTTGTCACATTGCAAAGACAACCCTCGACTTCACCAAGATTCAAGTCTTTTAAATTTTTTATAGCTTCATCTAAACGAGCCTCATGAACATCAGAAATAAAAACATTAGCGCCCTCCTCAAGAAATCGTTTAGCTGAAGAAAAGCCAATTCCAGATCCTGCTGCTGCAGTTAAAAGTATATTTTTTCCTTTAAAGAGGTTTCTTCCTTCTGGATAATTTGGAGAAAATAAATTATTCATGAGCAATTCTCTAAAATTGTTACGTTTGCTTGTCCGCCACCTTCGCACATTGTTTGTAAGCCATATTTAAGATTGCTTCTTTTCATTGTATGTATCATTGTCGTCATTAGTCTTGCTCCAGTTGCCCCTAAAGGATGGCCAAGTGCAATTGCGCCTCCGTTGGGATTAATTTTTTCCATTGGATAATCCATTTCTTTTTGCCAAGCCATAGCAACTGATGCAAAGGCTTCATTTATTTCAACTACATCAATATCATTTAAGGCTATTCCTGATTTTTTGATTGCATGCTTCGTGGCAGGCATCGGAGCTGTAAGCATCCATATAGGATCATCTGCTCTTACGCTAATATGAGCAATCCTAACCAAAGGATTAAGATTATGTTCCTTAAGAATTTTTTCTGAGACAACTAATAGTGCAGATGAAGCATCAGCATTTTGAGATGAGACTGCTGCAGTTATATCGTGACCCTCAATCAAAGGATTTAAAGAAGCCATCTTTTCTAGTGATGTCTCTGCTCGTGGAGTCTCATCTTGAGTAAATTTTCCAATGGTTACTATTTCATCTTTAAAATGACCGTTATCAATTGCATTGATTGCTTTTTGATGACTATGATAAGCATAATTTTCCATCTCTGATCTAGATAATTTCCACTTTTCAGCAATCATTTGAGCAGAATTAAATTGGCTAACATCCTGTGTTCCATATCGCTTTACCCAACCTGATGAACCTGAAAATGGATCATTAAATCCTAGTGATTGGCCAGCTAGCATTGCGTAAGAAATAGGAATCATGTTCATGTTTTGAACACCTCCAGCAATCACAACGTCAGCTGTACCTGACATTATTGCTTGAGCAGCGAAATGAACTGCTTGCTGAGAGGATCCACATTGCCGATCAACCGTTGTTCCTGGGACATGCTCTGGCAATCCAGCTGCCAGCCAGCAAGTTCTCGCAATATCCCCCGCTTGAGGCCCTACAGTATCTACACATCCATAAATTACATCTTCGACAAGATTAGGATCAAGATCTATCTTTTTAAAAGTTTCTGAGAGAACTATGGCACCTAAGTCTGCAGGATGCACTCCAGATAAGGAACCTTTCTTTTTTCCAATTGGAGTCCTTAGAGCGCTAACTATAAATGCATCTTGCATGACTTATCCTCTAAAAAGTATATAAAACACCAAGCTCTTCTTCTGAAGAAGTAAGCGTTTTATAAATTATATCTTGTTGTTTATCTTCATTTCCCCAGCACGCCATGAGAGACCATGCTTTCCTCATAAATATATGAAGATCCATTTCCCATGTATATCCCATAGCACCATGCGCTTGAATGCTATTTTTACATGCCAACTCGGCTGCTTTTGCACTCATATATTTTGCATGAGCACAATGCAATGCAGACTTTGGATTATTTTCTAATAATGAATGTGCTGCTCTAAAAATTGTTGGTCTTGCAAACTCAATCTTGACAGCTACATCAGCTAGCATATGTTTTATTGCTTGAAATGATCCAATTGGTTTTCCAAACTGAGTTCTATCAAGCGCATACAAAGAACTCAGATCTAACATTTTTTGAGCTAATCCGATTAACAAGCAACCCGTCATTAAAGCGCCACGAGCTACAACAGCTGAATTGATTTTCTCAAATTCTTCACTCGATGAAACGGATTTTTGAATTGAGTTAATCTTAGAAAGCTCTCTCGAAGGATCATTTGAAACCAGGGGTATAAAATCTATATCTTCTATCAAAGCAAATTGATAAGAGTCTTCATTAAATAAAAGTAGGCCTCCAGCATCGTTTAAAAATAGAGGATTAGGAGACAATGGATGCACTACTGAAATGAAGTTACTTCCAGTTTTATAAGTATTTTTGATTTCTCCTTTAATTGAGTCTGGGAGAAGAGGCATCAAGTCATTAATTAAAAATATTTGTTCTGCTACTGGCTCCGGCAATGCTGCATACCCCATCTCTTCAATCATCAAGGAAAGTGCTACTTGATCAATCCCAAAACCACCATCTTTTTCAGGTAAGTTGGAACTTAAAACTCCAAGATCAGCTATTTTATTCCATCTGTCATGATTAAAAGGTTTTTTAGCTGCCCAGCCATCTCGGATTGAATCAGGAGAGCATTCATCTACTAAAAAAGACTGAACTGTATTTTTAAATTGAAGTTGCTCATCTGTAAAATTAAAATTCATAATTATTTAGGTAGTCCCAATAATCTTTCTGCAATAATATTCTTTTGAATTTCATTAGTACCAGCATAAATTGGGCCACCATATGAAAACATAAACCCTTTGATCCATTGAGCCGCATCATGCTCTGAAGAATCAGCTAACTCAGCACTAGCTCCTAAAATTTTAAGAGCAGTTTGATGCATCATGTGGTCTAATTCAGACCAAAATATTTTACCTAAGCTAGATTCAGATCCAATTGATCCTCCGGCAAGCATTTTTGATGCAGTGTGATAAATGCTCAATGCATAGGATTCAGATTCAGCCCATGCTTCTACCACTTTTGATTGCAACATTGGTGAGCATTGATCTTTATTTTTATAATACAGCTTTAGTAACTTTGCAGCAGTCTGTTGAAAACGTGCAGGACTCCTCAACATTAATCCTCTCTCAAAACCAGCTGTTGCCATTGCAATTTTCCACCCTTCACCATCTTCACCCAACAGGTTTTCTCTCGGAACAATCACATCATCAAAATATATTTCAGCAAAGCCTGGTTCACCATCTAATTGAGGTATGGGTCTTACAGTCACTCCTGGTGTATCCAGTGAAACTAAGATAAAAGAAAGGCCTCTATGTCTCTCGGACTCCAGATCAGTCCTAAACAAACCAAAAGTCCAATCAGCATAAGCTGCTCTAGATGACCATGTTTTTTGACCATTGATCTTGTAATGATCACCCTCCAAAACTGCAGTAGTTCTTATAGCTGCCATATCGCTTCCAGCTCCAGGCTCAGACCAACCTTGAGACCAAATATGATCTCCAGTTGCCATTGCATTTAAAAATTTTGATTTTTGCTCGTGGGTACCAAACTCCATCAAAGTTGGACCGAGAAGAAATACTCCGTTTTGATTCACTCTTGTTGGCGCTTCAGCACGATAATACTCCTCTTCAAAAATTAACCAACGAATTAAATCTAGTCCTCTCCCGCCATATTCTTTTGGCCAAGTAACCATGGACCAGTTTCCAGAATTTAATGTTTTTTCCCATTCTCTGTGTTGCTCAAATCCTTCCTTTGTATCCAGAGATAAAAGAGATTTTTTTGGCACATTAACTTCTAACCAAGACCTAACTTCTTCTCTGAATATATTCTGTTCTTCTGTAAAATTAATTTTCATCTTTAAAATCAGCATCCCTTTTTTCAACAAATGCATCACGGGCTTCTTGCGAGTCTTTCGATTTATAGAGTTCAAGAGTGAAATTTTGCTCAGACTTATAATGCTCGTCAACATTTCCATGCTCAATTTCATTTAAAGCTTTTTTTGCAAGATTCATAGCAATTGGACTTTTTGAAGCAATATCATCAGCAATATTCATAGCAGCTTCATGCAAAGAGTCAAAGTTAGGGTGTAGTGACTCAATAGATCCATATTCATAAGCCCTTTGTGCTGAAATAGGCTTGCCAGTAAACATCATTTTGCGGACTGCCTGCAAAGGAAATAATCTGCTTAGATGTGCCCCTCCGCCAAGCGCACCTCTGTCTATTTCTGGCAAACCAAAGTATGAATCCTCAGTTGCTAATACAATATCAGCAGCGCCAGCGAGGAGTATTCCGCCCCCTAAGACAAAACCGTGACATGCAGAAATTACTGGTACATTGCATACGTGAATTGCTCTGGCTGTTTTCCAGCAACCGTCATTCACATCGGTAATTTTTGAGGAATCTTCTTGTAATTCCTTAATATTAGCTCCAGCGCAAAAACCCTTACCTTTACCAGATAAAACTATCGCTTTTACTTCATCATTATGGGATAAATTATCAATATTTATAGCAAGATCTAACCATTCGGTTGAGGTCAAAGCATTGACTGGGGGGCAATTCAAAATTATTTCTGCAACTCCATTCCTAATTGTTGTATCAACACTCATTGTTTATCTCCCTCAAGCTTATTAAAATTTTCTGCTGCAAAAGAAAACTCATCCATAATCTGATCCACAAGCTGCTTACAAGAGGGCAAATTAGAGATAAGGCCAGCTACTTGCCCAGATGGCATAGCCCCCTCATTTGGTGATCCCTCAACCATAGCTTTTTGAATAATTGCTGGGCTATTTGCTGACATGATTGACTGAGATATTGTTAAATCGTCACCCTTCAACATTGCAAAAAAAGATTTTATTAAATCCGCATATGATGCCTTTGTTAATTGTTTGTACTTCCATGCTGAAATTATGGAAATTATAAATAGGTTAATTGGATTAGAACGATCAATTTTTTTAATGTAATTATTAAAAATTAATCTATGAGACATGCCATCAAATTTTTTGGTAATTTTTATATCCTCAACATTTGCAGATAAGTATGCTTCTTTAGTATCGTGCGGCACAGGACTCTCTTTTGTCATCATAAATCGAGTTCCCATTGCAATGCCGCAAGCTCCCCATGCAAGGGATGCTGCTAAACCAGAGCCGTCTCGAAATCCTCCTGCAGCAACTATTGGCACATTTACACTTTCAAGTACTGAGCTTAAAAGAAGTGTGGTAGGTGTTGAACCAGTGTGACCGCCTCCCTCTGAACCTTGAATAACTATTGCGTCTGCACCAAGTTCCTCAGCTTTCACTGCATGTTTTAGAGCTCCGACAGTTGGGATACAAACAACTCCTGCTGCTTTGAATGCTTGAATATACTCAGGTGTAGGAGATCTTGAATAACTGACTGCTTTAATTTTTTTATCAATAACTGCTTGCACAATTTCCTCTGCTCCGGGCTGAAACATATGAAAATTAATGCCAAAGGGTTTATTTGTAAGAGCTTGTGTTTTATCCATCATCTCAATTGCCTCTTTTGGACCCGCTGTTGCTAAGGCAAGGAATCCAAAGGCTCCTGCATTTGATGAAGCGGCAACAAGTTCTGGTAAAGCAACCCAACCCATCGCAGTTTGAATAATTGGGTATTTACAACCCAGCATATTAGTTAACTTGTTAATATTTGTGTCCTTTTATTTTTTTTTCTTTGGGGCAGCTTTTTTTGATGAATTTCTTTTTGCTGCAGTTTTTTTCGTATTCTTTCTTTGAGATTTAGCCATTTTTTTGGCATCAAAACCAGCAAGCACATTGCCAGTAGTAAGATCATTATGTGCATGAGAAAAATGATGCCATGCAAAGGCAGCCTCCATGCCATTTCTTTTTCCTTGCAGATCCTCAACATGATTAATTGCTTGTTTTGTTAAAGTTAAGCCCAGTCTTGGCATTACGGAAATCTTTGATGCCATCTCCATTACTGAAGACTCCAACTCGGACAAAGGAACTACCTTATTTACCATTCCCATCTCATAGGCTCTTTCAGCAGACATCCTTTCTCCTAAAAATAAAAATTCTTTCGCAATTCTAGGATTTAATTCATAAGGATGAGCAAAATACTCGACACCTGGAATGCCCATACGCACAACTGGATCGGCAAAAAATGCATCCTCAGAGGCCACAATGAGATCGCAAATCCAAGCCAACATACATCCACCAGCTATACACGCTCCATGCACCATTGCTATTGTTGGTTTAGGCATATCCCTCCAGCGCCTGCACATATTTAAATAAACCTCTTGTTCTCTTACGTATAAAAATTCGCCTCCTGGCTTATTAGTGTGGTCATACCATACAGATTTTCTGTCATACTCAACATCAACATCTCTTCCAGGTGTCCCAATATCATGACCAGCTGAAAAATGTTTTCCATTACCTTTTAAAACTATTACCTTTACATGATCATCGTCTACAGCTTTTTTAAAAAATTTATCAAGGTCATAAGTCATCTTTCCATTTTGAGCATTGTTATATTCCGGCCTATTCATAGAAATAATGGCAATTCCGTCTTTCTTTTTATATGTGACTGTTGGTTTCGTTTTAGGCATTTTTATTCTCCAAAAATTGTATTGCGAATACCTTGAGGATCAAGAACCTCTCTTATTAAAACAAGCTCCTCACTTGATGGCATAGATGTAATACTGTCTGATTGGATTGCAATCTCAAATCCAGTGTTTGTAATAACATCATCTACACTTACATTTGGATGTAAAGATAGTAACTGCATGCAGTTATTTTTTCCATTAAAGTCAAAAATACCGAGATTTGTTATAACCCTCTTTATTTCAAATATTCCATTAGATAATTCTTTATTCTTGTAGCCCATTCCAGACACCATATCAACTTCACCCTCTACAAAAGTTTTTTTAGAATGATTTGGTATAAAAATTGAGTTTTTATGGTAAATAGAATTTCCAGGAAATCCTCTAACACCCAGCAACTGAATTTTTGGTGAATCATAGTTACCAATTACGCTTATGTTTGTTTGTCCAAAAGAATCAATTTGGGTTGGGGTAACCATTGCATGTCTTTTTCCTCCCCAAAGATTTTCAAATACACGGCTATAACTCATATATCCTTCAACTTGATCTGCTGATGAGTCTCTTTTACCCATTGGAGCAGGTTCTGAGATCAAGTATGTTTCTCCATCTGTCATCATTAAATCTGGATTATGTGTAAGTTTTGCTAAGCCTGCAGCTATTCTTGGAATCAGACCAATGCCAGTTGCAAGAATTTCTCCATCATCCTGCCAAGCTTTTGAGGCTTGGCTTATACATATCTCTGCTAATGAAATAGAGTCTGACATTTTAAAATTGTGGTAAAGGTATTTTCGTTATTTCTTCAGTGCCGCCAACAGATTCTATGTAATCTTGATGAGTTTTATTCATGTATTTATCTGCATAATCATTGAAATACTTTACTGAATCTGAATATTCTTTTAAATGCTTGATATCAAATCCATAGCTTGGAGAGCAAGATGTTGGATGTGCGCCGCAAGGTGAATGAACCACTCCAGTTACAAGACTTCTCTCAAATCTATTGAATATGGCTCCATCCTTGCCGCCAAGCTCCTCGGTGGATAATAACTCTTCTGATGATACAAAAGTCTTCTCAGCCGCTCTAGCAAAAAGATCATCAAAAAAAGGATCTGGACCGATAATCTGCGTATTTCCTTTTTCATCAGATTTATTGACGTGGAGTAATGCTACGTCTAATTTGATTGCTGGCATGGCAATGAAACTCTCTTTGTCTTTATAAGGTGATGTTACAAATTTTAATTCTGGATTATGAGTTAAAACATCTGTACCAAATCCAACTCTGGTAGGTAAAAATGGAAGATTCATAGCAGCTGAACGTAGACCCCATTGAAGCATTCCCTCATCTAGCTCCATCACCTCAATTTCTTTATTTTGACGTGCTTGTCGGAAATGAGCCTCTAGGGGAATGACATCCAAAGAAACAAATCCAAAAATAAGTTTTTTTACTTTTTTATGAGCGCATAGCAAACCTATGTCCGGGCCTCCATAACTTACAACTGTTAAATCTTTTATATCTGATTGGCATATCTCTCTAACTAAGGACATCGGTTTTCTTCTAGCGCCCCATCCTCCAATACCAATTGTGGCATTGCTCTGGAGATGATCTAACACATCTTTATGAGTTAATACCTTATTCATTTATTTTATGCCTCGGGCATTTTAAACTCATGGCCCCAATGACTTGGCGCTGGTGAATAAGTTGTTTCGTAATTATCCCAATCAGGCTGAATGCCGTCATATCCAAATTCAAGCATAAATCCGCCAGGTGTCATCATATAGAAAGAAACCATATTATCATTCATATGCCTTCCAAGAGTTGAAGAAATATGAACATTATTTTCAATTGCTCTGTCCATGGCATCAACTACTTGCTCAGCAGTTTCAACTTCAACCATTGCATGCACAAGTCCTGACGGGGGTGTGGGAGCTTGCATCATAGCAACAGTATGATGGCGAGGATTATCACAATGCATAAAATATAAAACTGATTCAGGATCATTCGGATCTGGAGAAAATCTCATTCTCATAATATCTGAATCTCCAAAATTCATTACTTCTTTATAAAAGTCATGAGCAGCTTCAACTTCTAGCGTTCCAAAAACTAAATGGCCTAAACCCAATCCATGAGTAACAAATTTAGAAATATCTTGGGAAGACTTGAACTCATTTGTATCGATGCTTCTTCCATAAAAAAGTTCTAGTTTGTTTCCTGCTGGATCATCAAAACTTAAAAGCTCCTCTACACATCTAACCGTAGCTATCTCTTTACTTTCGATTTTAACTTCAATTCCATAATTACTAAGCTCTTTTTTTGCTTCTTCAAAAGCTTCCTTGTCTTCAAGCTCAAAGCCACCCCTTGCGTACCTATCATTATCTCCTTTTTGCACCTGAAATCTGAACGGACTTTCATCCATTCGGAAGAACAAGTTATTCTCATTACTCAAATCATTGTTCTTCATTAGCCCGACTACGTCACGAGCATATGCCTC
>CACBPT010000018.1 GCA_902541245.1 uncultured SAR86 cluster bacterium | reverse complement strand
CTTGCTCACCTTTTGAAGGACCAATGAATATTATTCCCCTAGATTGCAAAGAATTAACATTATTTTGAGTGGCTGTATTTGACCACATATTCTTATTCATTGCTGGAGCAATATAAATTTGAGCTTTAGAAGCCAAGACTATGGCACCTAATAAATCATCAGCTCTTCCAGAGGATAGTCTAGATATTGTCTCAGCGCTGCATGGAGCAATTAAAATGGTATCAGCCCATTTAGCTAATTCAATGTGACCCATGGCCTGTTCTGCAGTCTCATCAAGAAGGTTTCGATGAACACTGTTTCCACTTATTGCCTGCATTGTTAAAGGCGTAATGAATTCACATGCAGAATCTGTCATTAAAATTCTGACATTATCTCCATTTTTCTTAAACAATCTTGCCAAATCAGCAGATTTATATGCAGCTATACTTCCAGTTATACAGAGAAGGATGTTAGATGATTGCTCGTTTTTCATATACGTAAGTATTCAAAAAATGTAAATCTTACATATTTTCAAGGATAAAAACAAAAAAGGGAGCTTTAAAGCTCCCTTATGAAAATTGCAATAATTTATTTTGTTCCAGACACAGATCCTGAATCGGGCTTAAGGCCTCTTACTTTTTTAAATAAAGTGCACTTTTGAGATGCTTTATCAAAAGTAAAGCCTTGGACCTTTGATTTTGTCAGAGCATACTTTGAACATCCCTCAACAGAGGAATATTTTTTTGCAGTTTTAACAGAAAATATTCTGCCTTGGATTTCATAACCATCTTGGATTGCTATTTCTGCAGATATAGAGAAAGGTAATGAGATAGCAGCAAAAAGTAGAATTTTTTTCATTATATTGATCCTTTATTTTTAATAGATATGTTCATACGAAAAATCTATTTTATGTTTAAATAATACACATATTATAAAGCAATTATTGTGCCAATTTTATGTTTTTTTTGTAAACAATATGTATCTATTTAGTTAGTCTTGTATTGATAGAAGATTTTTAGAGGTAGATAATGAATAAATGAAAACTCTTGCAGATCTTATCAAAGAAGCACACATGGTTGTGCCTACGATTAAATGTGAGGAATTGGCTGCAAACAAAGATGGTTTGATGCTAATTGATGTAAGGGAATCTTCAGAACTTGAAGAAACAGGAAGTATTGATGGAGCCTTAAATATACCTAGGGGCCTTATTGAAATGAAGTTAAGTCCAAATGATGAATCTATGGATGCTAATACGCCAATCGTAGTATTTTGTGGCGGTGGAAGTAGAGCTGCATTAGCTGGTTCAACTCTCTTAAACTTAGGTTTTAAGAATATAAAAAATTTGGAGGGTGGATTTCGTGAGTGGAAAGATTTTTCTAAATGAATATATTTTGTTTTGATTCAAAAAAAAGAGGGCTACTGCCCTCTTTTTAATTCAATAAGCTTCTTTAGAACTTATATCTAAAACCTAAGCGATAGACTGGACCGTGATCTTGAGCTAAGAAAAGCATCTCAGGATATCTTGCATATAGTCTTGTATCCTCGTCGTTAAGGTTTTGGCCCTCAACAAAAACTGATGCTTGCTCATTAAGTCTATATGCAAATGAAGCATCAATCTGGTTTCGTTCCATCACGTATAAAGGCTGATCATAGTTCCCAAAGCCAGCGACTGTTTCGCCTCTAGTATTCAATGCGATTCTTGCGGTGATCTTTTCATCCTCATAAAAAACCGAAGCATTTGAAGAGTCGCCAAGACCAGGAAGGATAAATTGTCTGCCGATTGCGTTTCTATCAATATCAACATCTCCGCCCTCAACAAATGTAGCATTCAGTTGAACGCCATATCCTGTATCACCGAATAAATGCTGAAGTACCAATTCAAAACCATCAACTTCTCCAGTAGCAATGTTTGCAGGTCTGGTTATTTCAAATACAGCCAATGGATCACTTGATGTAGCGTCAATGTAACCTGGCTCACATCTCCACCATCCGCCTGACTCACAAGCTCCAAAAGGGAAACCACCTGAAACGTCGACTCCTCTCGACATTGCAACTGCCACCCAACCCATATGTTGTTGAGTATTCATCCAACTTTGAGCCCATAGGGCCTGTTGAGAAACACAATGCATTGATCCCCATTCACCAGGAAAACCAGTATCAGGCCTTCCAGCCTGATCCCAAGCATTCACACAATTTTGTGCATACTGACCAATTTCTCCATATGCAGGATTTCTAAGTCCATAAAGCTCACCAGAGCCAATTTGATTTTCAATAAAATCTTCGATTTCTTTAAAGAAATAATTAACTGCGAAATAACTGCCCTCGTCGTAGTACCATTCATAAGCAATATCATAATTGGTTGATTTGAGTGGCTCTAAACTTGGGTTTCCTCCTGATGCAGTAGGAGTAAAGAAATCTCTGTTGCTAAACGTTAGAGAAGATCTCATATCTTGCAAGCTAGGTCTTGCCATTGTTTGTCCAGCGGAAAATCTTAGTACTTGCTCATCATCTAATGAATATGCCATTGATACTTGAGGAAGCACCAAGTCATTACTACCTGATTTAGGAGCATCTACTGGTCCGCCAGTAAGATATTGAAGACCATTTATCATATCCCATCTAATATTTGTTGGTGTAGATTCAAGTCCAGTGGCTAGCACCTCTGCCTCTTCATATCTTATGCCCGCAACAACATTTAATGGCTTATTATTAACTGTAAATTCCATGTTAGCTTGAATGAACATCGAGTCGATTGTCTCCTCAACTCTATCATTCGTATCAACTGGTCCTGCATTGAACAGTCCCACACGACCTTGCCAGTTATTTTTAGCAACCTTGGGATCTATTTCAAAATAATAACCATTTCCAGCGTCATAATTATCAAAGAATCCTTTAAGAGATCTTCTAGTAAATATGCTTGCAGATGCTGCAACCGCAGGATTCAGTGATGTAACTAATTCAGAACGGAGATCTCTGAACTCGGATTCAATGGATGAAATTCCAAATTCAATTGATTTTAAGTAACCGCCATCTAAATTTATCCATTCTCCGTTGAATTGGAATTGTTTCATTTGATTTTCTTTTTCAGCATCTCTATAAAAGAGTCCTGTATGAACAAAATCAGATGAGGTGAATTCTTTGTTATACACAAATGAATTGATGCCATTGGCACCTCCATTAGTCTGAGTAATCACTGCATCAGCTGGAGTAGCAAATCCCATTTCATTTGGTATTTCAGAGCCATCTTTTTCTGCAGATGAATCATGATAATCTAACTCAAATTTTAATGAATCAGAATAATTCCAATCTAGATTAAAGCCTATTGACTCGTTTAAGTTTTCTGTATCTCCCCAGATTAATTGATGATCATAGCCTCTATCGCCTACAACTAAATCGGTATAAACTCCATTTGAATTAATAGTTGCTTGTTGAGTTCCCCAACCGCCCAACCATGAGCCAAACATCTGACCATTTGAACTAAATTCAACTTTAGAATAAGTGTAATCTGCAGTAGCAACTAAATTTTCAGAAAATTCATACTGAATAGTTACTTGACCATTTATTCTTAAGCGATCATTGTCTTTAAATTGATATGCAGAAGGCTCTTGATAGAAGGTTTTACCATCTGCCCTTTGATTGTTATTAGTAATGCCAGCCGCATTTTTATCAACCCTAGAATAGCCCTCAATCAAAGCTAGATCCTCTACAGTAATCCAATTTGATTCTCTGGTACCTGTTTCTCTATTGTTTCTATCTTGAAAAGACCCAGAAATTGCATAGCCCCATTTACCTTTATTTGAGCTATGCACAAAAGCAGCTTCAAGAGGATTGGTACCTTCTTTACTAGACGTATCTTTCAGCATATCTACACTAAAAGAGGTTAAATCACCTGGGATTGCTAGAGGTTTTGTTGTGACCATGTTGATAGTCGAGCCAATGCCGCCTGATGGCAATCTGCTATTAGTTGATTTGTATACTTCAACAGCTGATACTCCATGAGAAGAAATATCACCAAAGTTAAATGATCTACCTCCACCCCATTGACCTGGCACTGTTGGCATTTGTCTTCCATTTAATGTGACCAAATTAAGCTCTGGGCCAAAGCCACGAACAGCAACCCTTTCACCTTCAACATTACTTCTATCAATACCAATACCTACAACCCTTGCTAGTGATTCGGCTAAATTACCATCGGGAAACTTACCAAAATCCTCTGCGGTAATTGCATCAACAATTCCTACATTATTTCTTTTTATTCCAATTGCTGTTTCTAAACTTCTTTTAATTCCAGTTACAACAACCTCTTCAACTCCATCTTCATCAGATGTATATGTACTTGAAGTATCGTAACCTGAGACTTGTATGGATTTATTTTCTGCTTCAGCAGAAATTACCTCTGTTGGCTCTGATTCTTTTGTATCGATATCTGCTGGTGCAATAGGATTATCTGCAAAGACAAAAAAAGGCAGTATCAACGTGAATAGCTTGAAAAATTTCATTACTTTATTCCCCAATATAAAATAAGTTATCCCGAATTATCGCTATATTGCTTACCTTGTCAAGGCAATGCTATTAAGGGAAATATAAGTAAAATAAACACGTTTTTTATTGTGGCAAAAGACTTATTTTTTAAAGAGCAATGTCATCCTGTCTGATTCACCGATTGACTCATATTTAGCTCTATCTTTATCTTTTAATCTTAAGGATGGTGGTAATGTCCAAACTCCTCTAGGATGATTGGCTGTATCATTTGGATTTGCATTAATCTCTGATGTTCTTACCAATTCAAAACCTACTTCTAAAGCTTTCTTAATTGCCAATGATTGGGTTACATAACCACTTTTTTTCATAAATTCCATAGAGGATCCTTCTGGTGCTCTGTGTTCTACCACACCAAAAAAGCCACCCGGCTTGAGAGAATTATATGCCTCTTGCATCACAGCTTTCATAGAGTCGCTCCCTAACCAATTGTGCAGATTTCTAAAAGTAACTACGAGATCTTGACTCTCTGGTTCAGTAAAAGCATTCGATGGAGGGACGTCTGCAGTGATTACTTTTACTCCATCAAATAATGGATTGGAAGCAAGCTTTTTATCAAAAGAGTTTCTAGAGCGCATGTAGTAGCCTCCAGCATCTGGATTATGATGAGTTACAGATAATTTTCCATTTGTTCTTAAATACGGAGCTAATATCTCAGTGTACCAACCGCCTCCTGCAGATAACTCTAAGACATGCATAGATGAATTAATTTGAAAAAAAGTTAGTGTTTCATAAGGATTTCTATACTTATCTCTCTTTGAATATGAGGGATTTCTGTTGGGATCATTTATCGCTTCAAGCAAAGAGTCATTTTGATTGACTGCAAAGACAGAATTAGAAAAACTATAAACTATAAAAAATAAGCTAAGAGTATTAAAAAATTTCATCTAAATCTCCAATATATTGAATAATGTTAATCTAGCATTAGTATTTTTAATAGAGCGTTAGATGAAATGGATAAAAAAATTTGATAATTTTTATTTAATTATTGGAAGATCTTTATTGGGCTTGTATTTTGTTGGTCCAGGATTAAGCAAAGTATTTGATTATGCTGGAACGCTTGCATTGATGAAAATAAAAGGAGTTCCATTTAGCTCAATGCTGTTACCGATAACCATAGGAATTCAAATATTAGGTGGGCTATGTTTAATTCTTGGGAGAAATTTGAGGATAGCCTCTCTGATGCTTTTTGCTCTGACAATTGTTATAAATATTTTTATTCATAATTTTTGGGCACTTGCAGGAGATCCTACTCAAGCTCACGAAATACAAAATTTTGTAAAGAACTTAGCGATAGGTGCTGGTTTATTAGTTCTGTCTACAAAAGATAGAAGCTAAAAGTTTGAAATAAACCAATTGCTCCCAGCCAGCCAAGATGAGCAAATCGTGAAATCGATTTGTTTTGATGATTCCAAACCCCGAAGGCTCCAAAAGCACCACAAGCTCCAAAGGAGGGAATCCAAAATCCAACTAGGCCCAATAATCCTAATACACTCAACAACCTTATTGAGCTACCGGATTGACTTGAATGAACTTTATTAATGAGACCTGTTAAACCGATAAGACCAAATAATCCAATCAGCCCAAGGTAGCCCATAAATTAATCTCTAGGACGCGACTCGTTAACGACCAGCTTTCTACCTTCAACTTCGGCATCATTTAATGCTTGAATTGCATTTTCACCGCCGTCTGACATTTCAACAAAACCAAAGCCCCTAGAGCGGTTAGTTTGACGATCAGTTATAACCTTAGCTGATGTAATGGTGCCATGCTCAGCAAAGATTTGCTCAAGAGCAGCGTCGTCTATGCTCCATGGGAGGTTTCCAACATAAATATTCATATTATTCCTATCTAATGAAAATTAAAAAAGCAGTGTAACGTATTTTTAGAAATAAAACTCAATATATTAAACATTTAAAAAGTCTAGTGTCTGATCACCAAAATCAGACCACCACTCCATTCCCATTAAGTTTATTCGCTCGAGATTTACTTCAGAGGTATCATCCATTCTTCGGTTTACAAGACCAGTGGAGGAATTAACTCTAAGGTAGTTCTCACCCATTAAGTCACTGGCAATTTCATCAAACATACTAGATTCAAGCATGATCCCCAAAATATCATGATTAAACCAATTTATGGCACCCCACTTCGCAGAATTCTTTCCATTTATTTTTCTTCTATTTATACCAGTTCCAATACTGAGAACCTTTATTTCATAATCTGGAAAAAGTTTCTTGGCCTCAGAATAACCAAGCAAAGATGGATTATTGGCAACTATTCCACCATCTATCAACCAAGTTCCATCGTCTATTTCTTGAGTTGAATAATAAATAGGTGCAGCGCTCGTTGCACTTGCTGCGCTTACCATTTTTATACCCGGAGAATCATATGAGCTAAGTAAACGAGGTTTTCGACTTTCAACGTCATAGGCTAAAACTGCAACGGATTTTTTAGCCTCACCAAGTGATTGATCTCGAAAATATTCGAGCAGAACATCTCGCTTCCCTATTCCATCATATTTAGGTTTAGTTTGAAGAAAAGATGCATTGTCCCAGAATGACTTTGACATAGTTTTAGCTAAATTTTCTTTTGACCAAAACTCTTCCAACTCAAAGCAATCAGATCCTCGTCCTGCAAAATGCAATGCATTAATTCCACCGGCGCTAGTGCCAATAAAAAAATCAAATAAATCAAAAATTTTCCTTCCAGAGGCAATTTCTAACTGCTTAAGAAATACAACTTCTGCAATGGCCCTTACTCCACCTCCATCTAGGGATAAAATCAATTTTGTTTTTTTTGGTGAATTAAAATATTCTAAAAATCTGCGCATTTAAAAAATTTAATTACTATCTTGAAAGATTTTATTTAGAAGTTGACTTAGACGAATAGCTCCTAATGCAATTCTTTCATTAATAATATCAAAGTGACTTTCCATATACACATTAGTAACAACTTCTAACTCGTTATTTCTGTAACCAACGGATGGTTGCATTGCAAGGTCTCTGCTTTCCTGAGCCCAAGATTCAATATCATTTGAATGAAACACATTCAAGAATTGACTAATTTTTTCATCAACTTTTTTTGGAAAATAATTTTTATTGTGTGTAAACTCCATATGTTCGATAATTTGTCCATCCCACAAACTATGCATATTTGTCTGACGTCCATCGGTAAACGCTAGTATGTGATCGTTGCCTCCTCGATCATGCGGATAACCGACATGCATGGGTTGATGAATGTCTCCAATAAAATGGCCAACAAACCATAATGCTTCTTTTTTATTCTGTTTCGTGCTTAATGAATCTTCTAAAATTGCTATTTGCTCATGCAATGAAAAAATCAAGCACCCATTTTCAGGACACTTCGCTTTATAAATATTTTGCTCTGAATCAGGAAGATTAATGTAGTGCCAAGATCTGGTTTCTTTTCTTTCGTCAGCTTTAATCCAGTCAGCCCAAAGACATGCTTCACCGAAAGAACCAAGTTCTTTTATTAAGGGGTCAATGGTTACAATTGTTGACGGTGTTAATAGTTCATATGCTTTATCACAAACCATTTTATGACCAGTATCCCACCATGCTTGTAAATTCAAAGAAAAAATAAATCCACAAAAAAATATACATTTTCTTTTTGAAAACATTATTAGTAGTTTTCAGCTATTGCAGAAGATATTGCTCTAAAGATAGCAACGTGCTCATCTTTTGAACGATCTTTTTCTTGAGGGAACTTATAATTTGATGAAGTTTTAGCTATAACAACATTGTTTTTTGGATCAATAAAAACATGCTGGTTATATATGCCTGAAGCCATATACTCATCATCTGGAAATCCTGGAATCCACCACTGATAGCCATAGCCCCATGAACTTGATGAAGAGTTATTTTCTCCAGGTTTAAGATGCTCCTCATCAATTCTATGGGATGCATCAACCCATTCAGCGGGGACAATTGATTCTCCGTTCCAAAAACCTCTATTCAAATACAGAAGTCCAAATTTAGCATAGTCTCTCAACGAAGCATTTAAACCACCTAAAGCTACTTCCATGCCTGAATTATCAATCATGTAATAAGCATCATGCTCCATTCCAATCTTATGCCAAATATCATCTTTGAGGTTATCTGAAATTGTCTTGCCTGTTACTTCCTGTAAAAGCATAGCAAGCATTTGAGTATCAATGCTCACATAATGATTGTAGGTGCCTTGAGGTTTTTCATTTTCTAAAGATTTAGCAAACTCTCTCATTGATGTCCCAAAGGATATCGTTCTTCCAAACCTGTTAATATCTGAGTTATAGTCCGCGTAATCCTCATTAAATTTTATGCCTGATGACATCTGTAACAAATTCTTGATTGAAATATTGTTGTAACCGGTATTTGAAAAGTCTGAAAGATACTTTGTGATTGGATCATTGATGCTATCTATCTGACCTCTTTCAACTGCTATACCAATCAAAGCTGAAAGAAAAGATTTTGCTACAGACCATGAAATATGCTGAGATGTTTGATTATTGTTATGCCAGTAATTTTCAAACAAAATCGTATCATTATTTAAAACAATCAACCCATCTGTTTCGTAATAATCAAGTGCGTCCATTAAGTTTCTATCTTTGTCATCAAAGTAATAAGTTTGCGGTAAATCAAATTCTTTTTTGTTAAATACAAATGATTCGCTAGATGCGGGAATAACTGGGCCAATTTGAAAAACTTTATCCATATTTATAAAGTTGAAAGCTATTTTGTCTTGCTCATATAAATTAATCATTTTGTAAACTCTTAACAATTTTGGGATATAGATGAGCGCAGCAATAAAGCTAATTAAGGCCAAAGTTAGTAATATTTTATTGAGCATAGAATTTTTTATTGATACATGGCTTGATCAAAAGCTTGCAGGTATTCAGTAGAAATCTCCTCTAATTGGCGCTTGTAACCCTTGTGAGTAAATATGTAAAAATCTTTATTCTCAATACCTGAAAAAATAGCTTTTGCTGCCTCCAATGGAGATATTGGATAGGTGTTGTGTGCATCTTCAGCTGCAACCTCAAGCATTGCCCTAGGATCGGCATCTGAATCTTCAGCTTTATCCTCAATATCTTGTTTTTGAGAACTATCAAATGTACTGTTTACAATATTGGTTGTTACCTCACCCGGACAAACAATGCTGACATCTACATTGGAACCATTTAACTCAGCTTTTAACGATGTCATTAAACCCCTAATTCCAAATTTTGAGGCAGAATAAAGGCCTAACATTGGATAAGCGATAAATCCGGATGTTGAGCAGGTTGCAATAATGTGTGATTCCTCACTAGAGGATTGCATTTGAGGTAAAAAAGCATGCACTCCATTAAAGCAGCCCCCAAGATTTATGTTAATCAGCCAATCATACATATCTCGATTTACTTGACTTAAAGGTGCGGGACCCAAGACTCCAGCGTTATTAAAAAGAAGATGGCAGTGTTGAAAGGTTTCAAAGGTTTGACTGGCAAGATTTTCAACTTCATTTAAATTACTTACATCAATTACTCTGGCTATTGCCTCTACTCCTTTGCTTTTGACAAGTTCAAGAGTTTCATCCAAACCAGCTTGGTCTACGTCTGCTAAAACAAGCCGCATTTTTTTATCAGCTGATACCTCAGCAATACCCCTACCAATGCCGCTACCTGCGCCAGTAATTACAGCTACCTTATTTTCAAAATTTTTCATTTACTTCTCACAAATTTAATACTCAATATTATCTTAACTCAAATAAACTTAAAAATATTTCACTAGAAAATATGCTAGAGGAATAACTGCTGCCCATAGAATTAAGGCCATTATTAGGGGTTTCCCATCTATCGATTTAATCTCATCTATATCAAACTGACTGCCAATACAAAATAATCCAAACAAAAGAAAAATTTGGCTGCATATTTTCAGCAGACTGATGACCTCACCATTAAAGTTTAACAAAGTATTTATAACGATTGCTGCAATAAAAAATATAATAAATCTTGGAAACTTAGTTGCTTTTGCTTTTTTATTAAATATCCAATTCGCAATTAATATCAGTGGTATTAACCATATCGTTCTTCCTAATTTTAATGTGGCTGCAACTTGTGCAGACTCACCACCAAAAGTTACTGCAGATCCAATCACTGAGCTTGTGTCATGGATTGCAAGCGCAGACCAGGCGCCAAACTCAAAATTAGTCATTTCAAGATAATTACCAACAATTGGAAATAAAATAATCGCAATAGCATTTAATAAAAATACTATAGTCATTGCAATCAAAAGTTCTTGAGGTTTAGCTTTAATAATTGGAGCTACAGCTGCCATAGCAGTTCCACCACAAATAGCTGCGCCTGATGAAAGCAAAAAGGCAAGTCGCTGATGAATATCAAGAATTTTTCCGAGAATCAATCCAGCAATAAAAGAGACTATTACAAATAACGAAATCCACGGAAAATAATCTGCACTTACACTCAGCGCATAAGGCATGCTTATGGTTGCTCCTAGAAGAACAATTCCGATCTGTAATGGAAGAGTATTGATGCGCCTACTAAAAAAATTTTGGGAGGGACGAAAAAAGTAGGTAAATAGAATTCCTAAAAATACAGATAAGGCTGCATTTCCCAAAAAAAGGGAAATTAAAACTAACAATATAAATATAAAATTTAGCACCTAAAACATCCTATATTTTTAATGAATAATGAACACTAATAGTAAGTGTTATCAAGCAAAAGAACCAATCTTTGATATTAAAATTTTATATAATGAACTGTTTATCCTTTCATGGGTTCCTGAATAATGATTCAATAATGGTATGGGTAAAAAATTAAATCAAAAAACTATTGCTTCGAAAGCAGGTATAGGAACCGATAAGCAATATGGGTCTATTGTACCGCCAATATATCTAGGAACTAATTTTGAATACGAAGAACTTGGCAAAGAACCAATTTATGAATATTCAAGGCAAGAAAATCCGACCAGAGATCATTTGATACAAGCATTGTCTGACCTTGAAGAAGGTTTGGGTGGAGAAATATTAAGCTCAGGCATGGCAGCAATTTCTTTGATAGCAAATATTTTGGAGCTTAAAAGTAAGGTGATTCTTCCTCATGATTGCTATGGGGGAACATTTAGACTTTTTTCATCTCTTGACGAAAAAGGCATTCTTGAGGCTTACTTTCTTAATCAAGGCAGCAAAGCATTTATAGGAGAATCTATTGATGAAATAAATCCTGATTTAATATGGATTGAATCTCCATCTAATCCTTTATTGCAAGTTGTAGATATTCAGGAAATAGTAAAAAAGTCTAAAAAGAAAAATGCTTTAGTTGCGGTGGATAATACATTCCTCTCCCCATCTCTTCAAAATCCATTAAAGTTAGGAGCTGATATTGTTATGCACTCAACAACAAAGTACATAAATGGTCATTCAGATGTAATTGGAGGAGCTGTAATTACTAATGATGCTAAGATTTTATCCAAATTAAAGTTTTGGGCAAATAATTTAGGCATTACTGGATCCCCTTTTGATAGTTACCTGACTTTGAGAGGTCTTAGAACATTGAGCTTACGAATGAAGCAGCATGAACAAAATGCCTCTGCATTGGTGGAACTTTTGTCAAATCATCCAAAGGTATCTCATGTTTATTATCCCGGTCTTAAACATCATCCATCTCATGAAATTGCTAAAAAACAACAAAGCGGATTTGGTGGAATGCTTAGCTTTGAAATAAAAAATGGTTTACCAGAGGTCAAAAAGTTTGTTGATGACCTAAAAATTCTCTCGCTTGCAGGTTCACTAGGGGGATTTGAGAGTCTGGTTGGCCATCCATATACTATGACTCATGCAGCACTCAGTCCTAAGCAAAAAAAAGACATTGGTATAAAGAAAAATCTGATTAGGATATCTGCTGGATTAGAAGACACTGAAGATCTACTTGATGCTGTAAAAAAAGCTTTAGATTAGATTTTAATCAGAATCTTTGTCATGTTTATCCCTGCCTAAAGTATGAAGTTCTTGGTCAACACAATCAAAGTAATCAAGCTGAGAGACTGGTGGGCCAGCCTCAACTACATTTCCGTCCTTTAATTTTCTTGCTCTTACTGGTCTCCCTGCAGGTGGGCCAGATACCGCCAAGCAGGATGTTAATGCAACGCCTGTATAACCTTCAACTCCAAGATGAGAATATGGATTTTTAGCTTGAGCAAAAGGACTGACTTCTTTAACCTGACAACCGCTTAAAAAAAATAAAAAAATTGTTAAAAAAAATACGTGTGCAATTGATGATTTCATTTAGAGGCCATTTTTTAAAATGCCAATATTAATATTGTAAATTAAAGAAACGCTATTTAATTAATTTACAACTGCTTCAGACATCGAACCGGTGTCATCAAATGCAGTAAAACTTTGGATGATTCCTTCCTCAACTCTAAACATATGTAATGTTTCAGTGCTTAAGCCATCAGCAGTCATATCTGAGTGCACAAAGACCATGTTTCCGTCAGAGTAGATTGCTTTATGTTCGATTTTAAAATTTGGCCAATGAACTGCAATAGGCTCAAAAACATTTTTAATTACTGCCTCAGGCCCAACATGTTTTCCAGTGGTTGGCATATTACCAAATACAGTAAAGGTAAGATCATCAGCATGGAGGGCTGTCCACCCTTCTGTATCGCCAGATGCAAAAGTTGCATAGGCTTTTTTTACTACATCTTTTGCATCCATCATTTTTTCGTGATGACCTGCTTGCAGAGAAATTGTTGATATTAAAACTAAGGATAAAAGTGTGTATTTCATAATATTTTTTTTAATAGACATAAAAAATATACTAACTTCAATTTTAAGAAATGTAAAAATTTTTAACTAATAAATTTTTATGTCAGAGCTTGATCAGTTTATTTAATTTTATTTTGATCATAAGATTTATGACGGCCAACTTCAAAACCCCTCTTTGCTTTATGTTTAGTTACTCTGCCAGTTACCCTTTTTCTCCAATTCTTGTATGCAGAATGCTTTAAATTGCTTCTCATCAGCTTCTTAACGGCTTGCTCATTTAGGCCAAACTGAGTTTCGATAGCATCAAAAGGAGTTCTGTCCTCCCAGGCCATCTCTATTATTCTTGATAAATCAGATTTATTCATACTTGAAATTATATTTTAACAAACATGATTCTCATTAATTTTTTGAAAATAAAAAGTAATTATTTGTTTCTTCACTTACACTGAAATATTAATGAAAATTTTTTTAATAAAATCTGTTCCTAAAGCAAACTGGGGCTCAGAAAAACCTTTAAATTATAAACCTAGAGCTATAACCCTTTTCATGCTTTGCTTTGGATTAGCATTATTTGGATTAGGTGAATCAATTATTATTACTGCTGGGGCTGGCATGAGTCCATGGACAGTCTTAGCTGAGGGTCTCTCCAAAACTATTGGATTAAGCATCGGCAAACTTACTTTTTTGATAAGTTTGTGTGTGTTAATAATATGGATACCATTAAAACAGACACCGGGGATTGGTACGATTTTAAATGTAGTAATTATTGCAGCTGTGATTGAGTGGTCACTGCCATACTTGCCTCATCCAGAAGATTTTTTTATGAGAGTATTACAAGCTGTCTTTGGAACTTTGTTGGTAGGTTTTGCAAGTGGAATTTATCTTATTGCAAACTTAGGCCCTGGACCGAGAGATGGATTGATGACTGGTTTTCAAAGAGTCTCGGGCTTACCAATTGCCTGGGTAAGAGCTATTATTGAATTAACTATAATTTCAATTGGTTGGAAATTGGGCGGAACTAT
>CACBPT010000017.1 GCA_902541245.1 uncultured SAR86 cluster bacterium | reverse complement strand
GGATTTAACTAGCTTAGAGATTGTAATTTGATTTTTGAATGCTCCAACTTTATATACATAAAAATTGAAATCAATTTTATCTACACGCTCCTTCGCAGATGGGAGAGTATCTTTGATATCAAATTTAAAACCATCATTTTTAACCTCTTTGAATTCAATGCTTTGAAGAGTATCTTGATCCACTGAAGGATCTGGTAGCTCAGGAATATTAATATTAATGATCTGTTGATATTTAGGTTGAGGCGATAGAGCAAAAATAAGAACCCAAATCAAAATAGTTACTGAAATAAAAATTCCAAGTGTGCGATTAGAATTCATTGTTGAGGATACAGCTTGGATAAAATGCTGGAGATCTTCAATCTTAAGTCATGTCTATGAACTATCATATCAATCGCTCCATGCTCTAATAAAAATTCTGATTTTTGAAAGTCCTTTGGCAGATCAACTCTGACAGTTTGCTCAATTACTCGTCTACCTGCAAAACCAACCAATGCGTTAGGTTCTGCTATATTAATGTCTCCTAACATGGCTATACTAGCTGAAACACCTCCATATATAGGATCAATCATCACAGATATATATGGTAATTTTGCTTCTTTGAGTTTTTCTAATGCTGCTGAAGTTTTAGCCATCTGCATAAGTGAAACCATGGACTCTTGCATTCTAGCTCCACCGCTTGTGGAAAAACATACGAAAGGGACTTTGCTTGCTATAGCCTCATCAACTCCTTGTACAAATTTTGTTCCAACTGCTCCGCCCATAGAGCCACCCATGTAACGAAATTCAAAAGCGGCAACAACAATTTCTGCACCCTCAAGTTTTCCTTTACCTATAATAATTGCCTCTTCTTCGCCAGTGGTTGATACTGCCTCTTTAATACGTTGTCCATAGGACTTTGTGTCTTTAAAGTTTAAGATATCTTTTGTGATAATTTTTGTTGCAAGCTCATGAAAGCTTCCACCATCAAAAAAAATAGACATTCTTGTCCGAGCTCCAATACGAAGGTGATGATCACACTTTGGACATACGTAAAGTGATTTTTCTAACTCAGGCTGATACAAGATAGCATCGCAGGCTGGACAGTTATTCCATAGTCCCTCGGGTATCTTGCTTTTTGATAAACCTGAATCACGTTTTAATCCAATGGATGGGATTAATTTTGTAAGCCAATTCATAAACTTATTGCTTCAGAAATCTCATTTAAATAATTATATATTTTTTTAAATTCTTTTTTTCTGGAGTGCTTATTTATCATCTCAACTAAGCTTGACCCAATGACAACTCCATCTGATATTTTACTCAAACTGCTGGCATCATCAGGTGTTTTGATTCCGAATCCTGCAAAAACTGGGAGCGAAGTTTGTGATCTAATGTAGTTGATATTACTTTCTGCTTCGCTGATATTTAGATTAGATGAGCCAGTTACGCCCCTCAGAGTAACGTAATATATAAAGCCTGAACTGTTATCGCATATTTTAGAGATTCTTTCTTTTGAAGTAGTTGGAGCTATCAAGGAAATTGATGCAAGATTTGTATTTTTAATACCAATATTTTTGAGATCACTCTCACCTGGGATATCAACAATTAAAACTGCGTCACTTCCAGAAACATAAGGCTCCTCTAAAGCTTTTATATTTGCAAGAAAAGTATTTATATAACCCATTAATATAATTGGTGTATCAACATTTTTTTTTCTAAATTTTTTTACGAGTCCAAAAATTTTAGTCAGCGATGTATTATTTTTTAAAGCTCTATCATGGGCGGCTTGAATAATTGGGCCCTCAGCAATTGGATCAGTAAAGGGAACCCCAACCTCAAGAATGTCTACTCCTGCATCAGCAAATCCATGCATAAGTTCAAGGGTTGAATCTAAATCAGGATCTCCGGCAACTAAGTATGCGACAAGAGCTTTTTTAGATGCATTTTTTAAAGAAAGAATTTTTTCATCTAATCTAGTCAAGGGATATTCCATCCATTGTGGCAACTGTATTAATGTCTTTATCCCCTCTACCAGAAACATTAATCACTAAATATTGATTAGATTTGTAATTTTTTGCAATATGATCAAGAGCAGCAAATGCATGAGCAGTCTCTAAAGCAGGCATTATCCCCTCTAGCTTTGTTATTAAATGGAATGAATCAAGTACTTCTTTGTCATCTACGGCAATATAATTGGCTCTTCCAGAATCTTTTAAATTTGAATGCTCTGGTCCAACTCCTGGATAATCTAAACCTGCTGAAACAGAATGAGTGTCTATTACCTGGCCATTTTCATCTTGCATTAAATAACTCTTAGCTCCATGCAGAATCCCTGGCTCTCCATCATTTAATGGGGCTGCATGCATTCCACTCATTAAACCACTTCCGGCAGCCTCGACACCTATCAGCTCAACATTAGATTCATCAAGAAAAGGATGGAAAATTCCCATCGCATTTGACCCACCACCAACACAAGCAATAATAGCATCTGGGTATTGAGAAAATTGTTCGATAGATTGCTTTCTAAGCTCTCTTCCAACAATGGCATTAAAATCTCTCACTATCATTGGATAAGGATGCGGCCCTGTCACACTGCCAATAATGTAATAAGTATCCTCAATATTTGTTACCCAATCTCTCATGGCCTCATTCAAGGCATCCTTTAGTGTTGCGGTGCCGGAGTCAACAGCATGAACCTCTGCTCCCAATAACTTAATTCTATAAACATTAAGTGACTGTCTCTCTACATCTTTGGCTCCCATATAGATATGACACTCAAGACCAAGTCTTGCTGCGACTGTTGCAGTTGCGACTCCGTGCTGACCCGCTCCGGTTTCTGCAATAATCCTTTTTTTACCCATAGCTTTTGCAAGCAATATCTGTCCAACAGTATTATTGATCTTATGAGCTCCAGTATGATTTAAATCTTCTCTTTTTAGCCATATTTGAGGTCCAGAATAATGATCAGTTAGTCTTTTTGCAAAATATAATGGAGATGGTCTGCCAACAAATTGGACTAGATCTTGATCAATTTCTTCAATAAATTTTGGATTATTTTTTAATTTTGAATATGTCTCATCTAACTCTTTAAGTGCATGCATTAATGTTTCAGGAACAAACTTTCCTCCATATTCTCCGAAGAAACCTTCGGAATTGGGTAAATTAGTCAAGTTATTCATTTTTAAAATTCTTTATTATTTGAGCCATTAAGGTTTTATCTTTAAGTGCGAGTGATGATTCTACCCCAGAGTTAACATCAATACACCATGGATTTAAAGAGATTGCCTCTTTTATATTCTCGGAGCTGATTCCACCTGCTAGTACAAATTTTTCACAAAGCGAAATATTACTTAAAAGGGTCCAGTCAAATACTTTTCCAGTTCCACCATAAGCATCATCTACATAAGTTTCTAAAAGCAATGCTTCTGCGGACGCAAAATTATTTATTGACTCAAGAGATTTAGAATTTTTAATTCTTATGGTTTTCCAAAACGGTTTGTTAAATTGTGAACAAAAGTCTTCACTCTCATCTCCATGAAATTGCAAAATAGCATTTTTAAATTTTGTTGTAATTTGTAATACTTCAGCTCTAGATGGATTGACAAAAACGAAAACCGGTAATGTATCTTTAAAATTAAAGTTTTCTAGAGAAGAAATAAAATTATTAGAAATCTTTCTTGGACTATCATCGGACATGATGAATCCAGCGAAGTTAACTCCCATATCACAAGTATATTTCAGTATATCAATGTCGCGTATTCCACAAATTTTTAGTTTCATATCCTTGAGCTCATTAAAAAACTTAAAGGATTAGATGTTTTTGAACTTATATCTAAATCAATCTTTTTATACTCAGCACCTGTAAAAAACAGTCCTCTGGCTTTTGCAGTATTCCCTGCATTTTTTCGATCTTGTGAATTTAAGATAGCATTTATTTTTTTGGAAGAACCTTTAGATATTTCCAATAATGTGCCAACAATAATCCTTACCATATTATACAAATAAGCATTCGCACATAGTGTAATAATTATAAAATTTCCTTTTTTTGTAATATCAATACTTTTAATTGTTCTAACTGGATTTTTTGAAGTACATTTTGAACCCCTAAATGAATTAAAGTTATGAGTTCCAATTAAATCTGAAGCCTCATCTCTCATAATGTCCAAATCTATCTTATTTTTTTCCCAATAAACATAATCTTTAAAAAAAATTGGTTCAACCTTCCCGATGTATATCACATAAGAATAAGTTCGATTAATTGCATCAAACCTTGAATGAAATTTCTCAGGGACTTTTTGTATGGATGATACAGAAATATCATCTGGTAACTGAGAATTTAAGCCTTTAAGCCATTGGTTTGTATCTCTATCATTATTTGTTAAGAAATCAAAAATTTGACCTGTTGCATGAACTCCTGCGTCAGTTCTGCCAGCATAATTAATACGACCCTCGAGAGTCCCAATTGATCCTATAGCAAGCTCAAGATTATCTTGGATGGAGGAGGCATTTTTTTGAGATTGAAACCCTGAATAATTTGAGCCATCGTATTGACAAATACCTACAAATCTCACAATTTATTTTCTTTCTTTTAAAAGTAATTGAGCCTCAGAAACAATAAGGTTATTTTTCGAGCTAGATATAAGTTTTTTTAGAATCTTTTCTGCGCTTATCCAGTCATCCATTGCAATATATGTTCTCACCAGGTCTAATTCCTGAGTTTCAATATCATTTCTTATACTTAGATTTGTTTGAAATGTATTATCTTCATCCTGTAAATCCTCTTCTAAAACTGCTTTTGTGAATGAAGGCTTTTTACTTGACCGAATAAGCATATAAGCTATTACAAAACCTAAAAGCAATGATAAAAGACCTACCCAAAATAGATCTTTCAATTCAAATACTTGAGAATTATTTGAGTTATCTGATTTCAGTCTTAAATCAGTTTGGGACTTTAACTCAATGAATGAGGTATTCTTTGATACTATTTCAGAAGAATTTAATTGAGAGTTATCAATTTCTAAAATTGAGTCAGTTTGCAATTTAGAAGCTGAGCTTTTTTTAGAATTATCTTTGATTGATGAATCTGTGAAGATTTCTTCTGGTGGTGTTAACTTTAAAATTGATTTCATTGAGTACCTTTGAAGCTGATTTTTTCTTGTTTCCATGAAAACAACTGATTCTTTGATACTGCTATCGGATGTTGATGAAACTAATTCTTGTGAAGGCAAGATAAGATCAACGTCTGCTCTTACCAAATGAATATTATCATCGATAAATGCATTTGGATTCTCAAGATAAAATCCCCACATAATTTGATAAATCGAAGCATCATAATTTTGACTTACAGAATTCGAAACGCTCCATATCGTCTCAACTTCAGCGCTTGATATAGTCTCAAAATCTTGAAGATTCTGCTTATTATCAATGATTTCGCTGCTTTGTATACTTTCAATATCCTGAAGATTCTCATTGTTATTATCGATTGGCTTTGCTAGAGAGAAAACATTTGGCTTAATAGATTTAAGATCCTCATTATCTTTCACCTCATCAGATAATATATTTCTTAAATCATATTTTTGGGGTTCATCAAAACTTCTCTTTGCTGGAAGTTTAAAAGATACTTGAGCTTTTTCTTTGCCGGTGAAATTATTTTGTGGAAGGAATATAAAGATATCTTTTTTTAATTCTTTTTTGATATCAAGTCTAAAAGAAACGTAATCTTCCGAATAATCCTTAGGAATGGCTAAGGTAAGGCGTTTGTAATTCTCTAGGTTTTCAAAAATTTTGAATTCAAAATTCAAATCAGATAATTCTTCATCCGACTTAAAGTTCGCAATAAAAATATCATCCTCAGTAATGTTCGTCGTTGAAGTAAGTTTAATCTGAATCAAATATAATCCTTCTGCATTAACCTCTACATTGGGATTTCCAATAATGGTATTTGAAAAAAGCTCAGGGCTTAAAAGGACAAGTAAAAGAAAAAACTTTTTCATTTGAATAACTCTGTACTTAGAAGTCCCTCACATATTTGGACTGCATTTAGGGCTGCTCCTTTCCCGTAAACATTATCCGCAACTATCCACATTGAAATCCAAAAATCGTCGTCAATATTTTGTGATCGAATTCTTCCAACATACACATCTTCCGTATCAATTGCATTTTCAACAGGAGTTGGATACTCGCCCGTCTTAGGATCATCAAGAACTTTCAAACCAGGAGTTTTTTCAAAAATTTTAATTATCTCTTCACGAGATATTTCTTTGGAAACCCTAAAGAATACTGCTTCAGAATGGCCATTAAATACTGGCACGCGAACACAGGTTGCCTGAACTTGAATATTTGGATCAAGAATTTTATGAGTTTCCCAAGTTAACTTCATTTCTTCTTTAGTAAAATTATTGTCTAAAAAAACATCACACTGAGGAATTACATTAAAAGCTATTTGCTTAGGATAAATCTGTGATTGATTCTCTGAATCTTTAAAATAAGTTTGATTATGTAACTCTTCCATTGCAGCCTTTCCAGTTCCGGAGACTGCCTGATATGTTGCTATGTTTAAAAACTTGATTTGTGCTTTATCATGAATTGGTTTTAAGGCCATAAGTAACTGAGCAGTGGAGCAATTTGGATTCGCAATAAGGGATGGTTTTGATAGGCCTTTAAGAATGTCGCCATTGATTTCAGGAATAATTAATGGAACATCATCCTCATATCTAAAATTAGAGGATAAGTCGATGACAAAACTGCCTGCATCAACAAACTCTCTTGCATATTTTTCTGCAATACTTGATCCAGCAGAAAAAATTATCAATTGTTTTTTTTCTGGATGAAAGTTTTCCAAAGACTCAACTTTGTATTCCTTATTATTAAATTGAATAAATGATCCAACTGTTGAATCTCCAAGAGGTATAAATTGCGCTATGGGAAAGGTTCTTTTTTCCAATAGCTTTATAATTTTTGATCCAACAACACCGGATGCGCCAACTAGAGCTAGAGATAAACCCTTATTCATGTCCATCCTTTAAAAGGCTAACAATTATCGGGGCAACTTCGTGAGTTTTTATGAATTCTTCTGAAGTAGTAATATCTTTTGTTCTAAACCCATTGCTGATAAATGTTTTAATTGCGGATTCAATCCTCCTTGCAAGATCAATTCTATCAAGAGAATATTCAAAGGCCATTGCCAGCGAAGCTATCATAGCAATTGGATTTGCAATACCTTGACCTGCTATATCTGGCGCACTTCCATGACAAGGTTCATACATACCTTGAGAAGAACTATTTAAAGATGCTGAGGGAAGCATTCCGATAGAGCCACTCAAAGTTGCAGCTATATCTGAGAGCATGTCTCCAAAAAGATTACTTGAAACAATTACATCATATTGATTGGGATTGAGGACTAGTTGCATAGCAGTATTATCGGCAAGCTGATGAGATAGTTCGACCTCTGGATATTCTGAACTCATTTCAGTCACAATACTTCTCCAAAATTTTGAGACCTCTAAAACGTTAGCCTTTTCAACTGAGCATAGCTTTTTATTTCTGTTCATAGCGGCTTCAAAAGCCACCTTAGCGATTCTTCTTATTTCATCTTCGTTATATATCATCGTGTTAAAGCCATATTTAGGAGATTCATTTTCAACAATCCCACGAGGCTCACCGAAATAAATGCCTCCAGTTAACTCTCTGACTATAAGAATATCTAAATTTTCAATAATATTATTTTTTAAAGGAGATGCAGATGCAAGCTCGTTAAACAGAAAAGCGGGTCTTAAGTTGGCGAATAACCCAAGAGATTTTCTAAGCGCTAATAAAGCTTGTTCTGGTCGATGATCCCAGTCTAGATCATCCCATTGCGGTCCTCCTACGGCTCCAAATAAAATTGCATCGGAATTTTTTGCAATTCCTAATGTTTCCTCTGTTAAAGGAGTCCCAAACTGATCATAAGATGAGCCACCTACATCTCTTTCAGATATATTTAAATCTATGCCTTGTTCATCAATAAGATAATGAAGCACCTCTCTCATAGCAGAGGTTACTTCTTGCCCAATGCCGTCTCCTGGAAGAATTAATATATTTTTTGTCATTTTTAGAGTCAACTACTGCAATCAAAGAGCCACGGTCTTTGCTGTCTTCTTGACAGTTCATAAGCCTCAATTTGTTCTTTATGTTTTAGGGTAATGTCCACGTCATCAAGATTATGAATAATTCGCTCAAGCAGGCTTTCCTTTACATCGAATGAATAGCTGGAGACTTGATCATATTTAATAGCTTTTTTTGCTAAATCAATTTCAAAGCTAATTGGAGAAGCCGCAGTAATTTCAAATAGATGATTAATCTCCTCAACAGTCAGCTTAATTGGTAGAACTGAGTTCTTAAAACAATTGTTATAAAAAATATCTCCAAATGAACTAGCGATAACTGCTTTAAAACCAAAATCTCTTAAAGCCCAGACTGCATGTTCTCTGCTTGAACCGCAACCAAAGTTATCTCTTGTTAATAGAATTTGAGACTTGGTAAAGGGCTCTTTATTAAGGATAAAATCATAATTTTTTGAACGATCCTCTGAGGTCATGTCAAGCCGACCCTCATCTAAATATCTCCAACCATCAAAAAGGAAGTCTCCAAAACCAAATTTTTTAATAGACTTAAGGTATTCGGTTGGGATAATTTGATCTGTATCAATATTGTCTCTATCAAAGGTTGCAACTATGCCTGAGATTATTGGATTAATCATGATGGATCCGTTATCTTGCCATTTATTGCTGTTAATGCAGCCATTAATGGGCTCATCAAATGAGTTCTACCAAGGTTGCCTTGTCTTCCTTCAAAATTCCTATTAGATGTAGAAGCACAACGTTCATATGGCTTTAGCTGATCAGGGTTCATGCCTAAACACATAGAACAGCCTGGATCTCTCCACAAAAAACCTGCATCTATAAAAATCTTATCTAATCCTTCTTCCTCTGCTTGAGCTTTGACCATACCTGAGCCTGGAACTACAATCGCTTCAATTATGCTTTTGGAAATTCTCTTTCCTTTTACTGCATCAGCGGCAGCACGGAGATCTTCTATTCTTGAATTAGTGCAAGAACCTATAAAAATCTTATCAAAATTTAAATCTTGCAAAGTCTGAGATTCTTCAAGACCCATATAAGCTTTTGCGAGTAACAAATTCTCAAGATTTACTTCATCAATATCCTCTTGAGATGGAACCTGAGCATCAAAATCTATTGTCATTTCAGGTGAAGTGCCCCAAGTAACCTGTGGCTTAATCTCTGATACATCAATGTTTATTACCTTGTCAAAATTTGCATCTCGATCAGAATTTAATGTCTTCCAATATTGGCTCGCTTCATCAAACATTGAATCTGATAAATTGGAATGCTGCTTAACATAATCAAGTGTTGTTGAGTCAACTGCAACAAGACCGACCTTTGCTCCAGCCTCAATTGCCATATTGCAGATTGTCATTCTTGATTCCATTGATGCTAATGATGTGTATGAACCTGAAAACTCTATTGCATGACCAGTACCTCCAGCAGTTCCAATTAATTTTATTAAATGCAAAATAATATCTTTTGAAGTAACTCCGGTTCGTGGTTGACCATGAAAATTAACTTGCATGTTTTTTAGTTTAGTAATTTTTAAACATTGAGTTGCAAGCACATGCTCAACTTCAGATGTACCAATGCCCATTGCCAAGCATCCAAATGCACCATGCGTTGAAGTATGAGAGTCTCCGCATACGATAGTCATGCCAGGCAAGGTATAGCCAAGCTCAGGGCCAATTACATGAACAATGCCCTGTTTAGAAGATGTAATGTCGAACTGACGAATTCCAAAATTATTACAGTTTTTATCAAGCTCAACTACCTGAATCTTTGAAACTTCATCCTTGATTGACTCAGCTTCAAATTTATTTCCTCTATCAGTTGGTACATTATGATCTGGCGTTGCAACATTTGCGTCAAGTCGCCAAGGAGTTAAATGCTTCCTTCTTAGGCCTTCAAAAGCTTGAGGTGAAGTGACCTCATGAAGGTAATGTCTATCAATATAAATAAGTGACTCATTATTTTCGTCAGTTTGAACTAGATGCTCATCCCAGAGCTTGTCATACAAAGTAAAAGACATATTAATTGTTAAACGGACTAGATTGATCTACTTTTCCACATTGGGCCTGATTTCTGAGTAAGTGATCCATTAGAACTAAATTGATCATTGCTTCTGCAATCGGCACCGCTCTAATGCCAACACAAGGATCATGCCTACCAGTAACCTCTACCTTTACCTCTTCACCAGCTGTATTGATGGTTTGACCTTTAGATTTGATGCTGGAAGTTGGCTTTACAATAAACTCCAACTCTATCAAATCACCATTTGTAATTCCACCCAAGATACCGCCAGCATTATTTGAATTAAAACCATCTTTCGTTATCTCGTCTCTAGCCTCAGAACCTTTTAGATCAAGAATATTATCGACATGCCCTATGCTCACAGATTTCACAGCATTAATGCTCATAATTGCCTTAGCTATGTCTGCATCAATCTTGTCAAAGACTGGCTCGCCTAATCCTATTGGACAATTTGAGACTCTAACTCCTAGTTTTGCACCCACAGAATTACCCTCTTCAATCAATTCAAGAAACATCGCATCTAATTCTTCTAATTTAGACTCATCGCAAAAGAAGTATTTGTTAGTTTTAGCACTGGTTAAATTGATGTCCTCAGCAGAAATTGAACCTATTTGGCTAACGTAACCTTCGGTTTGAATTCCATGAGAGTTAAGATATTTTTTTGCTATTGCTCCAGCGGCAACTCTCATTGCAGTCTCTCTCGCACTTGATCTACCTCCCCCTCTATAGTCTCGATGACCGTATTTAGCTTGATAAGTTATATCAGCATGATTTGGACGAAAAATATCCTTAATATTAGAGTAGTCCTTTGATCTTTGATCTTGATTATAAATGATTAAACTAATTGGTGTTCCAAGTGTCTTGCCTTCAAATACTCCAGACAAAATTTCAACAATATCAGCTTCCTTTCTTTGAGTTGTTATATCGGATTGGCCAGGCTTTCTGCGATTAAGCTCAGATTGAATTTCATCAACAGATATCTCTATTTGAGGTGGGCAACCATCTATAACGCACCCGAGTGCCTTCCCATGGCTCTCCCCATAAGTTGTAACTTGAAATAATTTTCCAAATGTATTCCCTGACATACGCGAGATTATAGACCAAAAAGCATCTTAGAGCCCATTAAGAGTGCAATAGCACTTCATAAATAGTAATTTTAAAAAAAATTTCTGAAAAAATATTTATTTAGAGAATTTTTAATTGAAACTATTACAATAATGTTTGTGACAACAAAAAAATACTCAAACATTAATATCTATCAAATAGCGTGCCTAAGTGCTATTTTTATATTGATTTCCTGTTCATCTTTAGATAAAAATCCATCAAATGAAATCTCTAAAACATATAATCTGACAATAAACAGAGATTTTTGGGGAGTGCCCTACATTAAAGGAAAAACTGATCAAGATGTAGCATTTGGAATTGGTTTTGTGCATGCAGAAGATGCATATGAAGATCTAGTAGAATTGATGCCTTTATATCGTGGTGAAAATGCTTTATATAACGGACTTAAGAGCATTGAAACTGATTATTTGGTCAGATTGCTAAAAATCCATTCTAAAGTAGAAAATATTGGCAAAAAGCAACTATCAAAAAATATTCTTTCTATGGCTCAAGCATATGCAGATGGCGTAAACATGTACGCAAATCAAAATCCAAATAAAGTAAATCAAAAACTTCATCCGGTTACTCAAAAAGATATCATCGCTGGATCATATATTCAGCATCTATTTTTCGCTGGTTTGGATAGAGATCTGTCGCAAATAACTTCCCAAGAGAAACAATCAATTCCAACAGGATCTAATGCGATAGCCATCAATTCAATTAAGGCAGACTCAAATGCTTCTTATCTTTTAATTAATTCTCATCAACCCCTCTCAGGGCCAGTTGGGTGGTATGAGCTTAACATTGAGAGCAATTCAGGTTGGCATGGGCATGGCGGAAATTTCCCAGGATCCTTTTTAATCAACGTTGGGTTTAATAATACTATGAGCTGGGGTGCTACTGTTAATCGTCCTGATGTGATGGATATATTCGAGTTAACTATCAATCCTGAAAATCCAGATCAGTATCTTCTAGATGGAGCATGGGAATCTTTTGAGATAGAGGAAGATTATTTATTTTTTAAGATTTTTGGGTTTTTAAAAATTGGAACAAAACAAAAATTTAGATACTCTAAATTTGGGCCGGTATTAGAAATGGAGGGAAAATATTTTGCACTTAGACACATAAACCAAAACTCTTTTTATGAAATAGAAGGATGGTATGAAATAGGTAATGCAAGCAACGTATATGAATTTCAGCAACAGATTGAAAAAAGAAAAATTCCAAGCTTTAACTTTGTCACCATGGATTCGGAGAGAAATATAGGATATTTTTATAATGGTCGAATTCCTATTAGGCACGACGCTTCAATTGCCAGACAAATAATTAAAAGTTCAAGTTCAAAAGACATTTGGGATGTCAATAATTTAGTAAAAAATCTTCCAACATACATCAATCCGCAAAATGGATGGGTGCAAAGTACTAATCAGAATCCATTTTATGTGATGGGAAAATACTCTTTAGAGAATAAATTAGTTACTAAATTTGTTGATTATGAAAAAAGGCTTACCAATAGATCCTATGTTGCAAATGAACTTCTTTCATCAAATGAAAGCATTGATTTAAACAGATTTATTGAAATTAAATTTGATAACTCATATTCAAAGAACTCTCGACAATATAAATACTTAGAATCAATTGCTCAATATGATCAAAATATTCAAGAAGCAATTAAAAATTGGAATAGAAAAACTGACATCCGTAATACAAATGCCGGCCTAGGTATGTGCTTTATGGCACAAGAGTGGATATCAGAAATGAATAGTAAGTCTGCTCCCTCCTATGAATCAGCAAAGGCAGAGTGTGAAATTATTTTTAAAGCAATAAAGAGAGATTTCTCTGATGAGTGGGGTTTAATAAATACTATTTCAAGGGGATCTAGAACCTATCCGATCCAGGGCTCAGTAGATACTCTTAGAGCTGTATATGGATCACCAAATTCAGAAACAAAAAGCTTAGATATGTCAGGTGGCGATGGGCTCTTCTATATTATTGCCAATGAAGATAGCGGCAAAAAAATATATGGTATGCATAATTATGGATCATCAAGAAATGAGTCGTCAGTCCATTACTCGGATCAAACTTATCTATTTAGCCAAGAGGCTCTGAGATATATTCCGATGAATCTTTAGAAAGAATTCTCTTTTACAGAAAATAATTCTTGAAAATCTAAAACAGACAAAGACTCAAGCTTATTTTGATCTAAACATTTTGATAAAATCATTTCGACCTTTTCATCATCAAAAATCTTACGAAGGTTACTCTCAAACTTCTTTTCTAAAACAGGAATGCCTTCTTCTCTTCGACGCTTATGTCCAATTGGATACTCAACTTCGATAGCATCTGTAGAAGAACCGTCATTAAAAAATATTTGTATTTTGTTCGCTATTGAGCGTTTATCAGCCTCTAAATACTCATCTGTGTATCTCTTATCTTCTTTTATCGTCATTTTTTCTCTAAGCTCATCTATCCTTGGATCACTGGCAACATTATCCTCATAATGTTCGGCAATAAGATCTCCATGTATTAAACCGATAGCAATCATATATTGCAAACAGTGATCTCTATCTGCTGGATTATTTAGTTGTCCAGATTTAGAGATAATCCTTATAGCAGATTCATGAGTGGTGACTTCAATATTTATAATGTCATCAAGTCGATCTATGATTTGCGGATGTAATGTTACCGCAGCCTCAACTGCTGTTTGTGCATGAAATTCCGCAGGGAAACTAATTTTAAAAAGAACATTCTCCATTACATAAGATGCAAAAGGTTGACTCAGAGAAAGTTTTTCACCCTTGAATGAGACATCCTCAAAGCCCCATTTTGATGCTGATAAAACACTTGGATAACCCATTTCTCCCGACAGTGTTATTAGAGCAAGCCTTACTGCTCGACTGGTTGCATCACCTGCAGCCCAACTTTTTCTTGAGCCAGCATTTGGTGCATGACGATAGGTTCTAAGACTCTGACCATCAACCCATGCTTGACTTACTGCATCCATAATTTGATTAGCATTTCCCCCAAGCAACTTTGTAACTACAGCCGTTGAAGCAACTTTTACGAGCACAACATGATCAAGTCCAACTCTGTTAAAGCTGTTAGTAAGAGCCAACACTCCTTGTATCTCATGCGCCATGATCATGCACTCCAAAACATCCCTCATTGTGAGAGGGTCTTTACCAGATGCTATATTTTTTTGAGAAACATAATCAGCCACGGAGAGAATTGCTCCAAGGTTATCAGAAGGATGGCCCCACTCTGCTGCTAACCAAGTATCATTATAGTCAAGCCATCTAATGATGCAGCCTATATCAAAGGCACCTTTAACAGGATCAAGTAAAAAATTAGTTCCTGGGACTCTTACTCCGTTTGGCAAAGTGGTGCCTGGAACAATAGGTCCGAGCATTTTTGTGCATGCAGGAAAAGTTAACGCTAAAAGACCACATCCAATTGTATCAATTAGGCAATTCCTTGCAGTAGAAAGGGCAAGCTCAGAATTCATCTCCTGTTTTGTAATATATTCAGCAATTTCTACAAGCAAAGAGTCTGGACCTGATCTGATATTCAGCTCAACATTTTTTGACATGATTTTATTCTCTATCTTCTAGGTCAACCCAGACAGAAGTTTCAGGACCTGTATATTCAGCACTCGGTCTGATAATTCTATTATTAGCTCTTTGCTCCATGCAATGAGCAGTCCAACCAGTTACTCTTGACATGACAAAAATAGGAGTAAACAGTTTGGTTGGAATTCCTAGATAAAAATATGCAGAGGCATGAAAAAAGTCTGCATTTGGAAATAATTTTTTCTCATCCCACATTACCTGCTCAACTTCCTCAGACACTTGGTAAAGTGTGTCGTCGCCATACTCTTTGGATAATTCTTTTGAAAACTCTTTAATCACAGCATTTCTTGGATCTTTTTCGGAATAAATTGCGTGGCCAAAGCCCATGATCTTGCCTTTGTTTGCAAGCATGTCCATGATATTTGCCTTAGCTTCATCTCTGGTCTTCCAGTTTTCTATCATCTCCATTGCGGCTTCATTGGCTCCTCCATGCAGTGGGCCTTTCAGAGAGCCTATGGCAGCAACTACACATGAGTAGATATCTGACATTGTTGAAGCGCAAACTCTAGCAGTAAAAGTAGAAGCATTAAATTCGTGCTCAGCATACAAAACTAAGGAAGCATCCATTACACGCCTATGAAGATCTGAGGGACTTTTACCATGAAGAACATGCAAGAAGTGTCCTGCTATCGTATCCTCATCGTTGACAAGACTGATATCTTCACCATCGTGAGAAAATTTATACCAGTAAGTAACAATTGAGGGTAAAGTTGCAACCATTCGATTAATCGAATCCATTTGAGCATCCATTGATTCCTCAGGTTCAAGATTACCTAACATAGAACATCCTGTTGCCATTACTGCCATTGGATGAGCTGATGCAGGTATCTCTTTCAGTACTTTCTTCAATGAGTCAGGTAAGTCTCGAAGACTTTTTAATAAGTTTTTATAATTAGATAATTCTGATGTATTTGGTAATTTGCC
>CACBPT010000016.1 GCA_902541245.1 uncultured SAR86 cluster bacterium | reverse complement strand
CAGGAATATAAGCATTGTCTGCAGCTTCAATGGTTTGTTGCCATACTGATCTTTCGATTTTTTCTATGAGCGAGCCATCAATTGATCCATCTTCTAGACCGTCGGTAACTTTTCTATAAAAGGGTCTGAAAATATTTCCTCTTTTAATCAAGGAGATAATGCCGCTATCCACGGATTCATTCAGATTGTGTAAAGGCTTGGTAAATTCATATTTTGAGAACTCAGATGTCGTATCTGCTGCAACTTTCATTAATCCCATAAAAATTCCATGATCAGTTACAGCATAAAAATCTAAAGGTCTGCTTAGTTGAATCAAATATCCACTTGGATGGACTATTGCATGGCCTCGAGCATATTTGTAAGCATCTTTTGGAGTATTGATAGTTCCAAAAGTGTAAGCGTCAAATGAATTTCCAGTATGAACATGTACATCACCAAAATAAGCATTTTTATTTGGATTAGGTAAAGGCCTAACGATATTGAGTTTTTCCACTGTGGGCTTAACTTCTATAGGTTTAATTATATTTTTTGAGTTACTTGAATCAGAACATGCTGCTACTAGAAAAAAAGACAAAATAAGATAAATTTCTTTGATTTTCATAATAGTTTTATGACAAACGCCTTGCGATCTCCTCTTTTAATAACCAAATTCTATCCTGACCCCAGACATAAAATGGATCAGTGCCATCTTCATTGGTAATTTTAAAACTTGGAACACCCCAGCAATTTCCTGAGTACATATCTTCAACGTTATCATTGAGTATTTTTTTCCAGTGTTTTGAATTTAGATCTTTCTTTATCTTTCTCCAATCAAGACCTAAACCAATAACCAGTTTTTCTAAAAAATTATCATCACCAATGTTTATTCCATCTTGAAAGGAAGCTTTAAGCAAAGCTTCAATATATTCAAAGCCTTTTCCATCCTTATCAATTGCTGGAAACAGTGAATATGACTTTCTTGCTGGTTTTCCAATTGGAGAATAAATAGTTTTCATTTCATGTGCATATTTTCTTCCTTCTCTTGCAGCATCTGAGAGAATATATTTTGCTTTGTTAGTTGGTATATTCATCATCCTCATAAGCATAGGTAAAACTGGTTTCGTATGTAAATTAACAGGATACTCATCTCGAATCTCTCTTATTCTTTTTGTACTAACAAAGGTATAAGGGCTATTTAATGAAGGATAGTAATAAAGATTAACTTTTTTTTCAGAAATTAATGTTTTGGGAGCTTTGAGTTTTAAAGTGCAGATTTCATTATTTTCAGATTTTTTTCTTGCACCAAGCTCAGTCAGTCTTTCTTCTAAATATGGAAGTCGATCTAAGCCCCAATAAAGTTCTTTTTCATAGTAAAAAGCAGAACCAAAATAATAACCTTTTCCATTTCTAATTTCGTTACCATTATTTAACTTTTCTTTAATTTGGCTTGATGTTGCAAAGTAGGTGGAAGAAATAGCATCAAGTTTTTCAGAATCTCCACTCCACAGAGCAAAACTTACTTGGGTAGCCATATCCACAAAATTTTGTTCGTCAACTGCGGACAGAATTGAGTTAGCTATAATAATAAGCTCTTTAGCCGGATAGGATTTTGCTGGAAATTCAATGTCATAAAATGGGGCAATTCGTTGGACATCTTGAAGACAGTAATAATTGTATAAAGTAGGTTCATGCAGTGCCTCCAAACTTTCTTCACCCACCAATACTGGCTTCAACTCAATATCAAATGATGCTTGAAGCTTTTTAATGGATTGAATCGTTAGATGCGAATAAGGATCATCAACTTTATGAAAATATAAAACTTCATGAGGCCTATCGTCCTTTTGTCTTAAAGCTTCTACTTTTATTCGAGTATCTTTGAAAATTTCATAACTGGAAAAAGTATTCATTATTTTATTTCGTAAGTTTGCACCTAGCGTTCGCCTTGCCATAAAATTTCTGAAATATTTAATCATTTTAAGATTTTTCTCTAAATTTTTTAAAACCTAGTATAAGCATTCTTGCATTTTTAGTCCTACAATTGACATAATAATTGGGCTTCATAGATATAAATGGTGGGAAAAATGAAACTTAGCAAATCTTCTATTGGATTAATTATTGTCTCCTTTATATTTTATCTATATGCAACTAACTCCTTTAGTATATTCCAGAGAGATTCGGCTTTAGAGATAGTAGATTTCTCAATCGAAAATTCTTCAGTCGATACTGATATTCCATCTAATCCTTACAGAAATCCGTACTATGGTGATTTGCATGTTCATACAAAGTATTCATTTGATGCATATATTTTTGGAGTAACTGCAACTCCATATGATGCATATAGGTTTGCTACTGGTGAAGTAATTAAACATCCCTTAGGCTTTGATATGAAATTGAAAGAGCCATTGGATTTTTATGCAGTGACTGACCACGGTTTTTATATGGGGATGATTGAAAACTATGCTGATACTTCATCAAAGATGTCCAAAAATGAGTGGACAAAACCTATTCATAATATAAATAGGCCTGAGAATGTAACTGTTGAATCAACTGGAGAGCGAGCTGATTTATTTAGCTCTGTATTAAGTAGAGAAATTATTAATAAACCTTACCCTTGGTGGCATCCAAACTATTTAGGAGCATGGCTCACAAATAATATTCAACTTGCTTTAACCTCATTTGATTATGATGTTCACAAGTCTGCATGGGCAGATGTAGCGAAAGCCGCAGAAGAATTCAATGATCCAGGAAATTTTACAACCTTCATTGGTTATGAGTATACGACCTCAACAGAAGTAGAAGGCGGTAATTTGCATCGAAATGTTATTTTTAATTCTTCCAATGCTCCAATTAGGCCTTGGACAAGAATTGATTCTCTTAACCCAGAAGATCTTTGGACATGGATGGACAACTTAAGGGGCAAAGGCGTTGATTCTTTGGCTATGCCTCACAATAGCAATGGCTCAAATGGTCAAATGTTTGAGGTAGAGACATTTAGAGGAAATCCTATAAATAAAGAATATTCAGAAAAGAGAATGAGAAATGAGCCTGTTGTTGAAATGACTCAGGTCAAAGGAACATCCGACACTCATCCCTTACTCTCTCCAGATGATGAATGGGCTGATTTTGAAATCATGGATAAAAGAGTTGGTAGCAGGCCACCAACTTATAGCATGCCCCAAGGTGGCTATGTTAGAGATGCTTTTCTAAGAGGTTTAACTTTAGAGTGGGAAGGCCGAGGTAACCCATATAAATTTGGCTTAATAGGTTCTAGTGATACCCATACTGGAGCAGGTGCTTTCGATGAAAATAATTATTGGTCTAAAGTTGGTGTTCTTGATGGTACAGATATGGGAAGAGGAAGTGTACCTCTATCACAGGATCGAATTGATCAACTCACACAATATTCAATAGACTTCAATCAGCCACTGAGCACAAAAGAAATTGAAGGCAAAACTTATGCAGATGTCGGCTTTGATCAATGGGGTGCATCAGGATTGGCAGTAGCTTGGGCAGAAGAAAATACTCGAGATTCTATTTTTCAAGCATTTAAAAGAAAAGAAACATTTGCAACAACAGGAACTAGAATAGCAGTAAGGTTCTTTGCTGGCTTTGATATGGAATCAATTGATTTGAATTCTGAAGATATGATTAAAAATGCATATGCAAAAGGGGTTACCATGGGCGCTGATTTATTCAGTCAAGCTAATCAGACTCCTCAATTTTTAGTATGGGCTCAACGGGATAAATTAGGAGCACCTCTCCAAAGGGTTCAAATTATCAAGGGGTGGGTTGAAACTGCCTCCGGTACTCCAAAAGAAAAGATTTACGATGTTGCATGTTCAGATGGCCTAGTAGCAGATCCTGTAACTAATCGCTGTCCTGACAATGGAGCAAGAGTAAATATTAATGATTGCTCTATCTCCAATGATGTTGGAGCAGGAGAGCTCAAAACTACTTGGGCAGATCCAGATTTTGATCCAGCCGTAAAGGCTTTTTACTATGTTCGAGTTCTAGAAAATCCGACTTGCAGGTGGTCTACTTGGGATGCATTGAAAGCTGGAGTAAAACCAAGGCCCGATCTGCATGAAACAATTCAGGAGCGCGCGTGGTCCTCCCCAATTTGGTATATACCTGACTCGAGCGATTTAGAGATAATCCCGTTATAAAGTTTAGGATTTGCAGTGAGACTCAGGATAATTGTATTTTTTTTAATTGGCTTACTAATTTTCATACTCGATGTTGCGTTTAGTTCTGAACAAGACTCAAAAGATATTTATATTTCAGATCAAGAATTAACTAGTTTGCTTTCGGCATGGCAGTCACAAGTTGGAAGACCTCCAAATGATGAAGAAATTGTAAATATTATAAATAATTTTGTTCAAGAGGAGATTTTATACAGAGAAGCATTGCTTTTAAATTTAGATGAGGAAGATCGAATTATTAAAAGAAGATTAGCGCAAAAAATTACTTTCTTAAAACAAGAAACTGTTCCAGAAGATCCATCACAAGAAGAATTAAAAGAATTTTTTGAACAAAATAAAGGTAACTACTATGTTCCTGAAACCTATTCGTTCTCTCATCACTATTATTCAAAAGAATCTAGTGCAAAAGAAATAGCAACCAAAGCTTTTAAAGATTATCAAATCAATGGGGGCGAATTAAAGGGCGATCCATTTTTTTTAGGAAAAAACTTTTATCAAAATACTGCAAATGAAATTAAAAAAAATTTTGGAGAATTATTTTTCTCTTCGATTAAAAACCTTCCTGTAAATGAGTGGTCTGGGCCGCATGAATCTACCTTTGGATATCACATAATACTGTTGAAAGAAGTTAAAGCTGGATTTTCGCCCCCTCTTGAAAAAGTTCTAATAAAAGTTCAGCAAGACTATCTTTCAGAGGCTCAAGATAAGGCTATTGCTAAATATATTAATGAAATAAGATCTCAATATAGGGTCGTCATCAATCCAGATTATAAGTTTTGATGGTTTACAAGCTTGTTAAAACATTAGTCATTCTTGTTTGTTCAACTGCATTATTTTCTCATGAGTTTAATCCGGCTCACTTGGTTGTGGATGAGCTTAATGATAATGAATATCAAGTGAGTTGGATGTATCCAATAAAAAACATTGGTGCAAGAGCAGAAGTTTTTTTCCCTGACAATTGTGAAAGAAATAGCCAACTTCCCAGTCAAAAGGGGAAGTATTTGGTTGAAAGAATATCCCTTAATTGTGAAAGCTCTCTAAAAGGCCAAATAATTTCAGTAAATAATTTGAGTGTGCTCACAGATGCCTTGGTAACAATTACCCATTCTAACGGAGAGGTATTTGAAGGCCTTATGAACCTTAAAAGATCATCGATAGAAATTCCTTTTCAAAAGCAAGTTTATCCAATGGGATATTTCACTCTAGGCATTGATCATCTTATCAGTGGAAATGATCATATCCTTTTCATCTTAGGGCTACTTTTTTTAATTTCAGGTTTTTTCAATGCAGTAAAAACAATCACTGCATTTACCCTTGCACATAGCATTACCCTAGCCTTATCAGTATTTGAGCTAGTCTCACTACCGCAAGCAACTGTAGAGGCAATTATTGCGCTTACTATCATTTACCTTGGTTTAGAGGTCAGTGAAAGTAAAAAATATCAATCTACACCTTGGCTTGTTGCTTTTGGCTTTGGATTGTTGCATGGGCTGGGTTTTGCTAATGCCCTAACTGGAATTGGTATCGGCAATGAGCAGCTGCTACTTTCTTTACTATTCTTTAACTTGGGTATTGAAGCAGGTCAGCTTTTGTTGATCCCTATATTTGGATCAGTTATCTGGCTTTCGCATAAATTTAACTTTTATAAACAATCAGCCGCTTTTACCTCGTTAATTTTAGGTGGCATGGGCTCTTTCTGGTTGATCGACAGAGTAAGTGGAATATTAATATAAGATCAAAATTTAAGAATTAAAAATTGCTTAATCTCTTTTCAATAATACTATCAGCTTCATTCATAATTCCGTCGATTAACTCTTTAACTGTTGGTATATCATTTACCAGACCCGCAACCATTCCACAAGACCAAGCACCAGCCTCCATAGTCCCTTCATGCATAATCTTTGGATAAACTCCAGCAACCTCATCAGCAATATCTTGGAAAGTAAGTTGATCCCCTAAGGCATTTTCCTTTTCCATAAGACGCTCTACTGCTTCATTATTAAGAACCCTTTCGGTGTTTCTTAAAGAACGCATAATTAATCTAGTATCTAATTCAGAAGCATTAACAATTGAATCTTTAACATTTTGATGCACTGGGGCTTCTTGAGTTGCTATAAATCTCGTGCCCATATTCATACCTTCTGCTCCAAGAGCCATGGCTGCAACTAAACTTCTTGCATCAGCCATCCCCCCTGAGGCAACAAATGGAATTTCAAGTTCGTCAGCTGCCCTAGGCAAAAGAATAAAATTAGGTATGTCATCTTCACCAGGATGACCGCCGCATTCAAAACCATCAACCGAGACAGCATCACATCCTATTGATTGTGCTTTTAATGAATGCCTGACCGACGTGCACTTATGAATAATTTTAATTCCTGCATCTTTTAAAGCAGGCAAATATTCAGCAGGATTTCTCCCAGCTGTTTCAACGATGGGGACATCTCCACCAATAATTACATCGACCAATCCAGGATAATCTGGAGGCGTTAATGAAGGTAAAAATGTAAGATTCACTGCAAAGGGTTTGTCGGTCATCTCCTTGCATCGAGCTATCTCATTTGCAAGCTTTTCAGGCGTTCCTTGAGTTAGACCTGTTATAGTTCCAAGGCCGCCTGCATTTGATACTGCTGCAGCTAGTTCAGCAAACCCTACATGATGCATTCCACCCTGAATAATAGGATGCTCTATACCAAATAACTCTGTAATTTTTGTTTTCATGTTTTCTCCTTATTTACTTCATATCAACTGGGGTTAAGAAATCTTCAAATTGCTTTTGAAGTCTCTGCATTCCAGATATCCATCTATCCCTGTCATTACCCTTTCTAGAAACATACTCAGCTACTTCTGTATGAGGTAATACTAAAAATTTTTCATCTGCAATGCATTTTAAAACTTCTTGAGCAACTTCATCTGGCTCCATCATTCCATCTACACCAGCAACACCAGGACCTTGAGCAGTCATTGCTGTTCTAACTGCCTGAGGACAAAGACAAGAAACACCAATCCCCTTTTCTCCATAAGTAATCTTAACCCATTCTGCAAAACTTACTGCAGCTGCTTTGGTAACTGAATAACCTGCTGCTCCCAACTGAGTCAAAAGCCCGGCTGCTGATGATGTATTAACTAGATAGCCTTCTCCTCTTTCAATCATCTGAGGTAAAACATGCTTAGCTGCAAAGATATGAGATTGGACATTCACATCCCAAATATTCTGCCAATCTGATGCTTCAACTTCAAAAAATCCTGGCACGCCACCAATCCCTGCGTTAGAACAAAAAATATCAGTACCATCAACATGCTCGTCCGCTTTTTTTATCACATTAATAATGTCTTTTTCATTTCCAACATTTGCTTTAATAGCAATACCATTAACTGAATCAGCTGTTTCTTGCGCACCATCGAGATTCAAATCTACAGCAATAACTGATTGAGCTTCTGCTTTATAAAAAGCTTCACATAGAGCCTTACCAATACCACTAGCTGCGCCAGTGACAACAACTCTTTTATTTTTTACATCCATTAATTAATCTCTGTAATTATTATTTCATCTGAGTCTAATGGTAAAACAACCATAGTGCCATCTTTTGTAGAGCTCCACTCTTTCCTGATGTCATTAACTCCTCGAAAAAACATTCTTTCTGTTAAATTATTTCTTGGTGCTGGAGTTAGATGGTAAAAAAATAGATGATCTACGTTAGCCAAGTTTGCTACCTTAGCAGCTTCTATTGGTGTTGTATGGTAAGTCTCAATATCATTAAGGATCGTAACTAGTCCTTTATTGTTTGCTAGAGCTTTTCTCATGATATCCAGCTGATGATTTGCTTGCGCCTCATGAAATAAAACATCAGCATCTTTTGCATGTTTAATTACATTTTCGTCGTAAATAGTATCTCCACTAATAACAATTGATCTCCCCTTATAATCAAAACGAAATCCTAAAGCAGGATCAACCGGCTCATGAGTTACCTTGAAGGCTGTTACCTTTATAACAAGTACTTACATCGAAACGTTATATTTAAAGATACAAGAAATCTCCCCCAAAAAATCTTTACAAGAGCCGATAGCCCAAATCCAGAAAAATTATGGGATTGGATGAATCTTATTAGATCTGATGGAGTTGAGAGCCTAGCCATTCCTCACAATACAAATATTTCAGGTGGAGTTGCGTTCTCACTGGATAACTACAATGGAGGTCCAATCGATGAGGCTTATTCTAAAAATCGTACATTAAATGAGCCACTGGTTGAAATTACTCAAGTTAAAGGAACCTCGGAAACTCATCCATTATTGTCAAAAAATGATGAATGGGCAGCTTTCGAAGTAAAAACTGGTGTGGATCAAGAGAAAAATATTTCTAATTTAAGAGGTAGTTATGTAAGAGATGCATATCTTAAGGGTTTATTTTTGGAGGAAAGAGGTCTTACTAATCCATACAAGTTTGGTTTAATAGGATCAAGTGACTCACATGTTGGAGGGCCTTCAGATAGTGAAGAAGTCTTTTTTTCAAAAGTAGGTCTTTTAGATGGCACTGCTGAGTTAAGAGGCTCAATACCATTTAATAGATTTTATGGAACTTTTTTAAAATTGTTGAGACCAAATACAATCGTGGAGGTTGATGGAAAAAACTATCTTGCTGCAAGTGAGAGACTCATTCATTTTTCTGCATCTGGTCTTGCTGGTGTTTGGGCAGAAGAAAACACTCGTGAAGCTATTTATGAAGCTTTTCGACGGAAAGAAACATTTGCGACAAGTGGACCAAGAATAAAAGTGAGATTCTTTGCGGGTTATGATTTAGAGAATTCATCACTTAATGATCTTTCTCTTATTCAAGATGCATATGCAAACAATATTCCCATGGGCGGCACCCTCATTATTGATCAAAATAAAAATCCAACTTTTTTAGTATGGGCTCTAGCTGACACTTTAGGGACACCATTACAAAGAACTCAAATTATAAAAGGATGGTTAGAAGGTGGAGAGCATAAAGAAAAAGTTTTTGATGTTGCATGTTCAGATGGATTGAGTGTTGATCAAGAGACTCATCGTTGTCCAGAAAATAAAGCATGGGTTGATTTAAGTAATTGCTCGATTAATGCAGATTCAGGAGAGAGAGAAATGAAGGTCTTTTGGAAAGATCCAGAATTTAAGGATAATCAAGATGCATTTTATTATTCTCGAGTTCTTGAAAATCCTGTATGCAGGTGGTCAACGTGGGATTCCATCAGAGCTGGTGAGAAACCTAGATCAGATATACCAGTCACAATCCAAGAGAGAGCTTGGTCATCACCAATTTGGCTAAAAAAAATTAAGTAGGGATTACGACATGTCAAAAACAGCATTAGTTACAGGCGCCTCAGAAGGAATCGGTGCCGAATTTGCAAAGATTTTAGCTAACCTTGGATATGATCTTATTCTTGTTGCACGGAGAGAAGATAAACTTAATCAATTAGCTAACAGGTTAAGGAGTGAATTTGAGGTGAATTCAGCTGTAATTGTTGCAGATTTATCTAAGGCAAATGCAGCACAAGATCTTTTTCAAAATGTTGAGGAAATTGGAGCAAAAGTTGATTTCTTAATTAATAATGCAGGCCTTTTGCAAAATGGATTTTTTACTAAACTGAGTCTCGAAAAGCAGGAAGCAATGATTTCAGTTAATATCATGGCTCTCACTAGCTTGACTCATCTTTTTGCAAACAAGATGGCATTGCAAGGTAGTGGACATATACTTAATGTCGCTTCATTAGCTGGGTGGATGGCTATTCCAAATCAGAATGTTTACGCTGCATCAAAAGCATATGCTGTGTCGTTTTCTCAAGCATTATCAAATGAAATGGTTGCTGCAAATAACGGGGTTCAAGTGACAGCGTTATGCCCTGGCTATACAGCTACAAAAATGATGGACAATCCTGAGCAAGGCGCCACTCTCCGCATTCCATCAAGCATGATGATGTCGGCTAAAGATGTTGCAGAGATTGGTATAAAAGCATGTTTTGCAGGAAAAGATATTGTAGTTCCTGGTCTTGCTAATAAGTTCACCACCATCATCACTCGTCTTTTTTCAAAATCATTATTAACAAGGATTTTTGGTTCTTTCTACCGCAAGAATATGGACTGAAAAGTAAGAATTATTTTGCTAAGGTTTCCATATGAGTGAACAAGCTATCAAAAAAATACTTATAACTGGAGCTAATGGATTCATTGGTGGATCATTGATGCGTTATTACCAAAATCATGGTCAAGATGTTGTTGGCGTTGATCTCATTGGTAATGATGATGATATTGTTGAGGGTGATATATCTCAGCCAAATACAATCAGTCAGCAGTTACAAGAATGCGATGTAATTATTCATACAGCTGCTTTGGTCTCTAATGCAATGCAAGATTCCGATATGTGGCAAGTTAATGTATTGGCAACTCGTAACTTAATTCAAGCAGCAAAAGAGCATAAAGTTAGACGTTTCGTTCAAATTTCATCAATAGTTGCTTACGGAAATTCTGCAGAGGGTGAGTTAGATGAGACTCATCCTGTGCATGCCGATGGAGGAAGCTATGTGCTGACAAAACTAGCTTCTGAGCATGTTGTCTTAAGCGAGCAGACCAAAGATGATATTGAAGTAGTGATTATTCGGCCAGGAGATGCATATGGCCCAGGTAGCCGCCCTTGGATTATTGCTCCGTTAGAAGCAATTGCTAAAAATCAGTTTATGTTGCCCGAAAAAGGAGAGGGATTTTTTAGACCCATATATATTGATGATTTAGTTAGGGGTATCGCAATGGCATCGAGGCATCCAGATGCAGCTGGCGAAATTTTTAATTTATCATGCGAGGGTTATATGTTTACCAAAGACTATTTCACTCCTCACTACCGATGGTTAGGTAAAAAGAGACCTGTGGTGGTTTCAACCAAGCTAGCTTTAAAAATCTCAGCCATAGCATCAAAATTCGCTGATCTTTTGGGCAATCTAAATGAAGCTTCTCCATCAACAGTAAAACAGCTTTCAACCAAGAGTTGGTTTTCAATTAAAAAAGCAAAACGTGTCCTTGGATGGAGGCCAGAAATTTCATTTGAGGAGGGTATGAAAATTACTCATGAGTGGGCTCAGGAAAAAGGATTATTAGGCAAATAATTTAAGTAATAACTTTATAAACCTTAATTTATCATTGATTTTTTGATTACGAAAAAGGCTATACTTATGTTTAAAAGTAGATCGCTATGCGTTTTTAAATTTAAATTATGACTTGGTGAAATCAATGCGTTTGTGGAATGGATGGGGAAATGAAAATAGTGAGCTAACTATGGAGCTTAATGATGGACTGCGAGCGTTATTAGAGGCTTTGGTAGGACCAGGAACTTCACTTAATCAGGCAACCTTGAAAGAGGTAATTTCTAAAGTACCCGCATCTCGTCTTGATGACCATTCTTTAATTAAAACCGATCCGGAAACACGAGTTCGACATGCGCGAGGTCAGAGTTTGCCTGATTGGTTAGATATGCATAGTGGCAATGTTGATACATTTCCTGATGGCGTTGCATTTCCAGAATCTGCAGAGCAGGTAAGAGAACTTCTTGCTTATAGTAAAGAGAATAACTTAGTTGTTATTCCTTACGGTGGCGGAACATCAGTTGTTGGTCACATAAATCCTATGAAGAGCGACAGACCAATACTAACAATAGATATGGGAAAGATGAGTTCCTTATTGAGCATTGATACTGAAAGTCAACTGGCTACCTTTGGAGCTGGAACTCCAGGTCCTGTTGTAGAGGAAACACTGAAAAAACATGGCTACACATTAGGTCACTTTCCGCAATCCTGGGAGCTATCTACCTTAGGTGGATGGGTGGCAAGTCGATCAAGCGGTCAACAGTCTCTTCATTATGGCCGCATTGAAAATATATTTGCTGGGGGGATTATCGAAACTTTCAATGGCACCATGACAATTCCTACCATCCCAGCATCTTCAGCCGGTCCTGATATTCGTGAGATGATTCTTGGCTCTGAGGGCCGTCTTGGTATTATTACTGAAGTTACTGTACGGATAACGCCTATGCCTGAGAAAGAAAAATTCCAAGTAGTCTTCTTTCCTTCTTGGCAAATTGGTATTAATGCTGCAAGGGAATTGATTCAACAGCGAGTTGCATTGTCTATGGTTCGATTAAGTAACCCACTTGAAACAACGAGTCTACTATATATGGGTGCCGGCAGTGATACTGGTGGAGTGGTTGCATTGGAGAAATCTTTATCTGAAAAGGGTATTGGTGAAGGGAAAGTGATGATGACATTTGGAGTAACTGGATCAGCTCGTCATTGCGAAATTGTATATGAACTTGCAATTGATCATTGTGCTGCCCTAGGTGGTTTTGTAGATCAGTCTGGTCTTGGAGAAAACTGGGTGCATGGTCGATTCCGTGCTCCATATCTTCGTGACCCCCTTGGTGCAGAGGGGTATATAGTTGACACCATGGAGACGGCAGTTGATTGGTCAAAAGTTTCTGAAGCTGCAGAAAATATAGAAAAAGCAATTCGAACGGCCTTGGATGATGAGGGTGAGCAAGTCCATGTTTATACACATTTATCTCATGTATATGGTCAGGGATCGAGTATTTACACTACCTATTTGTTTCGCATAGGTGAAAGCTTTGAGTTAGGAAAGAATAGATGGATGAAATTAAAAAAAGCTGGCGCTGATCAGATTGTTGCTCATGGCGGCACTATTAGTCATCAGCATGGTGTTGGAAGCGATCACAAAAACTACCTAACTGCAGAAAAGGGAGAGTTTGGTATCGCTGCAATTAATAGCTTATGTCAGCAATTTGATCCTCATGGACAAATGAATCCAGGAAAATTATTACCTGAAAATGATTAAAATATTATGACTGGATTTACTAACCGCAAAGAACTTCTTTCAGAAATGCAAAAAGGTGATCATTTAGATTGGGATATTATTGTTATTGGAGGGGGGATCACAGGTGCGGGAATTCTTAGGGAAGCAAGGCGAAGAGGTTTCAAAGCACTGTTGCTGGAGCAACAAGATTTTTCGTGGGGTACCTCCAGCAGGTCCTCAAAAATGGTTCACGGAGGCCTTCGTTACCTTGCATCTGGAGATTATAAACTTACAAAGGAATCTGTTCAGGAGCGGCAACGTCTTTTAAACGAGGCCCCAGGATTGGTGGATCCAATATCTTTTTATTTAACTTTTAGAAAAGGTTTATTTCCAGGTCGATTTGTAATGAAAGTAATTCTTACTATTTATGATTTTTTTGCAGGTACTCGGGATAATAAATACTTTAATAATGAGGAGTTACAGAAACGTTTTCATGGATTAGATGATAATAAACTTAATGGAGCAAATTGTTTCACTGATGCCATGGTTGACGATTCTCGTTTGGTACTTCGTGTTTTACAAGATAGTATTGATGATGGAGGATATGCTCTAAATTATACAAAAGTAGATAATCTTTTATTAACAGATGGCAAAGTTTCTGGAGTAAGAATTAAAGCTGATGATTATTCTGATTTCATTGAATTAAATTCTCGGGTTGTTATTAATGCAACAGGTGCTTGGGCAGATCGACTGAGAAATATTGTTAATAAAGAAAAACGTATAAGACCTCTTCGAGGCAGCCACATAATTATTTCAAAATCCTTATGTCCAATTAGCGATGTATTGACCTTTTTCCATGTTGAAGACAAGCGAGGTATTTATGTTTATCCATGGGAGGGAACTACTGTTATTGGCACCACAGATTTAGATCATGATGAGGATTTAGACATAGAGGCCAGCATTTCTGATCAGGAGGTAGATTATTTATTAAAAGCATACAACAGCCAATTTCCCGATAATCCGCTGAAGTCAAGTGATATCCTCTCAACATGGGCAGGAGTTAGACCTGTAATTGGTTCAAAGAAAAGCAAAAATCCCTCTAAAGAGCGTCGAGATCATGCTGTATGGTCAGATAACGGGTTAATTACTGTAAGTGGCGGGAAACTTACTACTTTTAGATTGATTGCATTGGATGTTTTAGCTGCAGCTAAGAAAAGCTTACCAAAAGCTAAAGATTTTGTTGATGATAGAATGTTTCAAACACCCGAAATCACTCCGCAGTCATTAACTCCAAAAAATAGAAATTGGGGACAACGTTTGTTGGGACGATACGGCATGAAAGCAGTTGAAATTTTAAAAGAAAGTTCTCAGGTTGAAAAAAACAATCTAGGTGAGACAGAATTTTCTTTAGCTGAATGTCGATGGGCAGTAAAAAATGAGGCTGTTGAGCATCTTGATGATCTTTTGTTAAGAAGAACTCGTCTAGGTATGTGTCTTTCTAATGGAGGCTCTGAATTGTATCCAGCTTTGAAAGAAATTTTCTTAAGTTATGAGAGCTGGGATGAGGAGCGATGGCAAAAAGAAGTAAGTCGCTATGAAACAATTTGGAAAAAGCACTATAGCCTTCCTATCAATACTTAGAATCTGTCTGTAATGAATGAAAAATATTTTTTAAGTATTGATAACGGAACTCAGAGTGTTAGAGCTATTGTTTTTGATGGACAGGGCCAACTTATTGCAAAAAGTAAAATTGAAATTGAGCCATATTTCTCTAATCAAAAAGGATGGGCAGAACAAAATGCTGAGTACTTTTGGAACTCGCTTTGTCAAGCATGCCTGGAATTGTGGCCAAAATTATCAATATCAAAGGAATCAATTGCAGCTGTTTCAGTAACTACACAACGAGCAACTATAGTTCCAATGGGTATAGATAATCAACCACTGCGACCTGCTATCAGTTGGCTAGATCAACGCCAAGTGCAAACTAAACCAAAATTAGGAAAGTTAGAATCAGTAATTATGGGAATTATTGGAGCCAAGTCATTGGTTGATTTAATGCATGCTGAGGCTGAAGCTAATTGGATTCAACAAAATGAGCCTGAGATTTGGAAGCAAGTTCATAAATTCTTACTTCTATCTGGTTATCACAATTACAAACTCACTGGTAATTACAAAGATGCTGTTGCGAGTGCTGTTGGGTTTATTCCATTTGACTATAAGATACAAGACTGGGCTGACCAGAAAGATTGGAAATGGCGAGCCATGCCAATTCGATCTGAAATGTTGCCTGAAGTTTTACCTGCAGGATCTGTGCTAGGCGAAATTACTGAGACAGCAGCAGAGCAAACTGGAATACCAAAAGGACTTCCTTTAATTGCTTGTGGTTCAGATAAAGCCTGTGAGGTTTTAGGCACTGGATGTATTTATAATGAGACAGGTAGTTTGAGTTATGGCAGCCTTGCTACATTGAATATCACTTCTGATAAATATCTTGAGGCGATACCTTTTTATCCGGCATATCCAGGAGTGATACCTAACACATTTAATATTGAGATGATGATTCAACGAGGATATTGGATGGTGAGCTGGTTTAGAAAAGAGTTTGGACTTCAAGAAGAGCAATTAGCAAAAGAAAAAAATCTTCAACCCGAAACTTTATTTGATGAATTACTAGCCAAAGTTCCACCAGGTTCTGATGGATTAATGCTGCAACCTTATTGGTCGCCCTCTAATGGAGATGGTCCTGAAACAAGAGGGGCAATTATTGGATTTAATGAAGATCATACTAGAGCACATCTTTATCGCGCTATGATTGAAGGTCTTACATATGCATTGAGGGAGAGCAAAGAACTTCTTGAAAAACGGACCAAAAAATCTATTTCTCGATTAGTTGTATCAGGAGGTGGATCTCAAAGTGATGAAGTTATGCAAATAACTGCAGATATATTTGGTATGACCGTTTTTCGTCCACATACATTTGAAACATCATCATTAGGTGCTGCTATTGCGAGTGCTGTTGGAATTGGCTTATATCAAGATTTTACTTATGCAGTTGAAAAAATGACTCACGCAGGTGATAGGTTTGATCCAATAGAAGCAAATACAGAAATTTATAGTGATTTGTACAA
>CACBPT010000015.1 GCA_902541245.1 uncultured SAR86 cluster bacterium | reverse complement strand
CCTGAAACATTCATATTAAAAAGCTCTCAAGTATACGAGGCCATGAAAGATCCTTTATCCGGGATAATTAGGGCTATCAGAAATGCACTTGAACTTTCTCCACCAGAATTAGCTGCTGATATTGCTGAAAGAGGAATTGTTCTCACTGGAACGGATACAGGTGGATCAATTCGTCAACCTGCCGCTCACTGTGGAATTACTGGATTAAAACCAACTTATGGAAGAATTTCAAGGTGGGGAATGATAGCATTTGCCTCAAGCCTAGACCAAGCCGGGCCACTAGCTAGAAATGCTGAAGATTGCGCTATTTTACTGAACTCAATGTCAGGATATGATTCAAAAGATACAACATCACTTAACTCAGATGTACCAAATTTTCTAGAAAATATTAATCAATCTATCAAAGGGAAAAAAATAGGTATTATCAAAGAATTCGATCTCTCTGATCTGGATATAGAGGTTCAGAAACGTTTTGAGGACTCTAAAAATGCCTATGAAAATTTGGGAGCTGAATTCACCGAGGTCTCACTTCCAAATATTTCAGCATCTGTTCCTACATACTATTCTATCGCTCCAGCAGAATGCTCATCAAATTTATCAAGATTTGATGGCGTGCGTTATGGACACAGGGCTGAAAACACAGATGACCTGAATGATCTCTATATAAAATCAAGAAGTGAAGGATTTGGAGATGAGGTTAAGCGAAGAATACTTATTGGAACTTATGCGCTTTCTGCAGGTTACTATGATGCTTATTATAAAAAAGCACAGCAGGTTAGAAGATTAATTAAGAATGATTTTGATCAGGTCTTTAAGTCTATAGATTTATTGATGACTCCTACTTCTCCAAACACTGCTTTTAAATTTGAAAGTAAAGGTACCCAAAATCCAGTTGAATTATACCTCGAGGATCTTTTTACCATTTCAGCAAATCTGGCTGGATTGCCTGCTATTTCAGTACCTCATGGACAAGTGAATTCATTGCCAGTCGGATTGCAGCTTATTGGAAATTTTCTTAGAGAGGATCTGTTGCTTAATGCTGCGCATGTCTTCCAAAAGAACTCTGACTTTCATCATGCAAAACCAAATTTGGAGAATTTCAAATGAGCTGGGAAACTGTAATAGGCCTTGAGACGCATGTTCAGTTATCAACAAAAACAAAATTATTTTCAAGAGCCTCAACTGCTTTTGGAGCTAGCCCAAATACAAATGTAAATTTAATAGATTGTGGCCTCCCTGGAGTTTTGCCATCTGTAAATAAAGAAGCATTTTACAAAGCGATAAGATTTGGAATGGCCATAGGTGCTCATATAAACCAAACCTCCATTTTTGATAGAAAAAATTACTTTTATGCAGATTTACCTAAGGGATATCAAATCACCCAAATGGATTTACCAATTGTATTAGGCGGATCAATAGAAATCCTTACGGATGATTCAGCGAAAACAATAAATATTACTAGAGCACATTTAGAGGAGGATGCCGGAAAATCAATTCATGACGAATTTGATGGCTTCTCTGCAATAGATCTTAATCGTGCAGGAACTCCTCTTTTAGAAATAGTTTCAGAGCCAGAAATATCTAGCGCTAGAGAGGCAGTGGCATATATGAAGGCGATGCATCAACTTGTTACCTACTTAGATGTATCAGACGGTAACATGGCTCAAGGCTCTTTGAGATGTGATGCAAATGTATCCGTTAGAAAAAGTGGAGACTCAGAACTTGGTACAAGAACAGAAATTAAAAACATCAATTCTTTTAAATTTATTGAAAAAGCTATTAATTTTGAGATCAAAAGACAGATAAAAATCCTGGAGAGCGGAGAAAAAGTTACGCAAGAAACTCGGCTTTATGATAGTGCTAAAGATGAAACTAGACCAATGAGATCAAAGGAATTTGCAAACGATTATAGATATTTTCCAGAGCCAGATCTTTTGCCAGTGGTAATTTCAGATGAAGAAATGGAAAAAATAAAAGATGAATTTCCTGAGCTACCAACTGAAAAAGAGATTCGTTATCAAAACGAATATGGACTGTCATCCTATGACGCACAAATTATTGCATCATCAAAGACCATGGCCGACTTCTTTGAATCTTCACTAGCAAATGTAAAAAATTACTCTCTGCTAGCAAATTGGATTATAGGTGATATCAGTGCCTATCTTAACAAAGAGCTTATTGAAATACATGAATCAAAATTAAATCCTGAGTATGTAGCAATGCTCATTAATCGAATCGATGATCAGACCATTTCAGGTAAAATTGGAAAATCTATTTTTGAAGAAATGTGTATTAATGGATCTTCGCCAGATCAAATTATCGAGTCTAAAGGTTTAAAACAAATAACCGATGACGATTCCATCGAAAAAGTTGTTGATGAAGTGATCGGAAATAACTCTGAGCAAGTTAAGGGCTATCAAAGTGGAAAAGAAAAATTATTTGGGTTTTTTGTTGGTCAAGTTATGAAAAAAACTCAAGGCAAAGCTAATCCTCAAACAGTTAATAGGATTCTGAAAAAAAAGTTAACTAGGTAATCTACCATTTGAAAGGATCCAATATCATTGATTTAACATTGTTTGCCAAGTTTCCTTGAACACCCACATTTTTCAATTCTTCGTTATTATTTTTTGGCCAATAAAAAGTTCTAAATACGTGATCCCATATAATGAGATTATTTCCATAATTATGATTTGCTATTTCTGGCTTTAAATTATGATGCCATCTGTGCAATTCTGGTCCAGAAAAGAAATAATTAAGAATTTTTTGATCTTGCTCAGCATTTACATGTTGCCAAAATCCATGAACAGTACTGAAAATAGTTACTAACGCAATTATCTTAGCTTCTGCACCTAAAATTAGTAAAGGCACTATTCCACAAACCTGAAGCAGTGTCACATCAACATAATGAAATCTTGTTGCGTTAAACCAATACAGTCTTTGTGGATTATGATGAATGCTATGAAACTTCCACAAAAGAGGAATCTCATGACAGCCCCTATGGAACCAATACAATCCAAACTCAGAGATGATTAATGCAAGAACTAATTGTATAAATATGTTTGTATCTGATGGCCAAAGATCAAATCCTCCTCCAGCAAATTTTATAGCTATAGAGGTAAGAAAAATTTGTAATAATTGACTTTGAAATACAATGTAATTTAAAACAAAAAGTGATGCATCTGGAAAAAAATTTTCTTTAAAGTTTGGTCTCCAATCTTTATATAAAGGTACAAAAAACTCTCCTATTACAGTAAATAAAATTGAGCCGATACCAGCAAAAATTAAGACTTCAAGTTCGCTAAACCCATTTTCAAGCAATAAAATTGAGGCGCCTAGAAAAGAAATTATACAAATTAAGTATCCAAACCGAGAAAAAACTAACTGCATAAGAAAAAATAATTTAGTTTATATAACCCACATTGATAATGTTTCTGCAATGTATGCTGGTTTGTCAACGCCTTCTATCTCCATAGATACAGATGCTTTAACTAAATATTGACCAGGATTTTTTTCTGTTATGTCAACAATTTTGGTGTGTAGCCTCACCCTAGAGTCAACTGCTACTGGACTTAAGAATCTTACTTTATCCAGCCCATAATTTAAGCCCATTTTTGCTCCTTCAACAACTAGTGCTGTGTCTTTGCCAAGGCCTGCAACCAATGATAGCGAAAGAAAACCATGCGCAATTGTTGAGCCAAAAATAGGAGCAGCTTTTTCAGGATCAACATGAATAAATTGATGATCTTCTGTTGCATCAGCAAATTTGTCAATTCTATCCTGATCAACTTTAAACCACTCAGTCGCTTCTAACTCTTTTCCAACATAATCTTGCAAATTTTTAGGTTTAACAATTGTTATTGCCATTTTATTTCTCCATTAAATGATCTTTGTATTCATCTCTTAATTCAACCTTTTGTAATTTTCCAGTAGCTCCGTGTGGGAGCTCTTTTACAAAAATGATGTCATCAGGCAGCCACCATTTAACAACTTTTTCTAAAAGAAAATTATTTATCTCTTCTTTATCCATTTCATTTCCGTCTTTTGTTATTAAAAACAACAGAGGTCTTTCGTCCCACTTTGGATGAGGCACTCCAACAACACATGCTTCAAGAACATTTTCATGAGTAAGTGCAGCATTTTCTAAATCTATTGAGCTAATCCATTCTCCTCCAGTTTTTATAACATCTTTAGCTCTGTCAACAATTTGCATACAACCATCAGGATGAATGGTTGCAACATCACCAGTATCAAACCAGCCTTCATCATCTACCGCAGGGCAATCTGCTTTAAAGTATGTATGCATGATCCATGGGCCCTTTACTTTCAGAGCACCACTAGCCTCGCCGTCTCTAGGAAGTTCATTGTTCTCATCATCAACCGTCTTAATCTCTACACCAAATAATGGATAGCCTTGCTTGGTTTGCAGCTGATATCGATCTTCTTTTGGAAGATTCAAAGTTTTCTTAGTTGGTGCATTTATAGTTCCAAGTGGACTCATTTCTGTCATTCCCCATCCATGAGTTAAAAATGCATCATGCTGCTCATCAAATGCTTTAATCATTGCATATGGAGCTGCTGAGCCACCAACTAAAACTTGATCAACTGTATCAAGCTTAAGCCCATTTTCCTCAAGGTACTGCAATAATCCTAGCCAAACAGTAGGAACACCTAACATTGAATCAACCGATTCCTGTTTCACAAGCTCATATAATGACTCTCCATCAAGAGCATGGCCAGGAAGAACTAGGGTCATTCCACTGATTAATGCACAATAAGGTACACCCCAAGCATTTACGTGAAACATAGGTACAACTGGCAATACTGAGCTTGAAGAATTAAATCCAAGACCTCCAGAGATTGAAGTTGCATGCAAAATAGTTGATCTATGTGAATATAATACACCCTTTGGATTGCCCGTTGTACCTGAGGTATAACATAAAGAGGCGGCATCATTTTCATTCACTTCAGGCCAATCAAATTGATCTGGCTCATCTTGAATTAATTCTTCATAGCTTAAAGAATTTTGTAAATTATTTTCAGGAATCTTATCTTTTGATGAGGCAATAATTATCTTATTTACAGTGTCTAATTTATCTTGAACACTCTCAACTAGAGGGATAAATGAAGGATCAACAATTAAAACTTCATCCTCAGCATGGTTAAGTATGTATATCAACTGATCAGGAGAATATCTCGGGTTGAGGGTATGCAAAATGGCTCCCATCCCGGACACGGCAAAATAGGTTTCAAAATGTCTACTGTTATTCCAAGCTATTGTTGCAACTCGATCATGAGCACTCACATCAAGTTTTCTAAGTGCATTAGCAAGCTTTTTTGAGCGTTTGATTGACTCACCATATGTAGTTGAATTTATTGTGCCGTCCAATTCTCGTGAAACTAATTTGCCATCAAAATTATATTTTTCAGCGTGTAAAATTGCCTGCGGGATTGTTAAATCCCAATTCATCATATTGCCTTTCATTAAAATAACCCCTGTATTTAAAATAAATTTTGTTTTAAGAATTCAATTATATTTATTGTATTTTCATAATCGTAAATCTTATCATATGAAAATATTATTATTTGCATGCATAGGTATATCTATCCAGGCCTTGATAATCTTGATTTGAAACTATGTTGTGAAAATCTTGCTCTTGTAATATTTCGGCAACCTCTTCTGCTTGAGAATAACCATGTTCAAAGATAATTTTTCCACCTGGTTTTAAAGCAAATCTTGCTTGATGAGCAATATCAATGAAACTTTGAGATCCATTTTTTGAAGTTAAAGCTATTAACGGCTCATGAGTTAAATTTTTAAGATGACAATCACCTGACTTTAAGTATGGTGGGTTAGAAATAACTAAATCTAAAGAATCCTCCATTACAAAAGACATCCAATTAGAATGTACCAATGAGACATTGCTAACATTATGTAATTTTTTATTTACTTCGGCTACTTCCAAAGCCAATTTTGAAATATCTGAGGCAATAATCTTAATTTTTGGCCTAAGCATTGCTAGCGTTAATGCGATACAACCGGATCCTGTGCCGACCTCTACAATCTTTGAACTTTTCGTTAATTTTAAATCCAAAATATAATCTATGATTAGTTCTGTTTCTGGTCGAGGAATAAGCACTCTCGAATCTACAAAAAATTTAAATCCATAAAATATTGATTCTTTTAAAATATAATCAATTGGCACTCCATCTAGATAAGACGAAAAAAAAGTTTCTATTTTTTTTATCTGCTCTTTTGATAAATCAAAATCATCTTTAAGCGTGACGATTGAGTCAGAAATTCCTATTGATTTTAAAAAAAACTCTAAATCTCGAAATATAAACTCATGAGTATGAATATTTGATTTGGCAAGTGCAAAATATGATTTGATTGATTGATTCAATTGTTATGATTGTTCTAAACTAGAAAGTTGAGCCAATTGATTTTCTGTAATCAAAGCTTGGCAAATTGAAATCATATCACCATCCATGACTTGATCTAAATTATGCTGGGTTAATTTAATTCTATGGTCGGTAATTCTACCTTGAGGAAAATTATATGTTCTTATCTTTTCGCTTCTATCACCAGTGCCAACTAAAATTTTTCTTTCACTTGCGATAGTATTTTGCTGCTCATTAATTTCATTTTGCTTTAATTTAGCAGCTAACAAAGCCATAGCTTTAGCTTTATTTTTATGTTGGGATCTGTCATCTTGACACTCTACAACAACGCCAGTTGGAATGTGGGTTAATCTAACTGCAGAATCAGTTTTATTAACATGCTGGCCTCCTGCACCAGATGCCCTATAAGTATCCACTCTTAAATCGCTTTTATCTATCTCTATGTCTTTTACCTCATCAACCTCAGGTAAAATTGCAACTGTAACCGTTGAAGTATGGATTCTTCCCTGAGACTCAGTCTCTGGAACTCGTTGGACTCGATGCACTCCAGATTCAAACTTCAGGATCTTAAAAACTCCTTTTCCATTTATCTTAACTACGGCTTCTTTTAAACCGCTAGGTTCTGAATGTTTAGTATTTACAATTTCAAATCTCCAACCTTGGCGCTCAGATAATCGAGAATACATTCTAAATAAATCTGCAGCAAAAATAGCAGCCTCATCTCCGCCTGCTCCTGCTCTTATTTCAAGATAAGCAGCTCCATCATCAGACTTGTCTTTTGGCAAAAGCATGAATTTAATATTTTTTTCAAGTTCTACAATCTTTTCTTGATTAGTACTTATTTCAATTTTTGCTAACTCAACTAACTCTGAATCTCCTGAATCTAAAAGATCTTGTGCGCCTGATAGATCTGACTCAACAATTTTTAATAATTTAAATAAATCTACTATAGGAGTAATTTCAGCGTATTCTTTATTCAACTGTGTATATAAATCCATATCATCCGTAGCGCCTTCTTTTGCAATGGCATCACTAATTTCTATGGATCTTAATCGCAAACTTTCTAGTTTATTAATAATAGAATCTTCAAGCACTTCTTATTTCCTTTAGCATAGAAAGTATTTCATGAGAATTTAGAGCTGAAATTTGATTTAATTGATCGGCAGGTACTGCATCTATAATTTGTAAGAACTTATAAGGATCATCAGAGCTCAATAATTCAAAGTAATCTTGTTGATTTAGTAATGACGATATTATCCTAAGGGCCTCATAAGCTTCATTGCGATATTGTTTTTTAAATCGACCATCACTATATAATTTAATACGATCTTTAATTAATTGCCTGGCTTTTATAGCTTCAGCAGATCGTTCGTCTAAATTTTCTTGAGTAACAAGCTCTATATCCTCTATTGTAAAAAGATATGCATTTTCAAGATCTCGAACTTGGTCCTCTACATTTCTAGGCACGCCCAAATCAATTAACAGCATTGGTTTATTTGCCCTCAATCTCATTGCATCTTCTATCAGCCCTTTCCCGATAATTGGCAATGGAGAATTTACAGATGTCACTAGAATATCTGTAGTTTTAATGAGTGATCCTAGTTTAGATAGATTACTAGTTACTAGGCTAAATGAGTCATTGATTTGCAGGAACTTTTTAGATCTATTAACTGCATGTATATTCTTTATTCCGTTTTCATAAAAATTTTCAATGACGTTCATTGCCATCTGACCAGCACCAACTATTGTGAGTTTTTGCTTAGTTGGATCTTCAAAAATCTCTTGAACAATTTTCAGTGATAAGCCTGAAACAGACAATGGATTATAACCAATCTTTGTTTCAGTTCTAGCAGCCTTTGCAATCGATATGATTTCGTCAGTTGCTTTTAGCAGTCGATTATTTAAAAATCCTAGCTTTGTATAGTTCTGAGCTGATTTTTTAAATTGTCCCAATATTTCTTGTTCTCCTAAGACTTGAGAATCTAGGCCGCTTGCAACAGAACACATATGCTCAATAGCTGCTTCACCATCAAAAAAATATAAGCCTCGCCTAACAGAATCATCACAACCTAAAAATTCGAGAACTTTATTAGCTATGGAAATAGAAGTTCCATACTCTCCGAAATAATAGATTTCTGTTCTGTTACATGTAGAAAGTGCAAAAAAAGACTCTACAAAATTGCCAAATTCCTCCTTAAAGAAATTTATAAAGTCATCTTGATTAGAGTCATTTATAATAAATAGTTCTCTTTCAGATAATTTAGAAGTCTTATGATTTATGCCAAATAGCTGTAATTCCATAACAAAAATTATCTTAATGTATTCTGTTGTACTTTTAAGCGCATGCTCATCAATATCTCAATCAACTATCCTAGAGAAAAGCTACATAGGTAAATTGAATCTTTCACAAAATAACCTAGTATCTATCTTCATTGTTAGAATAAATGTATTTACTGAAGATGTAATTATACAGGCTAGTAAGCCAATATTAGGGAATATTCTTAAGATAAAATTCAATCAAAATTACGGAATTTCCATTGATCAAGAGATTGATAACGGTTATTTGACTTTGTTCAACAATTTTAATACAAGAGAATACGCTTATTTTTTTAATTCATGCTTCAATTCTTTAAGTGCTGATAAAAATGTATTTAAAATTAACAAAAACAACATTGAATTAAAATGCGAATATAGGGGACCAGATACATTTTCAGTATTCTTTGTTAATAGTGATATTTTTTCAGTAAATGGAATTTTAAAAAGTGAATAAGATAAAGTTGAATTGCCCAGCAAAGTTAAACTTAAATCTGTCAATTTTAAGAAAAAAAATTGATGGAATGCATGAAATAAATTCACAATTTCAACTTATAAATTTATTTGATGAGATGAAGATTGAAAAAACAAATTTTAAATTGATTAATGTATCAACAAATATTGGCCCATCAATAGACGGAGAAAAAAATATTGTTTATCAAGCTGTTAATGAGCTATCAAATTATATTGGAAGACAAATATATTGTAATATCAGTATAAAAAAGAACATTCCTTTGGGGGGCGGTCTTGGTGGAGGAAGTTCAAATGCTGCTGGGGCATTAATTGGAATTAATGTATTGTTCGAGCTTGGGCTTTCATCAAAGGATTTGATAAAAGTTGGAAAAAAAGTGGGTGCAGATGTTCCATTCTTTATCTTTGGTAAAAATGCTCATGCATCTGGCATTGGGGATGTTTTACTTGAAGCAAAAAGCCCCTCTAAAAAAAAATATCTATTATTGTTTCCTCAAATCTGTTCCTCAACCAAAGAATTATTTTCTCAATGGGATAAATTAAGTGCAGATTATCAAAATGAGATCATACAGAATGAAGAAAACTCATTTCTTCCCTTATTTCTTCAAAATAATCAAGATATTAAAGAAGATTTCAATCAATTAAATGATCTTTGCTCTCTAAGATTATCTGGAACTGGCTCAACAATGTTTGTTATATATGAAAATAAGCATGAAATTGAAAAAACTTTAAAAAAAATTCCTAGTAAATGGAGACACTCTTTTTGTGAACCTTTACAATGTTCACCATTATTAACTTATTTAACATAATGGGGTGTGGCCAAGCGGTAAGGCAACGGGTTTTGATCCCGTCATGCGCTGGTTCGAATCCAGCCACCCCAGCCAATAATAAGAAAAATGATTAATAAACAAACAGTTGGAATCTTCTCAGGCTCAGCTTCACAGGCTTTATCTGAAGAGGTAGCAAAAATACTAGGCATAAAACTAGGTGAGATTGATTTAGGTAAATTTTCAGATGGAGAAATTAAGGTTGAAGTCTTAGAAAATGTCCGAGGTCATGAAGCTTATATCATTCAATCTACTTGCGCTCCTTCAAATGCAAATTTAATGGAATTAATGTTAATTACAGATGCTTTGAAACGCTCATCTGCATCAAAAATTACAGCAATACTTCCCTATTATGGTTATGCACGTCAAGACAGAAGAGTTAGATCAGCAAGAGTCCCAATAAGCGCAAAAGTAATTGCGGATATGTTAAATTCCGTTGGAGTGGATAGAGTGCTTACAGTAGACCTTCATTCTGAATCCATCCAAGGTTTTTTTGATATGCCTGCTGACAATGTTTACGCAACAAAAATCATGCATGATGATATTAAGTCCAGAACTTCAAAAGATGAGCAAATACTTGTCGTCTCTCCCGATGTGGGTGGTGTTGTAAGGGCGCGAGCATTGGCTAAATTCTTGGACGAATCTGATCTTGCAATTATTGATAAAAGAAGAGCATCGTCAAATGAATCTGAAGTGATGAATATTATTGGAGATGTTAAAGGAAAAAGCTGTATTGTGCCCGATGATATTATTGATACAGCTGGCACTTTATGTAATGCAGCTCAAGCTTTAAAAGATGCTGGTGCTGCTAAGGTGAAAGCATATATCACTCATCCGGTATTATCAGGGCCTGCTATTGAAAGAATTTCAAATTCATATATAGATGAATTAGTTGTGACCAATTCCATTTCTTTGTCCACAGAAGCAGAAAAATGCAGTAAAATACGCGTCGTTTCTATTGCACCTACAATTGCTGAGTGCATTAGAAGATTGAACAATGAAGAGTCACTTAGTGCTCTATTTTTGTAAGAGTTAATTAGAAGGTAACCCTCATGTCAAATGAAATCATACTAAATGCAGATCTTAGAGTAAGAACTGGTACAAATAAAACCAGAGAAATAAGACGGGAAGGCTCTATGGTTCCAGCCATAATTTATGGAAATGAAGAAGAGACTAAAAATATTAAAGTTAAATTAAATGAGCTCACTAAAGCTTCTGAAAATGAACTTTTTTACACTCAAGTCTTAAAAATATTGCTTGAGGGCCAAGAAGAAAAAGTTGTTCTTAAGCAGCTTCAAAGAGAACCTGTAAAAGGTAAGTTTCTTCACGCAGACTTTCAAAGAGTTTCAAGAAAAACCAAATTAAAAGTAGTTGTTCCATTCAGATTTATTGGTGAGGAGGACTGTGAGGGTGTAAAAATAGACGGAGGTGTTATTGCCAAAGCTATTTCAGAAATAGAAATCTCATGCTTAGCTGGAAATATTCCTGAGGCTATTGAAGTTGATATTACAAACTTAATGCTTAACGAAGCAATACGTTTATCAAATATAACCTTACCAGAAGGTGCTGAAATTCCTGGTTTTGATGAAGAGAATGATCAGATGATTGTCTCAGTGAATCCCCCTAGAGCAGAAGAAGAACCAGAGATTCTTACTGAGGGAGAAGAAGGTGAGGAAGGTGAAGCTGCTGAAGGAGAAGATTCATTGACGGATCAAAGTGACGCTGATAACGAGTCTTCAGAAGAAGCAGAGTCAAGTGATTAAAATCAAAAAAATCTGTGCCTAATATTTGTATTATTGGATTAGGAAATCCTGGTAGTAAATATAATGGAACCCGTCATAATATTGGTAAAGATTGGGTAAAAAGTGTAGCGAGCGACGCCGATTTAGATCTTCAAGCAAAGAAAAAAATTGAATCCACAGTTGGATTATCTGGTGATGAAAAAATTCTATGGGGATATCCCAATCAGTATGTAAATGAATCGGGTAATTCAATTAATAAAATTCTAAAAATCAATAATTTCAACCTTGAGCAAATAATAGTTATTCATGATGACCTGGATCTTCCTCTTGGAAGCCTAAAATTAAAAATAGGTGGTGGGCATGGTGGACACAATGGATTGAAGAGTATTATATCGCATGCAGGTAAATCATTTATAAGACTAAGAGTGGGAATTGGTCATCCAGGCAATAAAATTGATGTAACCAATTGGGTTTTAGGTAAATTTAAAACTGCTGAAAAAGATTTAATAAAAGAAAGCTTTTATAAGTTTAATAATGTCATTGACCTTTTGAGCAACAACGATATTAATTCAGCGCAATTGAAACTGCATACAGAATAAATGGGTTTTAAATGTGGAATTTTAGGCTTACCTAATGTTGGTAAATCAACCTTATTCAATGCTATCACTAAATCCTCTATCCCTGCAGAAAATTTTCCCTTTTGTACTATTGAGCCGAATCTTGGAATTGTGAATGTTCCTGACAAAAGACTAGATAAAATAAATAATATTGTAAATTCTGAAAATGTGATACCAACCACGATGAGTTTCGTTGATATTGCTGGGCTAGTAGAAGGTGCCTCAAAGGGAGAAGGATTAGGAAACGCCTTCTTGTCTAATATAAGAGAAATGAATGCTCTTCTTCATGTTGTAAGATGTTTTGATGATGAAAATGTGGTACATGTTGACGGTTTTATCGATCCTCTTAAGGATGTTGAGACAATCAATCTTGAATTAATTTTTGCTGATCTTGAGGTCCTCGAAAGAAGAGATCAGAAATTAGAAAAATTAATTAGATCTGGAGATCAAGATGCAAAAAAACAAAAAATAATAATTCAAGCGCTAAAGGAACTGATGAAAAATGGAAATTTACCAAAACTTGATAGATTTGAAGCTGAGGAAATAAAATTTATTGAAAGCATGAATTTGCTTTCAACAAAACCAACGGTTTTAGTAGCAAATTTATCTGACGACAAATCGAAAAATAATTTTGACGACCTCAAGAATTATGCTGAGATTAATAACATCAAAATCATTCCAGCAGTAATAAAAGTTGAGCATGAGTTAGCGATACTGGAGGAGGAAGAACAATTAGAATACTTAGAACTTCTTGAAATGGATGAACCTGTTCTAAATAAAATTATTCTTGCAGGCTATAAATTATTGAGCTTAGAAACATTTTTTACCTCTGGGCCGAAAGAGTCTAGAGCTTGGACAATTCACAAAAATTCATTAGCGCCTCAAGCTGCAGGAGTTATTCACACTGATTTTGAAAAAGGTTTTATTAAGGCGGAGGTTATATCATATAAAGATTTTATTGATTTTAATGGAGAAACTGGTGCAAAGAAAAATGGTAAATTAAGGCTAGAGGGAAAAGACTATTTAGTGAAGGATGGAGATATAATTCACTTCAAATTTAATGTTTGACTTATAAATCAAGTTCTTTATTATCATACCACTTGGCTATGTAGCTCAGATGGTTAGAGCACAGCACTCATAACGCTGGGGTCGGTGGTTCAATTCCACCCATAGCCACCAATAGATTAAATTTTAAGAAAGAAAGATATTTTTAGATAAAAGTCTATCTAGAATTTAATAATATTTTTTACTATTCTTTTTTTAAGAAAATCAAAATTATTATTAAAGATATTAATGCCAATAGGCCGTCTTCTCCTAGCATATTTAAAATTTCTGAGACATTTTTATATACATCTCCAACAAATGGAGTATTTGGACCAAAAATAATACCTAGCAATAGTGAAACTGCTACTAATGGTAATAATAATTTTAATAACTTGTTAAAAAAAGCGGTAAGTTTTATTAGAGAGTTATTAAGATTCATATTAATAAAAAGCTAGAAAGGGCCTAATGGCCCTTTCTAACATTGATTAAGCACAAATGCTTATCTGTTAACTAAGCTGTATAGAACTGCTAGTACAAGTAATCCTACAACACCATTTGATGCTAAAGACTCGACCAAAGATGTAATGTTTCCTATTACATCAAGTCCCATCATATCGCCAAAAGCAAGACTTCCAACAATACCAAGTCCTAAGATACCAATGATAACACTAGTTAAATTACTAACTAGGTCGCTTAACATTCTAAATGCATTATCCATAATTTCCCCCTATGGTTTGCATGGTTAGTTAACCTATAAAACCACAAAATGAAATTACGGACAAGATATATGAGTTAAAAATATCTGGAAATTTGACTTTTGAAAGATAAATATTTTCAATATAAATAATACTACTTATATATTATAAATTTTAATTATATTAAAATTGCTCAGGTTTCTAATACTTTTTTAGAAAGTTTCATCTTTCCTCGGTCAAAACCTATTAGCTTAACCTTAATAATGTCTCCTTCACTTAAGACATCAGAAACATTCTCAACTCTATCAGAAGAAATTTCAGAAACATGCAATAATCCATCTTTACCTGGCAAAATATTCACAAAAGCACCAAAATCTACAATCTTGACAACTTTGCCTTCATAAATTTTATTTAACTCAGGCTCTTCTATTATGCCCTCAATTATTTCAAGCGCTGCTTTCATAATGGATTGCGTTTCTCCAAATATAGTGACGACTCCATTATCATCTACATCGACTGATGCTCCAGTATCAGCTTGCATGCCTTTTATTACTGCTCCACCCTTACCTATAATTTCTTTAATTTTGTCCTGGTCTACAGTTATCTTTTTCATTGCAGGAGTATTGTCTGACAACTCTTTTGGTTTGGAAATTACTTCATTCATTTTCTCTAAAATATGCATACGAGCATTTTTTGCTTTCTCTAGGGCAGATTCCATAATTTCAGATGTAATACCTTGAACTTTAATATCCATTTGCAAAGCCGTAACGCCCTCTATAGTGCCTGCGACTTTAAAGTCCATGTCGCCAAGATGATCCTCGTCACCAAGAATGTCTGTTAAAACAGCAAAACTGTTTTCTTCTTTAATTAAGCCCATTGCTATTCCAGCAACTGGATTACTGATAGGCACACCAGCATCCATTAACGAAAGAGAAGTCCCGCAGACTGAAGCCATTGAACTTGATCCATTTGATTCCGTGATTTCAGAAACAACCCTCAAGGTATAACCAAATTCTTCTGAATCAGGAAGAACAGCTTTGATAGCTCTTTTTGCTAAATTTCCATGACCAATCTCTCTTCGCTTTGGTCCTAATGGCATCCCAATCTCACCAACACTATATGCTGGGAAATTGTAATGCAGCATAAAGGTATTAGATTCTTCTCCATTTAGTCCCTCTATTCTTTGAGCATCTCTTATTGACCCTAGAGTTGCTGCTACTAATGCTTGTGTTTCTCCGCGCGTAAATAAAGAAGATCCATGCACACTTGGAAGAACATCAGTTTCAACATATATTGGTCTAACAGTATCTAAATCTCTTCCATCAATTCGTGGTTCGTTAGCCAAGATACTTTTTCTAACAACCTCTTTTTCTACCAATTTAAAGGCATTCATTAATTTACCTCTTTCTAAGTCATCCAATTCATCATGAGCCTCATTTATTTTGACCCTAACAGCATTGATTGCTTCTCCTCTAGTTGCTTTATCTGCAATTTTAAATGCACTTGCTATTTCCTCTGTAAAAGAGTCTGCAATCTTATTCTTAAATTCAGCAGTTAACTCGTCTTCAGAAAACTCCCATGGAGTAGGATTCACTTTAGCCCTTAAATCTGAACAGGCTTTAATAACTTTTTGCATTTCTTGATGACCATATAGCACTGAGCCTAGCATGAGATCTTCACTTAGCTCATTCGCTTCGGACTCAACCATTAACACCGCATCTTCAGTTCCTGCTACAACCATATCCAACAGAGACTCTTTTAACTCTTCTGGTGAGGGATTGAGAATATAATTGCTATCGATAAAACCAACCCTCGCAGCTCCAAGAGGACCCTGAAATGGTACTCCTGAAATTGAAAGCGCAGCAGAGGCCCCAATTAAAGATGCTATATCAGGATTAATATTTTTATCAGAAGACAAGACTGTGCAAAAAATCTGTATTTCATTTTTAAAGTCCTCCGGGAATAAAGGTCTAATTGGCCTATCAATTAACCTAGAGGTTAATGTTTCTTGTTCAGTTGGCCTCGCTTCTCTTTTAAAATATCCACCAGGTATTTTTCCAGCAGCGTAAAATTTTTCTTGATAGAAAACCGCTAATGGAAAGAAATCTTTGTATGGATCTGCGTCCTTTCTAGCTACCATTGTTGTCAACACAACCAAATTATCAATGGTAACAATGATGCTTGAAGTAGCTTGTCTCGCAATTTTGCCAGTTTCTATTTTGACAGTTTTATTTCCGTATTCGAATTCTACAGATTGAGTATTTAATTTATTTTCTTCCACGATTTTCCTTGTTTATCCCCTTAATTTAAGAGATTTGATTATGTCTTGATAACTTTCAGAGTTTTTCTTTTTTAAATAAGCTAAAAGCTTTCTTCTTAAGTTAACCATTCTGATAAGACCCGTTCTTGAGTGATGATCTTTTTTATGAATTTTAAAGTGAGATTGTAATTTATTTATATTTTCTGTAAGAAGAGCTATTTGCACCTCCGGAGAGCCGGTATCAGTGTCATTATTCTGAAACTCTTTAACAATTTTATTTTTTTCTTCTTTTAATAAAGCCATTTATATTTTCTCCTTGGATATGCTCCTTAACCATCTCAAACCTCGCATATCTGAAGTTTAAGTGGGTGTAGCTTATTACTTATTCAATCATTAAACAAGGTATTCATGCTTAAAGCCCTTGCAGGAATTTTTTCCTATTGCGATAAATTGATTTGAAGCGTCATATACTCTTAATAAATTTTCATGATCAAGGCTTATTTCAATTGGTTTGCCATGAAGAAATGCCCTGCTATCTATTTCGTTTAGCTGGATAAAATCTAAATTATCAAAGGCATTTTCCAATGATATTAAGTTTTTTAAACTTATTTCATCTAATGAGCGAGCATCGGAAAGTAAAAATTTTTCCTGACTTGTTCTTACTAATTTTGATAAATTAGCGCCACAACCAATCCTTAATCCAAAATCCCGTGCGATAGATCTTATATAAGTACCCTTTGAGCAATTAATATCAAATGAAACTTTTGGTAGTTTTATTGAAATATTATTTATTTTTTTAATACATATCTTTCTTGCTGCTTTTTCAATTTTTATTCCATCCCTTGCATACTTATACAAGGGTTTGCCTTTATGCTTTAAAGCAGAATAACTTGGAGGAATTTGATAGCTCTCACCCAAAAAACTTAATAAGGTTTTTTTTGCTTGCAAGTCATTTATTTTCACATCTTTGCAAGATATAACTTCTCCTTCAGCATCATCAGTATCTGTTTGAATACCAAGAGTGACCTCGGCTCGATATGACTTTTCACTCTGCAAAAGAAGAGATGCAAATTTAGTTGCTCTATTAATTGCAATTATTAAAAGACCACCTGCCATTGGATCTAAGGTACCCAAATGTCCAACCTTATTGAGATTAAATTTTTTTTTTATTATTTGCACAACCCTTGATGAAGTTATCCCAGGGTCTTTATTTACTAAGAGAAATCCGCTAATCACTTAAAGAGTTTAATAATGCATCAATATTGTTATACCTTTCAAGACTCTTATCATATTTAAATATGAGTTTTGGAACTCTTCTAATTTGCATAAATTTTGAAAGCTTAGACCTCACCATTGATGCAAATTTTTCAAGAGATTTGTAATCAGGTGCATCAGAAATATCACCATTAATAATAGTATAAAAAACTGTCGCAAAACTAAGGTCAGATGAACATTTTACATCGACTACATTTAAGAATTTATACCGGGGATCTCTTGCTTGAGAGGTGATAATTTGAGATATTTCTTTTTTTAAAAAATCCTGAACCTTCGGTACTCTTGTTGAAGACATGTTATTAAATGCTTTGAGACTCTTCTTTTCTGTCAAAAACTTCAACCTTATCGCCTGGTCGAATATCTTTGTAATTCTTAATACCAACGCCACATTCTGTTCCAGATTTGACTTCACCAACATCATCTTTGAATCTTCTAAGCGAATCAAGCTCGCCTTGATGTATAACAACGTCATCCCTTAAAACTCTTACAGGCTTATTTTTTAATATAGATCCTTCATCCACCATACAGCCGGCAACTTGACCAAACTTTGGAGAATTAAATACTTCTAATACTACTGCTATTCCAACAATCTCCTCTTTAATAATTGGATCTAATAAACCACTTAATCTAGCTTTTACCTCATCAATAAGTTCGTAAATAATACTATGGTATGACAAACCTAGGTCTTCACTCTCAATAATCTTCTTTGCTGCACTATCTGATCGAACATTAAAACCTAAAATGATTGATTCTGTAGCTAAGGCCAGATTTGCATCAGATTCAGAAATTCCTCCAACCCCTGAGGCAACAATTTTAATAGACGCATCGTCGTTTCCAATATCTGCTAAGGCTGCAACAATGGCCTCTGAGGTGCCAGCAACATCAGATTTTAAGATAATATTGAGTACTTTTTTATCAGACTGACCCATGGATTCAAATATATTACCCAGGCTTTCATCTCTTTGTTTTAATACTTTTCGATCTTTTATTTTATTTTCTCTAAATTCAGCAATTTCACGAGCCTCTTTATCATTCTTTACAACCTGGAAGGTCTCACCTGCATCAGGAACACTACTAAGACCTAATATCTCTACTGCAGAAGAAGGTTCAGCACTTTTTAATTTACTTCCATCAGAGTTAATTATACTTTTTACTTTTCCAACAGCAGATCCACAAACCACCATATCTCCAACTTTCAAAGTACCGTTTTGAACAAGCAAAGTTGCTAAAGCACCCCTAGACTTATCTAATTCAGATTCAATTACAATTCCTTGGGCTTGTCCTTCAAAATGAGCCTTAAGCTCTAAAAGCTCAGATTCCAAAACAACTGCCTCTAAAAGTTTATCAACTCCATCACCTTTAAGGGCAGAAACTGGAATCATTTGAATATTTCCACCCCAATCCTCTGGAGTTAAATCTTTTGCAGCTAAGTCTCCTTTTATTCTTTCTAAATCTGCCCCTTGAAGATCCATTTTATTTATCGCAACAACAATAGAAACGCCAGCAGCTTTAGCGTGATTGATAGCTTCCTCTGTTTGAGGCATTACTCCGTCGTTTGCAGCTACTACTAAGATTACAACATCAGTGGTATTGGCTCCCCTTGCCCTCATGGACGAAAATGCAGCGTGACCCGGTGTATCTATAAATGTAATAACAGAGTTGCCAACAGGTACTTGATATGCTCCGATATGCTGAGTAATTCCTCCAGCTTCTCCATCAACGACTTTAGTTTTTCGAATAAAATCAAGCAAAGTTGTCTTACCGTGATCAACATGTCCCATAACTGTAATGACTGGGGCTCTTGTTTTTGGTTTATCCGTGTAATTTATGTTGCCAATTATCTCATCTTCTACAGAGGAATCACTTA
>CACBPT010000014.1 GCA_902541245.1 uncultured SAR86 cluster bacterium | reverse complement strand
AATCAACTTGTAGCCTTGGATGAATTTATTAAAAATCAATTCAGAGCTGATTAATGTCAATTATTAGTTCTATCCAAGCTATTCAAGTTTTTGATTCTAGAGGGACGCCCACTGTCTCTTGCAAGGTAGAACTTGAAAACGGCTTAAATGCAGTCTCGATGGTCCCAAGTGGAGCATCAACTGGCTCTAGAGAGGCTTTAGAATTAAGAGATGGAGCAGAATCATTTATGGGCAAAGGCGTCTTAAAAGCAGTTACAAATATTCAAGAAATAATTGCTCCAGCACTTATAGGTATTGATGTTATAAATCAACAGGAAATTGATGAAAAAATGATTATGCTTGATGGAACTAGCTCAAAATCCAAGTTGGGTGCAAATGCTATTTTAGGAGTCTCCCTTGCAGTTCTAAACCTAGGAGCAAAAACACTTGGTCTCCCACTTTTTCATTACATTAATCAAGTTTTTAATAATATAAATGGTGAAAATCTTGAAATGCAAATGCCCATGCCAATGTTAAATATAATTAATGGCGGGCAACATGCTAATAATAACGTTGATATTCAAGAATTTATGATAATGCCAATTGGAGCAAATAGTTTTTCTCAGGCAATGCAATGGTCTACAGAAATATATGCAAATTTAAAGAAACTTCTCCAAATTAAAGGTCTGAGTACCAGCGTTGGAGATGAGGGGGGGTTTGCACCAAATCTTTCTTCCAATATAGAAGCAATAGAATTAATTATTACCGCAATTCGAAACAATAATTTAGTGGAAGGTAAAGATGTTGGAATTGCTCTTGATTGCGCAGCTTCAGAATTTTACGATAATGGAATATATAATCTCAAAGGAGAGTCAAAAAAGTTTAATTCAATTGAATTCACTCAGTATCTTGAAGAATTAACAAACAATTACCCCATTTTATCAATTGAAGATGGTATGGATGAGAATGATTTTAAAGGATGGAATCACCTTACCGATGTTCTGGGAAAAAAATGCCAGTTAGTTGGAGATGACCTTTTTGTAACAAATGCTTTTGAGCTTCAAAGAGGCATCGAGGAATCTCTAGCAAATTCAATTTTGATAAAGTTCAATCAAATTGGAACAATCACTGAAACTATGAAGACTATACATCTTGGAAATCAACATGGGTTTAAGTCAATTATTTCTCACCGATCAGGAGAAACTGAAGATAGTACTATTGCAGATCTTTGTGTTGGTCTTGGTTCGGGTCAAATCAAGACAGGTGCGCCTTGCAGGTCAGACAGAGTAGCGAAATATAATAGATTATTGTGGATTGAGGCTAAGCAATCTGATTTAAATTTTGCAAAAAATGTCATTGGTTAAAATATTAAACTTAATTTTATGCTTCTTGATAATTATTGCCTTGTACAATCTTTATTTTGGAATTGATAGCAAGAAAAATTTTTCAAGTCTCCAAAGTGAAAATCAAGAATTATCAGATAGAAACTCAGCTCTCTCTGAAGAAAATTATATTTTAGAATCTGACATTCAAAGTAGACAAAACAGTGATGCTTATGCAGAAAAATTTGCTAGGGAGGAGCTAAATTTAATCTTTGAAGATGAGCAGTATCTAAGTTTTAAAGATAATAATCCTGATGAACCTAAAAAATAATATTGCAGTCATTATTCCAGCAGCTGGATCAAGTAGTCGTTTTGGGGGAAAAATTTCAAAACAATTTTTCAAAATTGGAAATGAAACGGTCTTAGAAAGGTCTGTAAGTAAATTCTTGGAAATTGAGTCTGTGAAAAAGGTGTATGTTGCTGTTGATCAGAATGAGACCCTTATAAAATCTCAGTCATTTATAAATCATCCTAAAGTTACTATGACTTTAGGTGGGAGCTCAAGAAGTGAATCTGTCTATAAGGCAGTTTTAGCTATTGATAATGATATGGATACTATTGTTATTCATGATGCAGCCCGACCATGGGCGAGCCAAGAATTTATCACTAAATTATTTCTAGAATTCATGAAAGATCAATCAATTCATGGTTTATATCCAGTAATTTCAATTAATGATTCTTTAAGAATGAAAAAGAACGGTGGCTTAATTCCAGTTGATAGAGAAGATTTTTTTTCTATTCAGACTCCGCAAATATTTAAAAAAGAATCTCTTGAAATTGCATTGAATCAAATGATAAAACAAAATCTTTCTTTTACTGATGAGTCACAAGCAATGGAAAAAGCTGGCTTTAAAGTCAAAGAAATCCCAGGGGAAAGATCTAATTTTAAAATTACGTATGCAGATGATATTCCATTAAATGTTGAAAACAATTATCGAATTGGAAGAGGTGTTGATTTTCATAGATTTGAGCCTGGAGAGGGTATTACCCTTGGAAATGTTTTTATAGATTGTAATTTATCTATTGTTGCTCATTCTGACGGAGATATTGTTTTGCATGCATTATCTGATGCATTGCTTGGTGCAGGAGGATTGAAGGATATTGGATATTATTTTCCAGATACAGATATGAAAAACAAAGATCTTAGCAGTTTAAAAATTCTTGAGGAATCTCTAAGATTATTAAAGGAGAAAAATTTGCAACCTTATAACATTGATTTTGTTGTAGTTTGTGAACAACCAAAAATCCAACCTTATGCAGAGAGCTTAAAAAAATCCCTTTCAAGTATTTTAAATATTGATGAGAGCTGTATTGGAGTAAAAGCAACCACAGCTGAGGGCATGGGTATTATCGGTGAGGGTAATGGCATAGCAGTTTTTGCTATAGCATCATTAGAGAATGTTCAATGAATATATTGCTCACCAATGATGACGGTTATGATGCATCAGGTATTACAGAACTGCATAAGTCTCTTAGCAAAGACCATAATGTTTATTTAATTGCTCCTAAACATAATTGTAGCGGCATGAGTGCCGCAATTAGTCTTAGAAAAGAGATAGAGGTAAAAGAAATTTCAAAAAATATTTTTTCAGTTGATGGAACTCCTGCGGACTGTTCATACCTCGGATTGTTGTCAGTGATTCCAGATTCTATCGAGATGATTGTTTCAGGAATTAATTTAGGAGCAAATCTAGGCGAAGATATTTTTTATTCTGGTACAGTTGGAGCAGCTATAGCAGGCCGCAGGCTTAATTATGTTCCTGTAGCCTTTTCAGTAACTGCTTTTAATCCAAAAAACTTATCATTCATCTCAGAGCAAGCTAGTTTAATTGTTAACCAAGTGAGCAAGCTTCCAAATGATAAGAACGTAATTGTAAATGTTAATTTTCCTGATCTTTCATCTTCTAAGCTTAATGGAACAAAACTTACCATGTTGGGAAAAAGGGGAACTCCCGATACTCCTGATTTAATAGGATCTAATAAATCATCAAAATTTTATAGTTTTGGTCCTTCAGGAAAACTTCTTCCTAACCAGTTAGATACTGATATTCAAGCAATTGATGATAATTATATTTCTATATCAATTTTGGACTATAACCTTAGCGTTGATGCTAGCAATTGGAATTTTTATAGAGAGGTTTTTAATTGTGAGTAGCTCTGGCTTTACTTTCTCAAGAGTGAAAGATCAAATGATTCAAGAATTGCTTGATATGGGTATTAAAGATTTTCGAGTTCTTGACTCATTAAGTCAGGTCCCAAGACACATATTTTTAGACCAAGCTTTATGGAGTAGAGCATATGAAAATAGAGCATTAACAATAGGTTATAAACAGACAATCTCACAACCATATATTGTTGCTCGAATGACTGAACACTTGATTGGCCATACAACTAAAAGAGGTAAAGTTTTAAACAATGTTCTTGAGATTGGTTCAGGTTGTGGATACCAATCTGCTGTTTTGTCTAATTTTGCGAATGAAGTCTATGCTGTAGAGAGAATCAAGCCACTGGTAATAAAGTCTAGAGAAAATCTTAGAGAGCTTAAAATAAGAAATGTTATGGTAAAGCATGCTAATGGTTTTGATGGCTGGGAGGAAGGTAGCAAATTTGATGGAATAATATGTGCTGCTGCTCCGAGACAATACCCAGAAGAGTTGGTTGAGTTATTAACAGTTGGCGGCAAATTAGTTATTCCAGCGGGAAATGAAGGCCAGCAAAAACTATTTGTAGTCACAAGAAAAAGTGAGACAGAAAATGAAGAAACTATTCATGAAGAGGTTGCATTTGTCCCGATGTTACCAGGCATATCCAATGGAGAAATATAAAGATGAAAGATCAAGTCAAATATTCTCTTGCTGGATTTTGCATGGGAGTTGCTGAATTAATACCAGGGATTTCAGGCTCAACTGTTGCGGTAATTTTTAAAATTTACCCAAATCTCATAACAATCTTGAGTCAACTTAGGCTAAAGAATATGTCTTTAAACTTTTCTATGATTTCTCAGACATTTCAATTTCGTGTGTCGATGCCACTTGCACTTTCAATGCTTGCGGCAATCTTTTTGTGCTCTAATATAATTAGTTTTTTAATGAATAATTATGAACAATTATTCCTACATTTATTAGGTTGGCTGATGATTTTTTTATCAATTTATGTAGCAGACTTTTTTAAAGCTTCATTAAAAAGATTCAACTTACTTGTTTTTTTATTTTTAGGTATTTTGATGGGATATTTTTTGCAAGAATTAAATATTAATTCTGGTGAAGTAACGCCATTATATCTGTTTATCAGTGGACTAATTGCTTTTTCATTTTTTTTAATTCCTGGCATTTCTGGAAGTGCTATATTGGTTGTTTTAGGAGCCTATAGTTCTGTCATTCAAGCCACTGCAAATCTCAATTTCTTATTTTTATTCCCATTTGCATTGGGTTGTTTAACTTCACTTTTGATTCTTCCCAAGTTAGTTATGTCTCTATATGTAAAATATGAACAAAGATTAATGTATATTTTTTCTGGTCTAATCTTTTCATCAGGCTATTTTTTACTGTGATTAAACATTTTAAAAATTATCTAATATTTTTTATTTTTGTTATTTCAAGCTGCTCATCACCTTATAGTTTCAAAGAAACTTATCAAAAATTTTTACCAAATTCTCAAACTTCTTTTTATGTTGTTCAACCTGGCGATTCTCTTTGGTCAATCGCATTAAAATTAAACATCGATCAAAAAGCTTTAATTACTAGAAATAATTTAAGTAAACCATATGTAATTTATCCAAAACAAAAATTACTCATAAGCGAAGTTGATAATTTAGATCTTTCTATAAAAAGCAATTCATCAAAGCAATGGCATCATCCTCTAAATGAGGATTTTCAGCCTTCAAATATAGATGATGGATGGATAGTTTTTAAGCAGCCTAGAGGCACCCCAATTTTTTCTATTGATAGTGGAAAAGTAGAGGTTGCAGGCCCGGATATTCCAGGATATGGAAATCTAGTAATGATTTCTCACTCTAATAATTATTTAAGTATATATGCTCACTGCGACAAATTATTTGTTGAACAGGGTGATGAGGTTGATAGAGGTACAATTGTTGCTCAACTTGGCGGCACAGAATCACCATTACCTTTATTAAAGTTTCAAGTTCGAAAGAACGGCAAACCTATTGAGTCGGATAAAATAAGTTTTGTTTTTTAGTCTGATTCAGGTTCTGATTGATTAAAGTTACAAGTCATTTTTGCAACAACTTCACCTTCAACTTTCAAGGATAATGGAACAGCTCTTCCTTCCATATTACCTGCTACAATACATTTCTCTATGCTCTCTTGAACAATTGAACGGACAGTTTCTGTAAGTTCTTGGACAGTCAGATCTGAAACCTTTCTATCATCTTGATCTGATTCGGCGAAGACATTGCTAATGAAAAGCAGAAATAAAAGAATAAATCTCATAAGTATTTTACAGTCAAACCCCGACAGAAATGACGGGGTTGACAGCACAAATTAGTTAAATTTATATGTTAAATTTAATTGAAAGCTATTAGAAGGTAAATCAATTTGATTTGAGAAATTATTAAAATGATTATTAGTAAAATCATATTTGTTTTCTGATCCCAAAGAAATTCTGAAATTACTTTCTTTATATCTTCTTATAAATGCAGATTCAGTTTCATCTTCATCTGTATCTCTGTTCATAAAATAGACTATTGCTCCGATAGCAATAAGTGCTGCTGCACCACCGCCACCACCGCCGTATCCACCTCCGCCACCACTGCTGCTTCCACTCGAACTGTCACCGCCAGTCCCTCCATGATATGAAGCATAAGTTAGTGGTGAAACTAATAAACACAAAATTAACGCAAGGTTCTTCATCATTTTCTCCATTTTTTTTAATTAAATTATCTGGGCGTCCATTGTTTGTAAGATTTAATCGTGTCCGATTAGATCAAGACAATAGCAAAACAGCATTTGGAAGGGCGTCTATTGTATGTAAGATTAAATTGTGCCCAATTTAACCAAGACAATAGCAAAGCTACTATATAATTTTTTGGCGACTAATTTTTATTTTTCAAGTAAGAAAATTAATTTATCTTTCTAAAAGATGCTTTTTATCTTTGATTTTTGCAAATTCATCAGCTTCAGGGAGCTGTTCTTTTTCTTCTGTGATATTAGGCCATAACTCAGAAAGCTCTGCATTAATTTCTATAAAATCGATTTGATCATCTGGTAGCTCATCTTCAGAAAAAATAGCATCTACAGGACATTCTGGTTCACATAGGGCACAATCAATACATTCTTCTGGATGAATGACTAAAAAATTGGGACCTTCATAAAAACAATCTACAGGACATACTTCCACACAGTCTGTATGCTTACATTTAATGCATGATTCTGTAACTATAAATGCCATATTTTGTGTTGAAGTATTAGATTAAATGGATTTTAACAACGACTTTCAAACAAGTCAGTACCAATTTAACAATATTTATTTTACATTTGTAATAATTATTATATACTGTATAAATATACAGTAATAGGGAGAACATTATGTCAGACAAAGAAAAAAATTTAAGTGAAGCAATTTCTCAAATAGAAAAGCAATTTGGGAAAGGAACAGTTATGAAGATGGGAGATAGAGAAGTAGTAGATATTCCTTCTGTTTCAACTGGCTCGATTGGTTTAGATATTGCTCTAGGAATAGGAGGCTTACCAAAAGGAAGAGTTGTAGAGATTTTTGGCCCCGAATCATCTGGCAAAACAACATTAACACTTCAAGCAATTGCGGAATGCCAAAAAGCTGGTGGGACAGCAGCATTTATTGATGCTGAGCATGCTCTTGATCCAAATTACGCTGAAAAATTAGGAGTTAATGTTGATGAATTGCTTCTTTCGCAGCCTGACACTGGTGAACAAGCATTAGAGGTAACTGACATGCTTGTAAAATCTGGAAGCGTTGATTTAATTGTTGTTGATTCAGTGGCTGCTTTAACTCCTCGTGCTGAGATTGAGGGCGATATGGGCGATCATCACGTTGGGTTACAAGCACGTCTAATGTCACAAGCACTTAGAAAAATAACAGGTAACATTCAACGATCGAATGCTATGGTTATTTTTATCAATCAGATAAGAATGAAAATCGGTGTTATGTTTGGAAATCCTGAAACTACAACTGGAGGCAATGCTCTCAAATTTTATTCTTCAGTACGCTTGGACATTCGTAGGATAGGCGCTGTAAAAGAGGGCGAAGAAGTTGTTGGCAATGAAACAAGAGTTAAAGTAGTTAAAAATAAAGTCTCCCCTCCATTTAAACAAGCTGAGTTTCAGATAATGTATGGAGAAGGTATCAATACTGAAGGAGAAATAATAGAGCTCGGTCAAAAACTTGAATTAGTTGAAAAATCCGGTTCTTGGTACAGTCATAATGGAGAAAAAATAGGACAGGGTAAGGTAAATGCTAGTAAGTTTTTAAGGGAGAATACTAAAATTAGAGATGCGCTTGTAAAAGAAATAAGAAAGGCATATATACCTTCAGCAAAGAAAGCTACAAAAAAATAAATCTTATTATAAGCTGTATTTAGCATTAACAAACTAATTAGTTATAATGCTTTAACAATTTTAAACTTAGAGATATTTATGCCAAACAATGCCTATATAGTTTCAGCTGTAAGGACAGCTGGCGGAAAGAAAAACGGAAGTCTAAGTCTATGGCATCCTGCAGATTTAGGTGCAAAAGTACTAGATGAATTGGTTCAGCAATCTGGAGTTGATCCTGAATTAATAGACGATGTGATCTTTGGATGTGTTGATCAAGTTGGAGCACAATCTGGAAACGTTGCTAGAAATGCGATTCTCTCCTCATGCCTACCTGAATCAGTGCCTGGTACTTCAGTAGACCGACAATGTGGATCATCTCAGCAAGCCATTCACTTTGCAATTCAAGCAGTAATGTCTGGCACTCAGGATGTTGTGATCGGTGGAGGAGTAGAAGTAATGTCTATGGTTCCAATTGGTGCAAGTATTAAGGATGGTTTTGATGCAGGTCATGGTTTGCCATTCGACTCAGACGGAATGAAAGATAGATATCCTGGAATCTTTTTTTCACAATTTAGTGGCGCTGAGCTAATGGCAGAAAGATGGAACTTGTCTAGAGAGGATTTAGATAAGTTTGCACTAAGTAGCCATCAAAAAGCTGCTGCCGCTGTTGAAGGAAAATATTTTGATAGAGAGATTCTTCCTGTTCAAGCTAAAAATGTTGAAGGAAAAAAAGATATGGTCTTTAATGATGAGGGTATTAGATATGATGCTAGCTTTGAGGCTTTGTCGGGACTAAATCCTGTAACTGAAGGTGGAGTTATTACTGCAGGTAATGCTAGTCAAATTACAGATGGCGCAGCCGCACTTTTGATATGCAATGAAGAAGGGCTTAAAAAAGTGAAATCAGATCCAAGAGCAAGAATTATTGGTATAAGTGTAGTTGGCGATGATCCAATCTTGATGCTGGGTGGACCAATTCCTGCCTCTCACAAAGTTTTAAAAGAAACAAAGCTTACCATTGATGATATTGATCTTTATGAGGTGAATGAAGCTTTTGCTCCTGTTCCGCTATCTTGGGCCATTGAATTAAAAGCTGACATGGCAAAACTTAATGTCAATGGTGGTGCTATGGCCTTGGGTCATCCTTTAGGAGCAACTGGAGCTAAATTAATGACAACTCTTCTTCATGAACTTGAAAGGACTAAAGGTAAATATGGACTTCAGGCTATTTGCGAGGGCGGTGGAACTGCTAACGCAACAATTATTGAGAGAATCTAATTATCTTCTTTTTTGAAGTACTCGAATATAGTTTCAATTTCATCAATCATACCTATTGAACTCTGACCGTCCCTATGTCTTAGTTCTATTTCTTTTTTCTCAGTATATTGTTTTCCAATTATGATATTAATTGGTATCCCAATTAATTCTGAATCTTTCATTTTGGTTCCAAAACCGTCATTTCTGTCATCTAAAATAACTTCATAGCCCATAGACGATAATTTGTTATATATATCAATTGCAGCTTGTGCAATCATTTTGTCTTTTCCAAATCCTATCGCAATAATGTTTACTTCAAATGGAGCAATTACTTCTGGCCAGAAAATACCTTTAGCATCATGATTCTGTTCTATTGAAGCAGCAACCAGTCTAGATATTCCTATCCCATAACAGCCCATATAAAGAGTTTGAGATTTACCTTCATTATCCAAGACATTAGCATTCATTGCGTCTGCATAAATTTCTCCAAGTTGAAAGATATGACCAATTTCAATACCTTTTCTTATTTCAATAGTTCCAGTACCATCAGGCGATGGTTTTCCTTGAAGGGAGTTAATATCCTCACCCTCACCAAGTAAAAGCTCTGTATTAATTGCAAATTCAGATGAATCACTAACAGCAATTGTGTCCTCACCATTCTCAGCAAGCACATGAAACTCTTCAGATGCATCACCGCCAATTGCACCTGAATCAGCTTTTACAATTTTATATTCTAGGCCCAATCTTTCTAAAATCTTTTTATATGTTTCTTTCATAAGAAGATATGATTCATTTAAAGAATCTTCATTGATATTGAAGCTGTAAGAATCTTTCATAAGAAATTCCCTTCCTCGCATCACACCATAACGAGGTCTTACTTCATCTCTAAACTTTGTTTGAATTTGATAAAGATTTAATGGCAGCTCTTTATAACTTTTAACATTATTTCTTACCAAGTCAGTTATTACTTCTTCATGAGTAGGTCCCAGGCAGAAGTCTCTGTCATGCCTATCTTGAATCCTCAAGAGTTCTGACCCCATTTTTTCCCACCTTCTAGTTTCTTCCCATAATTCTCTTGGTTGAACCATTGGCATTAAAACCTCTTGAGCACCAGATGCATCCATCTCTTCTCGGACAATATTTTCAATTTTTTTCAATACTCTTAATCCAAGTGGAAGCCAAGTATATATTCCCGAAGTTACCTTTCTAATCATTCCCGCTCTCAACATTAGCTGATGACTTATAACTTCTGCGTCTTGAGGAGAATCTTTTAAAGTAGGTAAAAAAATTTTAGACCAAAACATTTTTATATTTGAAATTTCATTTAGTTTATAATTTTATATTTTTTTAGGGACTTATGCCGATTTATGAATATAAATGCTTGAAATGTGGGCATCAATTCGAAGTTATTCAAAGATTTTCAGATAATCCTGTCGAAATTTGTCCATGTGATAAAAAAAATAAAGTAGAAAAATTGGTTTCAGCCCCATCCTTTAGGTTAAAAGGAGGTGGCTGGTATGAAACTGATTTTAAAACTGGCTCTAAAAAGAATATAGTAGATACTAAAGATGAAAAACAAAGCCAGTCCAAAGAAAAAACTAATAAAACTGCTAAAGCAAAAGAAAAAAAATAGATAAAAAAACTTAGACAATAGAGATAAATATGCGTTCACATTATTGCGGAAATATTAATAGCTCAGATATTGGAAGTGATATTGAGATTTCTGGATGGGTTCATAAAAGAAGGGATCATGGAGGCGTAATTTTTCTAGACATTCGTGATTTACATGGCATTGTTCAGGTAGTTTTTAATCCTGATTTAAAAGAAATATTTGAAATTGCAGATTCTTGTAGAAGTGAATATGTTGTAAATATTAATGGAAAAGTTAGAAAGAGAATCGAAGGTGCTATAAACCCAAAAATGTCAACGGGCGAAATAGAAATAGAAGCAACTTCTTTAACTATTTTTAGCTCAGCAGTGACTCCACAGTTTCCATTAGATGATTATCAAGATGTGAATGAAGATATAAGATTAAAATATAGGTTCTTAGATTTGAGGCGGCCTGATGTAAACCAGAGATTAGTTCAGAGGTCTAAAATAACCTCAGAAATCAGATCAATCTTAGAAAAACATAATTTTCATGAAATTGAGACACCCATTCTTACAAAAGCTACTCCAGAGGGAGCAAGGGATTACATAGTTCCAAGTAGGGTCCATCCGGGGGAATTTTTTGCATTACCTCAATCTCCACAACTATTTAAACAACTACTTATGATTGGTGGCTTGGATAGATACTACCAGATAGCTAAGTGCTTTAGGGATGAGGATTTGAGGGCTGACAGACAGCCAGAGTTTACTCAAGTGGACATAGAGGCATCCTTCATTTCTAATGAGGATATTTTTGAAATTGCAGAGGATTTAGTTACAACTTTGCTTTCTAAGTTTACAGACTACAAAAAGACTTCTGTCCCAAGAATTACCTATGCAGAATCTATTGAAAAATATGGATGTGATAAACCGGACTTGAGGATTCCTTTGCAACTTAAAGATATTTCTGAGCTTGTAAAGGATGAGGAATTTAAAGTATTTTCTGGTCCAGCAAATGATCCTTTGTCTAGGGTAGTTGCCTTAAAAGTTCCTGAAGGTGCATCAATGACCAGAAAAACAATAGATCAATATACTGATTATGTTGGTACGCTTGGAGCAAAGGGCTTGGCATATATAAAAGTAGTTGAGCTTGATTCTGATAATGGACTTCAATCACCAATTTTAAAATTTTTTAAAAAAGAAACAGTGGAATCAATCTTAAATTCATTGGATGTAAAAAATAATGACATTATTTTTTTTGGTGCAGGAAGTGCCAAAATAGTTAATTTATCAATGAGCTCACTAATCAAAAAGCTTGGCGAAGATCTAAATTTAATCAGTTCAACTTGGGCTCCATGTTGGATTGTTGACTTTCCCATGTTTGAAAGAAATAAAGATAATAATCTGACTTCATTACATCATCCATTTACTTTGCCAGCTGTAACAGTTGATAAACTTAAAAATGATCCAGAAAACGCATTGGCATGCGCTTATGACTTTGTTTTAAACGGTTACGAACTTGGAGGAGGATCCTTGAGAGTTTATGAAAAGTCTATGCAAAAAGAAATATTTGAAATTTTGGGAATTTCAAATGAAGAAGCTAATGACAAATTTGGATTCTTGTTATCAGCTTTGTCATCTGGATGTCCTCCTCACGGTGGTATTGCATTTGGCTTAGATAGAATAATTATGTTGTTATCTGATACAACTAATATTCGAGACGTTATTGCTTTTCCCAAGACACAAAGTGCCTCATGTTTGTTAACAGAGGCACCAAGTGTGGTGTCTGATGATCAGCTTGACGAGCTTAATATCTCATCAACTCTTAAAACTGACTAGTATGGCTGGACATTCCAAGTGGGCTAACATCAAACATCGTAAAGCTAGGCAGGATGCATCTAGAGGCAAAATTTGGACTAAGGTTATCAGAGAGATTACTGTAGCAGCCAAGGGTGGCCCAGATCCTGCAGATAATCCAAGACTAAGACTAGCATTAGATAAGGCTAATGCAGCTAATATGCCAAAAGATAATATCAAGCGAGCAATTCAAAAGGGTTCAGGAACTGGAGAAACGGGCGCACTTGAGGAATTAGTTTTTGAGGGCTATGGACCAAATGGAGTAGCCATTCTTGTTGAGACGATGACAGATAATCGAAATAGAACAGTTGCTGACGTCCGCCATGCTTTTACAAAATTTGGAGGTAATATGGGAACCGATGGTTCAGTTGCATATCTTTTTAATAAATTAGGAATAGTTCACGTAGAAACAACTTATGAAGAAGATAAAATTATGGAAATAGCCTTAGAGGCTGGTGCAGATGACTTTACTGTCCTGGAAGATTATTATGAAATTGTTACCTCTCCGGGAAACTTAAGTAACATTATTGAGGTTTTAAAGGAAAAAAATATTGAATCTTTACTGGCTGAGAATACTATGCGGGCAGAAACTTTAGTGAATTTAGATCGAGAGGCATCAGAAAAGGTTTTAAAAATTATGAACTTCATGGATGATCTTGATGATGTTCAAGAGGTACATACTAATGCAGAGTTTCCAGATAACTTTACTCTTGATGAATAATAATGGCTATCAATTCTAGAACCAAAGGCGCTAATTTTGAAAGAGAAATTGGCAATATGCTTGTTGAGCAGTTAGATTTAAAACAGCCGGTCAAAAGAATACTAGAGCAAACACGAACAAAAGAGTTACCTGATTTGAAATTAGGGCGATGGTGTCTTGAATGTAAAAGGTATGGGGATGGAGCTGAACCGCCTCAGGATTGGTGGGATCAAGTTTTATCTGCTACAGGGGAGGGAGAATTTCCTGCATTAATTTACAAATTTAATAGAAGACCAATTAAAGTTAGAATTCTGGCTGGAACTTTAATACCAGAACTTGATTTTTCTCCAATGACAATCGATTTAATGTGGGATGATTTTGTAGAAATTCTTCGTTACCTTTTCCAAGTAGACATTGAACAGCATGAAGCCTCGTTTCAAGTGTAACGATTTTTTATGCAGAGTCTTCGTCGAAGATACTGATTTTCAAGGCTTCGTTTACTATGCAAACTATCTAAAATATTTTGAAAGGGCACGTTCACAGTTTTTAATTGAAAATAATTTATCTCAAGTTAATGCCAAGACTCAGGGTAATGAGTTATATGTTGTTAAGTCTGTTGAGCTAGCTTACTTTTATCCAGCAATATTAGAGGATGAATTAATTATCAAAACCGAAATAGAGCTTGTCAGTAAAGCAAGAACCTTCTTTCATCAATCTGTTTTGAACTCAAAAAATGATACACTCATTTGCGAGGGGGTTGTTGAGGTTTGCTACATTGATAATGATTCAGGAAAACCAAAAACATTTCCTGATAACTTATTAAATTTATTTAAAGATTAAGATGGATGACTTCTCAATAATAGAATTATTTCTTCAGGCAAGTTTAGTTGTTCAGGCAGTAATGGTTATATTGCTTATGGTTTCAATTATTTCTTGGATTGTTATTTTTGAAAGATACTTTAATTTAAATCGGATTAAAGAAGCCAACAAGTTATTTGAGGAGCAATTTTGGTCTGGAAAAGATCTTCATGAAATTTATATAGGCATTGAAGAACAATCAAATGAAGAGTTGGTTGGTTCTTTAAGAGTTTTTAAGAGCGGATTTGGTGAATTTTTAAGGCTTAATGATGGTCAACAAATTACAATAGAGGATCTTGAAAGTGTCAATAGAGCAATTAGAGTATCTTTGGCAAGAGAGGAGGAATCGTTAATGCATCACCTTCCTTTTTTAGCAAACGCTGGATCAGTGAGTCCATATGTTGGATTGTTTGGAACAGTCTGGGGCATTATTAATTCCTTTCAAGGTCTTTCAGATGCAACTCAGGCTACTATAAATGCTGTCGCTCCTGGAATTTCAGAAGCATTAGTAGCAACTGCTCTTGGATTATTTGCAGCAATCCCGGCTGTGGTTGCTTACAATAGGTTTGCATCTGAATCAGACACTCAACTCCAACAATCATCTATATTTGGGGAAGAGCTTGCCAGCATTCTCTATAGACAAACAGTTAAAGCAAAATCTTGATATATAGAATAGGTAAAAGAAAGAAATTAAACGCAGAGATCAATGTTGTTCCATATATTGACGTCATGCTTGTTCTTCTAATAATATTTATGGTGCTTTCTCCACTTCTTATTCAGGGAATTGAAGTGAATCTCCCAAAAACTGATACAACAAAAATGTCTATTGCCAGTGAGCCTCTTGTCATATCAATTGACGAACTTGGAGAATATTATATTAATTTAGGAGAAGAGCAGCTGCCAATTTCTCTTATGGAGTTGAAGAATAAAGCAAAAATTATTTTTCAAGCTAACCCTGATATAGAGATAGTCTTTAAAAGCGATGCAAATGTGCCTTTTGATTATGTGGCTAAGGGGATGGCAAGTATTCAAAGCTTGGGAATTGAAAAAGTAGGAATTATTACTTCTGGCTATGACAGATAATTACAGATATCTAGAAGCATCAGTGTTTTCTTTTTGTATTCATGCTGCTATTTTTTTATATATGTATGGAACATTTGATTCTGATGTGACTCAAAAAATCTTAATTTCTAAACCTCTTCAAATAGAGTTAAAATTTGACATACCTACTCAGTTAAAAAAGCAGATTCAATCCGTTCCTAAAATTGATTCATTAGAAAAGAAAGGGTCAACGGAAGAATTAATATATTCAAAGGCATCTGATGCAACTGAAATTTCATCAATGAATCAAGTAATTACGCAAGATATCTCTGAGCTACTGACGCAAGAAATTGAGGTTGAAGTTAGTAAAGAGCAGCAAGAAATTTCAATGTATGCTCAACAAATAATTTTAACCATAGAAGATGCTTGGATAAAACCAAAAAATATTCCTGAGGGTTTGATTGCAAATTTAAGACTTAGAATTCGTCCTTCAGGAAGAATTATTAATGCAGATCTTATAAAGAGTAGTGGAAATATTAGATTTGACAACTCAGCACTTCAAGCCGTAAGAAGAGTTGAAACATTTAATTTCTTTAATTCTATTTCAAAATCTTTATTTGAAAAAGAATTTCAAATAATCTCTATTAGCTTTAATCCCTTATGAGGATTAATTTTTTAATATTCGCTTTAGTATTTTTTCCAACATTTTGTTTTAGCGAGCTCTTCTTAGAAATTACCAAAGGCTCTGAGGATCCTTATAAAGTTGCGATGATCCCTTTTGAAGGTAATTCGAGAATTTCAAAACAACTTAACAGCATAATGCAGAATGATTTAATTCGGACAGGAGAATTTTCTATTCTTGACGAAGAATTGCTTTTACCAATTCAAATTATTGATGATGAGCTTATTTACAATGATTGGAAATTGCTGGGGATGGATTATTTGGTGACAGGAAAAATTATTCAAACAAGTAATTCGCTAGACATAAATTACGAGATTTATGATATTCATAAAAAAAGAAAAGTTCGAAGCTCAAAAGTTTTCGGTATACCCAATCAAATAAGACAGCTTGCTCATTACGCCAGTGATGGAATTTATGAATCAATAACAGGTATTAAAGGTATTGCAGCGACTAGACTTTTATATGTGAATGAAATTAAAGATTCTAAATTTATCTCTACTTATAAACTTATGCTTGCTGATTCAGATGGTAAAAATGAAAAGAATTTATTGACAAGCTTAGAGCCTATTATTTCTCCATCATGGTCTCCAGATGGCAAGAGGGTTGCTTATGTTTCATTTGAAACAGGCATGGCAAAGGTTTTTATTCAAGAAATTGCTTCTGGAAAGAGGGAGGTTGTGCTCTCAAAAGATACTCAAATAAGCTCACCTTCGTGGTCTCCAGATGGAAAATATCTATCATTAACTCTTTATCAAGATGGAAATGCAGAAATTTATATCTTGAGATTGCGTGATAGAACATTAACCAGAATGACCAAGCAATTTGCAATAGATACAGAATCATCTTGGTCTCCTAAAGGAAATAAAATATTGTTTACCAGTGGTCGATCTGGCTCACCGCAAATTTATGAATTGGATTTAAGAAAATTAAATCCAAAAGCTAAACGCTTATCCTTTGAGGGAACCTATAATGCAAAGGCTTCTTATCTACCAAAAGAGGAGGGGATTATTTTTGTTCATAGAGCTGATAATGGTTTATTCCACATTGCTCTCAAATATAAAAAAGAAAATTTTATAAGAATATTAACTGAGGCCAAGATGGATGAGTCACCCAGTGTTGCTCCAAATGGTAATATGGTAATCTATGGAATAAAAGAAGGAGATTTAAGCATGCTTGCTGGATTTAGCCTTAGCGGAGCAAAATTCAAGCTACCAGCATCAAAAGGAGAGGTAAGAGAGCCGGCTTGGTCAAATTTTTTAAGATAACTAATATTTAATCGGAATTACTATTATGAAAAGATCGATCAAGACATTATTTGCATTATCAGCTTTATTATTTTTTGCGGGATGCAGCTCTTTGCAAGTAACTGAGGAAGCGATAGGAAATCAAAATGTTGCTGGAGTATCTATTTCCTCAAAATCAACTGCTACGCAAGCAGTCCTTGCAAATGCAGTGGTTTATTTTGACTATGACAAATTTAATCTAACGGCTAAATCTATTCAAGCTTTGAAAGGTGTTAGCAATTTGATGGGGAAAAATTCAAAAATTACTCTTTCAATAGAGGGACATGCTGATGAAAGAGGAACAAGGGAATATAACTTAGCACTAGGTCAAAGGAGAGCAGAGTCAGTTGCTAATTATCTAATTGCAAATGGTGTAAAAAGAAACAGATTGACTGTTAAAAGTTACGGTGAAGAAAGACCATTAGTTTTGGGTTCTAATGATTCTGCTTGGTCCAAAAATAGGCGAGTTGAGCTCAAATAGTTTTTACTTGGATGAAGTTCTTTATTTATTTGCTCATAGCATTTCCTTTATTTGCTAATACGCAGGATGTTGACGCCTCAGATATCTTATTTCTAAAAATTCAAGAACTTGAGGGAGAGATCGCTTCATTAAGAAGTGAACTTGAATCGCAAGGATATCTTCTAGAAAAACTATTAAGTGAGGAAATTGTTCAAGTAGATAATCTAAATAACAATGACAACTTATTATCATCGGAAGCCGAAACTTTTAGATTTGAAGGTATAAATGATTCAAAAAGCATTGAAGAGGTATATGATGAAGCCATAATCAATCTTAATGAAAAAAATTTTTATAATGCTAAGCAATCTTTTAATTACTTAGCTGATAATTTTGATGATCAAGAGAAGATTCCTTTGAGTTTGTTTTGGCTAGGAGAGATTTCGTTATTAGAATCAAATCTTGAAGAAAGTGAAAAGTTCTTTCAAAGATTGGCTGCAAATTATCCAGATCATTGGAGAACTCCACTAGCTCATAAAAAAATAGGAGATATTTTAATGATGTCGGGCGAATTAAGTGCTGCAAAAATTAAGTATCAATATGTTATTCAGTCTTTTCCAGAAAATTCAGCCTCTTCATTAGCCTTGCAGTTATTGGAAAATATGGAATAATCACACTTTTTTTATGAAATCCTTTTCTGGGTCGCTAGCTCAGCTGGTAGAGCAGTTCGCTTTTAACGAATTGGTCACAGGTTCGAATCCTGTGCGACCCACCATTCAACCAAACATCAAATTAATTTTTTTGTAACAAATGAGTTTTATTAAAATATTTTTTGAAAAAATCTTATTGTCTTTTACTAAAAACTCAGCAATTGCAGGATTTTTTTTCTTTTTGGTTTTATGTTCATGGTATATCTTAAGACCTGTTAGAAATGAAATGGCAGTTCAGAACTCTGAAATTCTTCCATACTTGTTAGGCGTCGGAGCGTTAGTAATGCTGTTGTTAAATCCTATTTATTCATGGCTTGCATCTCGTAAAAATCTTAGAAGTGTGCTGACAGGATGCTATCTATTTTTTATCGCTAACTTGTTAATATTTATCATTTTATGGGAGGTCTTCGATTTCTCCGATGCCATTTGGCTAAGTCGAATTTTTTATGTTTGGTGCAATGTATATTCTTTTTTTGTGGTCTCAATTTTTTGGGTAGTAATTATTAATTTATTTAGAGGAGATGCAGCAACAAATGTTTTCGGAGTTATTGCAGCAGGTGGATCAATTGGAGCTTTTTTAGGTTCTGAGATTTCTAAACAATTAGCGGTAACATTCAATGAATCAGGAATTATTTTTTTTACAATGGTTGCAATCTTTTTTCTTATATCAGCTTTAATAACAGGCTTGATTTTATTAAATCGCTTATCATTTGTAGAGGGCATCAATGATGCTGCCGGAGGAAATAGCTTTGATGGCTTTAAAAATTTAATTTCTTCTTCTCAAATTAGATCAATAGGTTTATACATGTACCTATGGACAGCAATGATGACAATTCATTGGATAACATCAATTCAAATTATTAACTCTTGGTCATCAGATGGAGGAGATAGAATTATCTTTTTTAGTAATATTGAACAAACAGTAACGCTGCTTACACTTATAACCCAATTTTTTCTTACCGCTGCAATCATAAGATTAGCTACTCCAAGAATAATTTTAATGTTTTATGGATTAATATTTATTGGAGCCTTTGTTGGTTATTTCCTTAATCCAACGATTGGGTATGTGTTTGTGATAACTATTATTTTACGAATTTTTGAATATGGAATTAATAAGCCAACAAGAGAGTTAGTTTTTAGTTATTTGAAAAAAATGGATCGTTATAAATCTTCGGTTATGTTTGATACTTTTTTAGTAAGAATGGGTGATTTTTCTGGCAGTGGCTTTATAAGCCTATTTTCAAAAACCTTTGGAATTACTTTTTCTTACATCCCATTAATAGCAATTCCCTTTGCAGGTTTTCTTGCTTTCTTGGGATTAAAGATTACCCCAAAGAAAGAAATATCCACTTAAAAACCTTTTTTATTAGCAATTCTTTCTTTTGCATATTTTATCTTTGTAAGAATGGTTTCTGAGGTTTGAAAAGAATGACCAGAAAGTCCAAATGCAAACTGAAATTGATTTAATGCATTTTGAAAATCTCCAACTAACAGGAAATATTCTCCCTTACTTAAATGATAACCAACAATATTTTTACCTGACCTCTGAACCTCAGAGAGTTGCATCCAAATACCAGGATCCTTATTTTTTTTAATTAGCAAATCTCTTAAAATTTCTTCAGCTTTAATTGATTCATTTTGCGCACTTAAAATTTTTGCTTTTACTATCGAAGCAGGATAGTTCCTTGGAGAGATTCTTAATACCTCTTCTATGGATAGCTCAGCAAGGTCATATTGTTGAGCAGAAAGAAATATTTCTGCTTTTGTAATATTTAAAATTAAATTCTTTGGAAATTTTTCTAATAATTTATTATTTAAATTTATTGCTTCCTGAAAATTTCCACTTGATTTTAGACTGGCGATGTAAGCAAAGGTATTTTCATTTGACGGATTATTTTTATATATTGATTCAAAATATCTCATGGCTGCTTGAGGTGACGTTGCACTATATCTAGCTTTCAATTTTCCTTTGATTAACTCAAAATTAAGTGTATTTTTTTTACCTCCTGTAATTTCTAATTGATCTGCCGCATTGAAAGCATCGCTGATTCTTGATGAGGTCACTGGATGGGTTAATAAAAATTCAGGAGGATTATCACCAGATAATTTTCGGATTTTCGCCATATTTTCAAACATTTCTCCCATTGCATTGGGGTCATAGCCAGCAGCAATAATATTATTAAAGCCATACCTATCTGCCTCGCGTTCAAATATTCGACTGTATCTTAGTTGTTGTTGAGCTAGCGCAGCTGGACCAGTAATAAAAGCCGTTGGATTATTAGAAACTATTGCCAAAGCTATTGCTGATATCATCACTAAGGATGATGCCAAGTTTGAGTCTCTGCCACGTAATACATTTCTAGCAAAATGCCTTTGGCTTAAATGTGCTAATTCATGACCTAAGACTGAAGCAAGTTGCGCCTCATTATCAGCATTTAAAAATAGACCACCATTAACTCCAATTATTCCTCCTGGTGCGGCAAAAGCATTTAATGACTTGTCATCAATTAGGACAATTGAAAATTCTCTATCTTCTACTTGAGACGTTTCTGAAAGTCTATATACAAGGAGCTCTGTATATTCTTGAATAATTGGATCATATATTAAGGGTGCTTGAGCATAGACTTGCTCAAGGAATCCTTGCCCAAGGATTTTTTCTTGTTCTAAGGAAATTACTCCAGATACTCTATCACCTAATTCTGGTAAATTAAGGTCTTTACTCTGCGCAAGCAAAGGCGAAGATACTATAAGTAGAATTAGAAGATTAATTTTATGAAGCATTTCTTTAATTTAACGAATTGATTGAAAGCTTACACTATTAAGTAATTTCAATTAACATACCATTTTAATGACAAAATTAAATATAAAAAGTGCTTGAAGATTTAAATAATTTATTAAAAAGAGTTTTTTCTAGTGAGGAGACTTTAGTTTTTGCAATTCTTTTAATTATTGCTTTTTTTGTCCTATTTTTCTTAGGTAATATACTCACTCCTTTTTTAATAAGTATTATATTTGCATATTTATTAGTTGGTATGCAGAAAAGGCTTGAGAATAATGGTCTTAGCAGCAATCTATCATTTTCACTTACATATGGATTATTCTTGCTATTAGGTATTGCACTTATTCTTTGGCTTGCTCCATTAGTCTATCAACAAATTCAATCATTAATTTTAGAGATTCCAAAATGGGTTAATTCCTCAATGATTTTCATTCAAAATATCCCTCAAAACTATCCTGATTTAGTCTCGTCAGATCAAATCACCTCATTTTTACAGAGCCTTTCTGACCAAATTACGGATATTACACAAAATCTTCTTCAAGCTTCAATAGCTGGCATTCAAAACACTGCAACAATAGCAATAAATTTGATACTTTTTCCAATTCTGGTTTTTTTCTTTTTATTTGATAGAGCTGAAATAATTTCTGGATTTCTAAAAATTTTACCAAAAGAAAGAGAAATGCTTAAAAGTGTATGGATTGAAATGGATGAGCAGCTAAGTAATTATACCAGGGGCAAGGCAATTGAAATTGTCATAGTTGGTTGTGCTGCAGCTTTCACTTTTATTTTATTTGGATTGGAATACATTGCCCTCTTATCTGTTTTGGTTGGATTTTCTGTGCTGATACCGTTTATTGGTGCATTTGCTGTAACCATCCCGGTTGCAGCAGTTGGCTTGTTGCAATTTGGTATTTCTTTTGATTTTTGGTTATTGATAGGAGCATATGTATTATTACAGATATTAGATGGATATCTGCTTTCTCCTTTATTATTTTCAGATGCAGTGAAGTTGCATCCAGTAATAATCATGTTAGCAGTATTCGTTTTTGGTGGATTATTTGGTTTTTGGGGTATTTTCTTTGCAATTCCAATAGCAACTTTAATTAAAGCTATTTGGAATTCTTGGCCTAAGAAGATTTAGCAAACTTTTTTATTTAGTAAGCTCTTCTACGGCGTCCAGTACCTCCGCAACATGTCCTTTGACTTTTACGCTCCTCCATACCTTAACTATTTTACCCTTTGTATTTACAATAAATGTACTTCTATCAACTCCCATATATTCTCTTCCATACATTGATTTTAGTTTCATTACATCAAATGCTTTACAAACTTTTTCATCTGGATCTGATAAAAGTTCAAATGGAAAATTTTGTTTACACTTAAAATTTTCGTGAGATTTAATTGATTCTCTTGAGACGCCTAATATTTCAGTATTTAATTTTTTAAATTTTTTGTAACTGTCTCTAAATTCTTGACCTTCAG
>CACBPT010000013.1 GCA_902541245.1 uncultured SAR86 cluster bacterium | reverse complement strand
TAGAAGTGATCTAGCTGAAATACGCCTTCATGAAAAAAGAATTCAATTTTTATTTGTCAAATCAGCAAGGGTTCCAAGAAAAGATTTTATTGCTATGTACAAAGACAATATTACCAAAGTGAAGTGGGTAGATTCTTTGATGAGCAATAAAAAGTATTCAAAAAAATCTTTAGAGCATATTAAGTCAGATGTTGTGATTGCTCAAAAAGCCATAAAAGCAATTGAAGAGAGAGTCGGACTTAACGTAAAAGACATCAAAGATATTAATCGTGCCATGTCTATGGGCGAAACAAAAATGAGACGTGCCAAAAAAGATATGGTTGAAGCCAACCTCAGACTTGTTATTTCAATTGCAAAAAAATATACAAACAGAGGTCTGCAGTTTCTAGATTTAATTCAAGAAGGCAATATAGGGCTCATGAAAGCTGTAGATAAGTTTGAATATAGAAGAGGATATAAATTTTCTACTTATGCAACCTGGTGGATTAGACAGGCAATAACAAGGTCCATTGCTGATCAGGCAAGAACCATAAGGATTCCAGTGCATATGATTGAGACCATAAATAAACTTAACAGAGTTTCTCGTCAAATGATGCAAGACATGGGTAGAGAGCCGACGCCAGAAGAACTGAGCAAAGAGCTTGATATGCCTGAGGATAAGGTAAGGAAAGTTCTCAAAATTGCCAAAGAGCCAATTTCGATGGAGACACCAATTGGTGATGACGAAGATTCAAATTTAGGAGATTTTATTGAAGATACTGTTATTCATTCACCGCTAAAAAATGCTACTGAGGGCAGCCTTCACTTCGCGACAGATGATGTGCTTTCATCATTGACTGCAAGAGAGGCTAAGGTATTAAGAATGAGGTTTGGTATTGGCATGAATACAGACCATACTTTAGAAGAGGTTGGCAAACAATTTGATGTAACCAGAGAAAGAATTCGTCAAATAGAAGCCAAGGCCTTAAGAAAGTTAAGGCATCCTTCAAGGTCAAGCCACCTGAAAAATTTCCTAGACGAATAATTTTCGGGCCTGTAGCTCAGTTGGTTAGAGCAGTGGACTCATAATCCATTGGTCGGAGGTTCGAGTCCTCCCGGGCCCACCACTAAAATAACTTAATAACCTATTCTAATTCAATTTCTGTCCATGATGTAATCCTTATATTTATCGATTTTTTTAGACTAGCACACATGTCAAGCGCATTTAATAATTATGTTTTTACTTTCCATGTGACGACTAAACCCCTTGCATCTCCAGCTGCCAAAGCTCTTGAATCTTTTCTCCAGGCAATAGAGCTAACTTGAGCACTCATCTGAGAAGTGCCTATGGATCCACCATGACCATCATTCTTTAATCCCCAAACTGCTAGCGAACCATCTCTTGCACCTGAAGCTAGTCGCTTTCCTTGCGGAGCAAATGAAAAGTCAGAAACAAATGATTGATGGTGATAGAGTTGTCCTGGAGTTGTTCCCTCTGGACCATCATTTTCAAAACTCCAAACCGTTATAATTTCAGATCCACCTGTTGCAAGAAGTTTTCCAGTAGAATCAAAAGCAATACTGCTTGGTTTTCCTCGATATCCCGACATCATCGAGTCTTGTCCAGTTGATCGACGCCAAAAGTGAACTGTATTATCTTGACTCCCACAAGCAACAATATCTCCATCAGCGCTAAGTTTCATTGAAATAAGTGATCCTTTCCATTGAAGCGTTTGCTTTGTTTTATTTTCAATAACATCATAGAAAGCTACTTTGCTATAACACGCTGTTGCAAGCTCATCATTTCTTGACCACGCAATTGCACTCACAGTACTAGAATGCTGTTCTGATTTCCATTTTTCTTTACCTTTACAGTCAAAAATATATACATTCTTAGAGATTGATGCTGCTAAAGACATGCCATCTTTTGACCATTCTAGATGCTCAACCCAACCTTGACCAAGTTCTATTGTTTCAATTACTGAACCTTCAGTAGTTTCACCGATTAAAATGCATCCATCCTGTCCTGAAGTCGCAAATAATTTACCATTGGGACTCACTCTCATTGCAAGTAAATTTCCTTCATGAATGCTACTTTTTTGCCACAACGTCTTTCCAGTTTTGCCATCTAAAGCGTTAACTCCTCCTGCAACATCTCCAACTAGGAGTATATTTCCGCCTTCAGCCCACTCACATGCAATAACGTAGTCATCAACTTCTATGTTCCAGTTGTTGCGCAAAACACCTTTTGATTCTATTAAATTTACACTAGACATTTATCGAAATCATCTTGCATGGCTTCTTCGTCGAGATTACGACCAATAAATACTATTTGGTTTCGACGCTCACCCTCAGCCCATTCTCTTTCAGGCTGAGAATCAAATAGCATATGCACTCCCTGAAAAACAAAACGTCTAGGATCATCAGCTATACTGATAAATCCTTTCATTCGAAATATATCTACACCTTTTTCAGCAAGAAGTTTACTAAGCCAAGCATTCATTTTCTCAATATCAACATCTCCTTCTCTTTCGATTGCAAATGACCCAACTTCATCGTCATGTTCATGCTGAGCTACCCAAGTTCGCTCAAACGTAACGGGCACCTCCATATTCTTATCCTCGGAATCCCTTGATAACAATTTAATATCAAATTCTTCAGCAGTATGTTGAGTAAATAGCCCAAGATTACAATTTTTATCAATATCAATAAAAAATGATTTTTGACCATCAGACATTAACTGCAAATCAATATGTTCTTCAAAAGATATTACTTCGCCAGGAGATAATGCTTTAGCATCATCTGCATAAAGCCTCACACATTTCTCGGCACTACTATTGAGATCTTCCTCACTATATTCTTGATCAATTAATGCAACTAGTGACATATTTGGATCAGGACCTTCCTCAAGGGTAAGTTCGTATTGACCTTGTTCAACTTTGTAAACTCCAGTCCACTCGAAAGGGTATTCAGGTTCAAGGAAAGTTGGACGATTTTGCAGAACTTGATCGAGATCAAATGCATTAAGGTTAAGCACAGTATCTACAGGAACATTTGCATTTTCACTTCGTAATATCCTAGCCATGCTGTTCATTCCTCTTAGTCTAGATTCAAGATTATCAACGGACTCGTCATTCACCAGGTCTGTTTTGTTAAGGACTAAAACATCTGCAAATGCTACTTGCTCAGTGCTTTCATCACTTCTTCCTAGTTGTTGATCAATATGAGCAGCATCTACAAGAGTAACAATTCCATCAAGGGTAAATTCATTTTGAATTTCATCATCCATAAAGAAAGTTTGTGCTACAGGGCCTGGATCAGCTAAACCAGTAGTTTCAACTAAAACATAGTCAAATTTATCACGCCTTTTCATTAGATTTCCAAGTACTCTAATTAGATCTCCACGAACTGTGCAGCAAATACATCCGTTAGACATCTCAAAGACTTCTTCATCTGCATTAATTACTAACCCTTGATCAATGCCAACCTCACCAAACTCATTTTCAATTACCGCGATTCGTCTCCCATGTTCTTCGGTTAGAATTCGGTTAAGTAATGTTGTTTTACCAGAGCCTAAAAAACCTGTAAGGATTGTGACAGGCACTTTATTAAAATTATCCATGAAATTTCTCCTAATTTTTTACTATTATTCAGAATTTTTTAAGATTTAAAAGCTTCTATTAAAGACCTAACATTATGACGCATCATATCAATATAAGTTTCTGCTGGACCACCAATCTCACTTAATGCATCCGAATAAAGTTTACCTCCAACTGGTATGCCTGATTCTATAGAAATCGCTTTAAGTAATTTAGGATTATTAATATTCTCCATAAATAATGCTGTAACTTTTTTTTCTTTAATTTGATTAATTATTTTAGCCACATCTTCTGCAGAAGCTTCTGCATCTAAGCTTAAACCAAGGGGTGCTAAAAATTGAATATTGAATTCGCGTCCCAGGTAACCAAATGCGTCATGGCTAGTTATTACAATTCTTTTTTTGATCGGAATGTTACTAAGTTGATTACTAAGATTCATTTCTAATTTAAATAGTTTTTTTAGATAATTGTCTCTTCTAAGAACAAAATATTTTTCATGTTCAGGCATCAAATTGATTAATTCCCCAGAAATGTTATCTATGTATATGCGAATATTTTTAAAGCTTTGCCATGCATGTGGGTCTATTTCGTTAAATCGATTTAGCGAATTAATACCATCACTTGAAATTAAATAATTTTTCTCTTTATCTGAATCTTTAATTAATCGAAATATCCAACCTTCAAAACCTAGTCCATTAAAAATAATCAGATCTGCGTTTGAAATGGCAATTGCATCAGATGGTTTAGGCGAATAAATATGAGCATCACTATTTCTTGGAACCAGGTTAGTAACACTGACACGATTTCCTCCTAGCTCTAATACTAGATCCTCCAAAATAGTAAAACTTGTAACTATCTTAAACGGCCCATCTTTAGCAAAAATTGGAAATCCATTTAGAAGCAATAATATTGCTAATTGAAGCAGCCTTAATTTAAACATCAGATCTAACTTTTAAGGTGGCGTAATGGTATAAGGCTTCTTAGAAGCCCACCATTTGAACCAAAAAGTATTGAGAGAATGCACATTGTACCAACCGAAACAATTATTGCTGGGCCTGATGGCATATCAAAATAAAATGAGAGCATTAAACCAATATAGCAACCTGAGATGCCAATAATTACTGAAAAAATAATTAAATTATCAAGTGAGTTTACCCAAAACCTAGCGGCTGTAGCTGGAAGAACCATCATTCCAATTGACATTAAGGTACCTAAGGCCAGAAAACCCGCAACTAAATTTATAACCATTAGAAATAAAAAACCATAATGTGCGGCTTCACTGGCAATGCCTGAAGATTTCAAAAACATGGAGTCTACGCATTCAATTATTAGAGGACGATATAAAACAGCTAAAATGAAAATACTTAAAGAGCTAATTATTGCAAGTAGCCATAAAGTATCATTGTCTAAAGCAAGAATATTCCCAAATAGAATATGGAACAAATCTACATTAGCCTCTTTCATTGAAATAATAAGAACACCTAATGCGAGAGAAATTAAGTAGAAAGCAGCAAAACTAGTATCTTCTTTAAGTTGCGATATGCGAGAAACCCATCCTGCCAAAGCAGCAACAATTAGACCTGCTGTTATACCACCAATTGCGAGGCCTAAAAGTGAGAGACCGGAAATGAGGTATGCAATTGCAGCACCGGGAAGAATGGCATGTGCCATTGCATCACCTGTTAAGCTCATTCTTCTGAGTGTCATAAAAATACCAACTGGAATGGCACCAAAGCAAATTACAAAACTACCAATAAATGCTCGCCTCATAAAAGCATAATCTATGAAAGGGCTTAAAAGAAAATCTACCATTTTAGCTGATGCACCAAGCTGCATTTTCATCAAATGCCTCAGAAACTTGTTTGGCGTTGTCTAAATTTTCTTTCGTCAAAACCGATTTTGTAGAACCGTAATCTATACATTCTTTTGCAAGAAGCATAGAGCTTGGACAATTATCTTTTACATATTCGAGATCATGAGTAACCATAATTATGGTTCTATTTTTATTTTGCCATTCTTTTATTACCAAAGTTAAATCAGTCAGTGTTTTTGTATCGATTGCATTAAATGGTTCGTCTAAAAGAATAACTTGCTGATCCTGCATAAGAACTCTTGCAAATAAACTTCTCTGAAGTTGTCCTCCAGAAAGGGTATTTATTAGTCGGTTTTCAAAACCATCTAATCCAACAGCCTCTAGAGCATTCATACATCTTTCTATTTGTGAATAAGAGAGACCACTCGAGAAACCTATCTCTTGCCATAGTCCTGTTGAAATAAGTTCAAGTACTGTAATTGGAAAATCTTTATCCAATTTAGTTTGCTGAGGTAGGTATGCAATATTATTTGGATTTATGCCTTCAATGGAGCCCTCATATTCAGTAATAATTCCTGCAAGAGCATTTAGCAAGGTTGATTTTCCAGCACCATTTGGACCAACAATAGCTAACCACTGACCTTGATTAATTGTTGCGTTTAAATGATGAACTGCTGGGTGAAAATTATATGAAACAGTAAGATTTTGAATTTTGATGCTCATTTTAGGTTACCAAAAATACTAATGTATTCATCATTATAATTATTACCAATATTAAAAATATTCGACTTGAAGTACTCCAATGCAATAAAGATTTATTCATTAGTTTTTTATCTTTTTTCATTAAAAATTAAACCATTAAGTTTATATTGACTTTGATAGACTAGCACACTTGTCAAGCACTTATACTTCTGAAGAGAGACTGTTTTACATGCATTTATGAGATAACCTTTCATGAGAATTTCGCTAATTTGTAATACATACCTTAAACTAACTCATTTGATTTACAGATCTTCAACGAGAGGAATTTTAAAATGTCTTTAATTATGAACACTCCATTCACCTTGCCTTGTGGCCAAGTGATTAAAAATCGAATTTGTAAAGCTGCAATGACTGAAAGAATTGCAAAAGGAAATAATTTAGCGCATCAAGGCCATATTAATCTCTATCGCAAATGGGCTGAGGGCAATATTGGTATTCTGTTAACAGGTAACGTAATGGTTGATCGCAAAAACATGGAAGGTCCGGCAAACGTTGTTATAGATAGCCAAAATTATAAAGATCATATAGACGAATTAAAAAACTGGTCCTCTGTAGGAACAGAGGACAATACTCAATTGTGGATGCAAATATCTCACGCAGGAAGACAAACTCCTGGAGAAATAAATTCATCTCCATCAGCACCATCAGACGTCCAATTAAAAATTCCTGGTCGCAGTTATGGTTTGCCAATTCCTATGAGCGAGGAAGAGATACTCAGTGTTATTGATAAGTTTGTATTCACAGCAAAGATTGCTCGAGAGACTGGATTTACTGGAGTTCAATTTCATTCAGCTCATGGATACTTGTTATCTGAATTTCTTTCACCAGATATTAATACACGAAATGATGCATGGGGCGGAAGCATAGAAAATAGAGCAAGAATGCATTTAGAAATCATAAAAAAATGCAGGGCAGAAGTTGGGGAAGATTTTCCTATCTCAATGAAGTTAAACTCAGCAGATTTTCAAAAAGGTGGATTCACTGAGAATGAAAGCATTGAGGTTGCAAAAATGCTAGAGGAAGCAGGATTAGATCTTTTAGAAATTTCAGGTGGAACCTATGAGCAGCCAAAATTAATAGGCGCAGATCACATTAGCATCAATCCAGATAGGAGCGAAACAAGAAGAGAAAGCACTATTGCAAGAGAAGCATATTTTCTTGAGTATGCTGATAACATTAGAAAAGCTGTAACTATGCCTTTGATGGTAACAGGCGGTTTTAGAACAAAAAATGGTATAGAAAGTGCTTTACAAAGTAATATTTGTCAAATTGTAGGAGTTGGTAGACCCTTGTGTGCAGACCCTTACTGCATTAAGAAAATGATGGATGGAGAGTTAGAGATGCTGCCAAGTGTTGAAAAAACATTATCCTTGGGGCCTTGGATTTTTTCTGCTAAAAGCCCCATTAAATTAATTCAAGTTATTAATGCGTTTGGTGCCATGGCATGGTGTTACCAGCAAATTAAAAGAATGGCGGAAGATTTGATGCCTGATAACAATCAAAAGTTATTTAACGCTTTACGAAAAGACACCAAAGCTGATAAGCAAGCGTTCAAAGATTATTTAGAAAAAAACTAATTTTTTCTTACTTCTGCAAAGACACTACTGGTCCCATCTTTATAAAGAATTAAAACATCATAAGGCATAAAACGATTGCCAATTTCCATACCAGGAGAGCCTACAGGCATTCCCGGGACTGATAGACCGATAGCATTGGGATGATCCTCTGAGAGAAATTGAGTTATGTATTGGCTTGGTATATGACCTTCAAAAATATAACCGTCCTCTGAAACGCCTGTATGACATGATCTATATTCAGGCTTGATATTAAAGGTTGCTTTTATTTCTTCAAGACTTACATGATTTTTAGTTGTAGTATTCAAGCCGCTCATTTCTAAATGTTTAATCCATGTCTTACAACAACCACAAGTTGGAGTCTTGTGAACCAACAGCATAGTTTGAGCATTATTGTTTGGCATTTCATACGCAGAAGAAAATACAGATATTGTCAGTAAAAATGTTAGTGTTAAAAGGTAGATTTTCATATGATTAATTTTTAAATTTGTATTTGCATATTTTTTATTATTTTTGCATGCACTTTAAGGCATTATAATGGCTTTAGTTTCTAAGCATTCTTCTAAACCATGTATTCCGTGCTCTCTTCCGTTGCCGGAGGATTTATAACCACCAAAAGGTGCGCCAGTTCCTCGTGCGCCCCCATTGATAATAACTTGCCCGGCCCTAATTTTTCTTGCAACTTTATTTGCGTGTTCTGGCTCACCCTGAACATATCCAGCCAAACCATATTCAGTGTCATTTGCAATCTCAATTGCCTCTTCTTCCGAATTATATTTGAGAATTGATAACACAGGACCAAAAATTTCTTCTCTAGCAATAGTCATGTCATTAGTTACGTTTGCAAACACTGTTGGTTTAACATAATAACCTTTGTCATATCCCTCTGGTTTTTCAAGACCTCCGGCAACCAAAGTTGCACCCTCATTAATCCCAATTTCTATCATTTTTAAGATCTTTTCATATTGAGGTTTGTTAGCAATGGGCCCAATCCTAAATTCTCCAAGAGGATCTCCAATAGTAGTACTATTTGCAGTTTGCACTGCAACCTCTACTGCTTTATTGTAATTTTTTGCAGAAACAAGCATTTTTGTTGGTGCATTGCATGATTGCCCTGAATTCAAAAAACAATGCCCAGCACCTCCTTTTACAGATTTTTCTAGATCTGCAACATCATCTAAAATAATATTTGAGGATTTACCGCCAAGCTCTTGATGAACTCTTTTAACTGATACTGCAGAGGCTTGAGCGACAGCTATACCAGCCTCAGTCGAACCTGTAAAAGACATCATCGCAACATCAGGATGACCTGATAAGGCAGCACCGACTATCGGACCATATCCATTTACTACATTGAATACACCGGCAGGTACGCCTGCTTTATGAAATATTTCTGCAAGCAGTAATGCGCAATATGGAGAAATCTCACTTGGTTTTAATACCATAGAACACCCTGCTGCAAGAGCAGCAGAGGCCTTGGTCGTAATTTGATTCATGGGCCAATTCCATGGAGTGATCATCCCTACTACTCCAATAGGTTCTCTTACTAATGTGTAATCTCCCTCTTTTTTTTCAAATTCATAATCTTTTAAAGCATCTAAAGTCTCATGTAAATTTTTGATTCCTGTAGATGCTTGAGCTTTTTGAGAAAGCCAAACCGGAGCACCCATCTCTTCTGTAATGGTTTGCACAAGATCATCATATCTATTTTCATATTCAGAAATAATATTACTTAAAAGCTCAACACGATCTTCCTTTGAAGTTAATTGATAAGTATTAAAGGCATTTGATGCTGCTAACACTGCTTTATTAATATCATCTTTTGTTCCGGATGAAATATGACCTATCAGCTCTTCATTTGCAGGATTAATCACTGCAATTTTTTCCTTTGATTCTGACTTAACCCACGAGCCATCTATATAAAAATTTAATTTATCTTTCATGTTGAAATCCTATTAGTTTGACGTTGCAAATATTCAACTTTTTTAATGAATTTGTAGTTTCCTTTTTAGGTTTTTAATACCGTCTGATATCTGTACTTCTTTCGATTTAAAAAATAACTCATGATTCTCTTCTAATGTTTCCAAATCATATAGGTAGTTAATCATGATACCTTTTGATTGATTTATTCCCTTTAAAGATAGATCAGAATTTAAATTTATTCTCTCTAAAATAGCTCCATTGCCAAGATGAAATTTAGCCACCGGATCGTTGGGTAATCCATCTTCTCTATCTGATTCTAGAAGATAAACTAATACTTGCTTAATTAAAGCATCTTCATCTTGATATTCATCTGTAGATTTTTTTTCAAGCCACTTAGAAAAGCCAGGCATAGGTGAAAGAGTTACAAATTTGTTTAAACCATCGTTCTCTTTTTTTAGTTTATGAGCAACATTCCTAATCAAAAAATTACCAAAAGAGATTCCTGAAAGTCCTTCTTGACAATTTGATATTGAGTAGAAAACAGCTGTATTTATATCTTGCTCTTTTGTAATAGGCCTATCAATTTTGATAACTTCACTTATTGAATTTGGCGTATTACTTGTCAGAGCTACTTCAACAAATATAAGAGGCTCGTCAGGCATAAGAGGATGAAAAAAGGCAAAGCATTTTCTATCTGCTGGAGCTAGTCTAGCCCTTAAGTCATCCCATGAATTAATCTCATGAACTGCCTCATAAGCAATTATCTTTTCTAGGATATTAGCGGGTGTTGTCCAATCTATGCTTTCTAAAACTAAAAAGGATGGATTAAACCAATACTTAAATAGTATAAGAAGGCTTCTATCAAAAAATTTGAGATTTGGGCTATCTTTCCTGAGAGATCTAATTCGTTCTCTCATACGAACTAGTTTTAGGGTTCCCTCAGAAATAGTATTCAATCTTCTAAAAAGCTCTCTCCATCCCGGTTCGGAGAGTTGAGAAATGATCTCAAGATTTCTTTGAGTTTTATTTTTTGTATATTCATTAGTAGCCTTCATCAATGCTTTTTCATCAATGTCATATTTTTCTAAAACTTTATCAAAAAAATTAATAAATTCTTTATCATTTAATTCTTCAATTAAATTGGAAAGATGTTCTGCAAAAACCAGAGATGATACCTCGCCACTTTTAGACATAACTGATTCCAAAGCTTTATTTATGTCTTTGTGGAGAGCCCCAAAACTACTCGAACGAAAATAGCCTCCCTGGCGAGAACGGTTCATTAATGATGATAATAAATTTTGGAAAAAGTTCATTTGAGGTGATGAATTTATCATATTCTGACAAATTTTTAAATTTTGCTCTGCATGGAAAGCTTTTAAATATAATGATTTGAAGCATTTGCTGACACTTTTTTTGATGACTGATAGTAATAAAAATCAGTGCATGAAAATGTTTTTTATGTAACCATTGCTGTATGAAATATCTGATACAGATATAACTACATATTTTGAAGAAATCATAGGGGACTTTATTGAAAACAGACATTGAAATAGCCAGAGAGGCTAAACCTAAAAGAATTGAAGAAATTGCTAGTAGTGTTGGTATCAGCGACGAGTATCTTGAGCATTATGGTAAATTTAAAGGCAAAGTTAACCTTTCAATTAATGATGAAAAATTAAACGATCAAGATAACGGTAAACTAATCTTAGTTACAGCAATATCTCCCACTCCTGCTGGGGAGGGAAAGACTACTACAAGTGTTGGTCTAGTTGATGGACTTAGTCATATTGGTAAGAAGGCAATGATTTGTCTTAGAGAGCCAAGCCTTGGTCCATGTTTTGGAATGAAAGGTGGTGCTGCAGGTGGAGGCTATGCTCAAGTTATCCCCATGACAGATATTAATCTGCATTTTACAGGCGATTTTCATGCTATTGGCGCGGCTCACAATTTGCTTTCTGCGCTCGTAGATAATCATATTCATTGGAGCAATGATCTTGATATTGATCCAAGAAGAATTACTTGGAAAAGAGTGGTTGATATGAATGATAGATCATTGCGTGAAATTACATGTGGGCTAGGTGGGACAGGCAATGGAATACCCAGACAAAGTGGATTTGACATAACTGTTGCTTCTGAAATTATGGCTGTATTTTGTCTTGCATCCGATGCTGATGATCTGAAGAAAAGAATAGGAAATATAGTCATAGGTTATTCAAGATCTAATGAGCCCATAAGAGCAAAACAATTAAAAGCTGATGGCGCCTTAAGTGCTTTGCTTCAAGACGCATTTCAACCAAATTTGGTTCAAACTCTCGAGAATAATCCAGCATTTATCCATGGAGGTCCTTTTGCAAACATTGCACACGGATGTAATTCTGTTGTTGCGACTAAAACAGCTCTTAAACTTGCTGATTACGTTGTTACAGAAGCAGGATTTGGTGCAGATTTAGGGGCTGAAAAATTTTTTGACATTAAATGTAGAAAATCTGGCCTTAAACCTGATGCTGTAGTTTTAGTTGCAACAACTAAAGCTTTGAAAATGCATGGTGGTGTTAAAAAAGAAGATCTCGGTTCAGAGAATGTTGATGCAGTAATAGGTGGTTGTAAGAATCTTGAGAGACATGTAAAAAATATTAGAAAATTTGGGGTTCCCGTTATAGTTGGGATAAATGATTATATAACTGATACAGAAAATGAGCATGCTGCCATCATTGATTTTTGTAAAAAGATGGGCGTAGCATGCAAAATTTCCTCACATTGGGAAAAGGGCGGTGAGGGTGCAGCTGATCTTGCAAAAGAAGTTGCAAAATTAGCTGACTCAGGAACCTCAGAATTTAAAACTTTGTATGATGATCAGATGTCTCTTTGGGATAAAACTGAGTATGTAGCTCAAAATATTTATGGAGCCTCTGAGATCATTGCAGATAAAAAAGTAAGAAACCAATTCAAGAAGTTAGAAGATGATGGTTTTGGTGATTATCCAATATGTATGGCAAAGACCCAATATAGTTTTTCAACTGACCCATTGCTAATGGGAGCTCCCTCAGGGCATGATGTTCCCATTAAAGAGGTAAGATTATCAGCAGGGGCTGAATTTATTGTTGTTGTTTGTGGAGATATTATGACCATGCCAGGTCTTCCAAGAATACCTGCTGCTGAAAATATAGATGTTGATGAAAATGGATTAATTCAGGGACTATTTTAATAATAATTATAATTTAAAGAGGAGAGAAAAATGAAAATACTATGCGTCTTATATGATGATCCAAAACAGGGCATGCCTTCAAGCTATCCTTTAAAAGAATTACCTAAACTTGAGAAATACCCCGATGGTATGACATTGCCTAGTCCAAAAGGAAGAGATTTTAATGCAGGTGAGCTTCTGGGATGTGTGTCTGGTGAACTTGGACTCAGAAAGTTTTTAGAAGATAGGGGGCATACATTGGTAGTTACGTCTGATAAAGATGCTGATGGATGTATAGCAGACAAAGAATTAGTTGATGCAGATGTTGTTATCTCTCAGCCATTTTGGCCATATTATCTAACAAGAAAAAGAATTGAAAGTGCGCCAAATTTAAAGATGGCCATTACTGCAGGCATCGGCTCAGATCATGTAGATTTACAAGCCGCTATGGATAACAAGGTTGACGTAGTTGAAGTAACCTACTGTAATTCACGGTCAGTTGCAGAACATATCGTTATGATGATACTAGCATTGGTTAGGGATTATCATAACCAGCACAGGATAGTGAACGAAGGTGGATGGCATATCGCAGACGCTGTTAAGAGATCTTATGATGTGGAAGGAATGCACATAGGTACTATTGCAGCCGGGCGTATTGGTTATGATATGTTAAGAAAAATGCATCCATTTGACGTACATCTTCATTATTTTGATAAACACAGATTGAGCTCAGATAAAGAAGAGGCATTGAATCTAACTTATCATGACTCAGTTGAATCTTTAGTTGCGGCTTGTGATGTCATTAACATCAGTTGTCCTCTTCATCCTGAAACTGAGCATTTGTTTAATGATGATTTGATTAGTAAATGCAAACCTGGAGCTTATATCATTAATACTGCGCGTGGAAAAATATGTGATAAAGATGCAATTGTAAGAGCATTAGAGTCCGGTCAACTTAGTGGATATGCAGGTGATGTATGGTTCCCTCAACCTGCACCAAATGATCATGTTTGGAGAACCATGCCGCATCATGGTATGACTCCTCATACATCTGGTACCTCACTTTCGGCGCAAACAAGATATGCAGACGGCGTAAGAGAAATATTGGAGTGTTTTTTTGATGGAGAAGAAATCAGGAACCAGTATTTAATTGTTCAAGATGGAGATCTTGCAGGTATGGGAGCTCATTCGTATACCAAAGGAACAGCAACGGGTGGATCAGAAGAGGCGGCTAAGTTTAAGAAATAACTTCATACAACTAGGGCAACAAAACAAATGAAATTGGTAGCTTTGAATTTTTTTTATAGTGCTATTTGAAGCTGTTTATAATAAATTGTTGCAAGAGATACACTTTACTATAAAAGATTTTATAAATTTATAAGATTTTAAAATTTTTATAGATTAGTATTTCCAACCGGACAATCATGGATCAAAAGTTAAATACATTTAATCAAAAACTCACAGAGGGCTTCTCAATTGAAGTGACTCCAAGGTCTGCTGCAAATATTGAATCTTTCAAAGATGTTCTGCCTCAAAATACGAGAGTCTATATTGCTCATATTGAAAATGAAGATATTCAAGCAATGGTTAATACTGCAAAAAGACTTAATGATGAGGGTTTTCACGCTATGCCCCATTTTCCTGCAAGAGCTATCAAAAATGAGGCCATATTAAACAATTGGATCTCTATGTATAAAAATGAGGCTGGAGTTGATGAAGCGCTTTTATTAGCTGGCGGACGATCAAAACCATTGGGAGATTTTGAATCCTCGATTGAATTAATTGAATCAGGCAAATTTGACCAAGCCGGTTTTAAAAGATTGCATATTGCTGGTCATCCAGAAGGTAACAAAGATATAGATCCAGACGGAGGTGAAACCAATGTCTCAGAAGCACTCTCTTGGAAACAGGAATATTCAAATAGAACAGATGCTTCTATGGCCATAACTACTCAGTTTTGTTTCGATGCAACTGTTGTAAAAAAGTGGGCAGATAATATTAAAAGCAATGGAATTGATATACCCATCCATATTGGTATTGCAGGACCTGCAAAACTTCAAACATTAATTAAATTTTCAATTGAATGTGGAGTAGGCGCATCTATGAAGGTTCTTACAAAACGTGCAAGAGACATTACAAAGCTTTTGCTGCCTTACAAACCAACTCAAATATTAAATGATTTAGCGGAGTATAAATCTCAAGATCCTTCTTTTAATATCGAACAAGTTCATTTTTTTCCTTTGGGTGGAATCAAAATAGCTGCTGAGTGGGCAAAGGAATATAGTAACTAAAATCTTTCAAAAATAGCTTTTTTTTCATTGAAAAAAGTGACTATTCTATCTAAAAAAACCGTGATAGCATGCTCGTATGTTCAAGACTTCACAACTAGTTTTTAATCCAAGAGTAAGAAAGTCACCATTCTTTCTTTCAACAATAAAGCATGGCGCTAGCGCCTTCACTATATATAACCACATGTATTTGCCAATTAGCTATGAAGGGGTTATTGAGGATTACAACAATGTGCTAAATGGTGTTCAATTATGGGATGTTGGAGTTGAGAGACAAATCCAGATTAAAGGACCTGATGCGGAGGCACTTTCACAATTTTTGACTCCTAGAGATATTAAAAAATGTGCTGTTGGTCAAGCAATGTATGCTCCATTTTTAGATTTCAATGGTGGATTTTTGAATGATCCAGTTATGCTAAAGATAAGTGAGGATTGCTACTGGTTTTCAATTGCTGATGGAGACTCACTATTATGGGCCCAAGCTTTAGCTGCGGGATATAAGTTTGATGTAGTTGTTGATGAGCCCGATGTTTCTCCATTGCAAGTTCAAGGACCAAATTCAGCAAAATTAATGTCTAAAGTATTTGGAGATTGGATTGATGATCTTGGATTCTATAAATTTAAAGAAGTGAATCATAAGGGCATTCCTATGGTAATTGCTAGAATGGGATATAGCAGAGAACTCTGTTATGAACTCTTTCTTCAGGATCATTCCAAGGGTGACGAGTTATGGGAGATTTTATGGGAAGCAGGCAAGGATCTAAATATTTCACCTGGAGGCCCAAACATTATTCTTCGACTGGAAGGAGGTATATTGAGCTATGGAGGTGATTTTGATAGATCAAATAATCCTTTTGAGGTTGGTTTAGAGTGGATGATCGATCTTAATCAAGAAGATGATTTTATTGGCAAAGAGGCACTTCGAGAAATTAAATTCAAGGGCCCATCAAGAAAATTAATGGGAGCTGAAATTGGGGGCGATCCAATAAATTATTCAAATCAGGAACATTTCCCTGTTTTAGTTGATGGAGAGATTATTGGTTCTATGAACACCATGACGTATTCACCAAGGCTAGAGAAAAATCTTTCCTATGTATTTTTAGATATCAAGTATGCAAAAGTCGGCCAAGAAATAGTAATTTCTGCGCCTGATGAGGATCTTAAAGCAAAAGTAGTAGATATTCCTTGGTTAAAGAGAGCAAGAAAAAACTAATTAAACTTCCAATTTTTTATAATATTTCCGATTATAAAAAATGCACATCACATTAATTAAGACAATCACAGTTCTTATTAATGCAATTTTATTATTATGATCTTTGATCTTTTCATCACTAAAAGAACCAAGTGCCATTTTCCATAATTCCCACATTAATGATAGTCTCTAATCAGCGTAATCTAACCCCTTAGATTTTTGAACTTCCCTTTTATTAGGATTAACAGACTCTCTGAATGGCACATCAACAATTTCACCTTGAGCCGCGACACCAGACTCTTCAGAATATTCGTCAGGCAGTCTTACCTGCAATTTTGTTCCAATTTCTGATGAGTTCCATGGTACCCATCCAAGCGCAACATTAGTTTCTAATTCTGGCGACCACCATGGAGATGTAACATAACCCATATCATTTCCGTCTTGGTCAGCTACGATCCAGAAGTCCGGAGCATAGTCTGTGATATTTTTCCCGCCAAAAATCATCCCAACCATTCTCATCTTAAATGGAAAATCTCCGGCATCAATTACATCACGCTGACGTTCAAGTTCTTTTTTACCAATATAGTCAGCTTTTTTATTTCTAGGCACCTGATAGCTGAGATTAACTTGGAATGGAGATGTTTCATGATCTAAGTCTTGGCCCCATGACAAAATACCTGCCTGAATTCGTCGATGATGAGCTGGTGCAATTACCATTAAGCCAAATTCTTCTCCAGCTTCAAGAACTCCATTCCAAACAGTTTCAGCATTTTCATGGGAATCTCGAACATATATTTCATATCCTTTCTCCCCAGTAAAACCAGTTTGACTTATTACAACATCCGCACCCCCTATTTTGGTCTCCATCAGGCCATAATATGGAACATCTCTAAGTTTTTCGCCTGCTAGTTTTGCCATAAGATCCTCAGAAAGAGGACCTTGAATTTGAAGAGGACACACATCAATTTCATCAATCTCAACATCATATTTTTTTGTAACATTTACCCCTTGCAACCAAAATAATAAGTCACTGTCAGAAAGAGAAAACCAAAATTCGTCTTCAGATAATCTCAGCAGGACTGGATCATTTAAAATTCCACCTTTCTCATTACACAAAATTGCATATTTTCCATTGCCAGGAACTATTTTTGTTGCATCTCTGGTAATTACGAAGTCAGTAAATGCCTCAGCATCCGGACCCTTAACTCTAATTTGCCTTTCAACTGCAACATTCCACATAGTAACTCTGTTTACCAGCGCGTCATATTCGACCATTGCTCCGCCGTCTTCAGGCCTGACATATCCTCGAGGATGATAAATACGATTATAAACAGTTGCTCTCCAGCATCCAGCCTCATGGGATAAATGCCAAAAGGGTGATTTTCTTACACGAGTAGAAATCAATAGTTCAGTAGGCGTTCTTCCACTCTGCCTAAGATTTATTGGTACCACTCGATCGCTTTGATCAATGCTTGGATGGTTTGGATGTTTCATTTTGCTTCCCCCTATAAATGAATATTATATTGTAAATTATTTATGCACGAACTCTCTGATTTTTTGGATCATATAGAGAACCCTTGCCAACTATTTGCACAGTCATTGGATATATTCCATCGCCGTTTTCATTAAAATATTCCATTGATAGTGATTTACCAACTTCGGCAATGTTATTAGGTAAATACCCCATTACAACAAATTTTTTTATCGATGGACAATAAGACATTCCAGTTGTGTAAGACCTTCTACCTTTACTATCGATAGGTACTTCTCCTGTTGCTGGATCGATAATTGGAGAGATGCCAACTGGATATCTTGGAACACCTGAAACATTTAAATCATCTAATGTCATGGTGCATAGAATAGCGCATGGTTCGTTTTCGCGATGAGACAAGTGAGCAGCCTTACCGTGAAAATCTGCTTCTTTTACAAGGGGTCTTTGGATTGCTGCTTCAATGGCAGTGTATTCTGTTTCAAGATCAGCACCTTGAAGTCTAAAGCTTTTTTCAAGACGTCTGCTATTTGCATATGTTTCTATTCCGACTGGCACCACTCCGACTTCAAGAAGTGAATCATATAATGCCAAACCATCATCTTTATCATTGTTAAAGTATATTTCCCATCCACTCTCACCAACATATGAAATTCTAGCTGCCCAAACATCAACTTTTTTACCACCAGCTAAATTAAGAGTTAAATTTTTTGAGGTGACGAAAGGAAAATTTTTAATATCAATTTTATTCGGATCTATAAAATTACTTAATGCATTTACTGCTTTAGGTCCCCATAAACCTAGAGTTGCAATATCATGAGTTCTAATATTTATGTCTGCGTTTAATCCATTATCATCTCTGTAATTACGCAGCATTACCCAATCACGATTCCCATCAGCACCACCAGTCACAACTCTATAACTATCATTCCCTAAACGAGAAATGGTTAGATCAGCATGCACTCCACCATCTTCATCAAGAAAGTTCGTATAGATAACCTTCCCTTCAGGAGTATTGCCTCCAACTTTTGCTACTGATAGGTATTCCAACATGCACTCAGCATCAGGACCTTTTATATCCATAATGGGGAAGTGAGATAGGTTAATCATGCCCACAGAATCACTCATGGCCAGATGCTCAGCATTAGCAACATCATAGGGCACATGACGAGTATCCCATTCGTTTTCTCTTATTGGTACATCTTTTATAAATTGTTCAAGTTTTTCCCTGTTGGTTGAATAAGCAAGCGCTCTTTCCCAACCTCCAACCTCATTTTCAAAATGACCACCAAGCTCTTTTTCTCTTTCATAGAATGGGCTTACAAACATTTCTCTTTGAGTAATATATGGTTCTCTAGGATGAACAGCAGGTGTATAAATAGTTTGAGAGTTCTCAAATGCTCTTGTTTTAACAAATTCTTTCTCTTTTTGATGCGGATAGAATCTTGATATATCGAAAGAATGCATGTCTACTTGAGTTTTTCCATTGACCATGGCTTCAGCACATAGTCTGGCGCAACCAGGCCCATCTTTAACCCAAACAGCTTCACATAACCAAAATCCTCTAACCTCAGGACTTTCACCAATTAAAGAGCCCGCGTCAGCTGTCACAGATAGAAGTCCATTAAATGAACTTTTTTCATCCCAGCCTAATTCACTGAGTATTGGAGTTGTTTCAAAAGCTCTTTCAAGAGGCTCCGCGATTTCTTCAAGTTCTAAATATCTCATAGAATCAGACAACATAGTTTTGTCAGGATTTCCTATATCTGCGGGATCAACTAACCGAGGATTTTTATCCTCATAAAATCCCCATTCGAGCATGCCACCATGAAATTTTCCGGTATCTCTAACATAAGCTGAATTACCCTGATCTCTGAGCAGAGGATAAACAAGCATTTCTTCCGTATCTTGAATCTCTTCATACGGTCCAAAAAATAACAGTGGATGTTCCAGAGGCATTAATGGAACTCCCACTCCAGCCATATCACCCATTAAAGGTCCCCAGATTCCTGAGGCAATAACAACTTTATTAGTTTTGATTGTCCCTCTATCGGTTTTAACAGCAACAATTTTGCCATTTTTTATTTCAAAGTCTGTGGCTGGTGTATTTGTAAATGTTTTAAGCGCACCTTTTTCTTTAGCAGTTTCTACAGCAAAGTTGACTACTTCTTGTGATCGAGGAACTACCAAACCTGCATCTGGATCCCACATAGCGCCAATCAAAGAGTCTTCTTCAAGTAAGGAAAACTTTTCAACTGTTTCGGCTGCTGATATTAATTTAACATTTGTACCAAATGCTTTTCCTGATGCAACTTTTCGTTTAAGTTCTTCCCATCTTGCTTCATCACCTTTTCGGCAGATTTCAAGACCACCTTTTTTTAAAAAAAAGCCATTGTCTTCGTAGAACTTTCTACTAAAGTTTGTTGTCCAACAACCCAACTTATCGTGGGTAGTGTTGTATACAAAATCTGAAGCATGTGCAGTGGAAGCAATATCAGAAGGAATGATTGTTGATTTTTCTAATCCAACAATATTTTTTTGACCTAATTCTGTCAGCCAATATGCCAACATAGATCCGACTATGCCACCAACTCCTACGATTACTACTTCAGCATCTTTAGGAAATTTAGAAGATTCCATAATATCTCGTTATAATTTTTCGTATCCTAGAATATAGCTACAATATAAACTCTGTATATATGTCTGTCTATCGAAAAATTTCTCAATTTATGTATAAAAAATAAGCAATTTTTTTACATAATTAATTTAAATTTTTTGAGTATTTAAAGCTCTTTTTTTACTTGAAATGTAAAAATTAATCAGGATTTTCGTTACTCCCATGATCTATTAATTCTGATATTTTCCTCAAAATTACCTAGTGGTTTATTTATAGCTTTTGATAGTTCATCTAATACATCAGTAATAAAATCATGTGGATCAATATGACCTGCTTCAGGTGAAAAAACTCCTGATTTATTTATTTTTCCTTCAGCTAGCATTTTTATTCCACAGGCTAATGGAATCCCTGTAATTTCTCCCATGCCAATTGCATCATAATTATTAGTTGATGCTGAATTTTTTTGCTCATTTGATAGACAGACTCCTACACTTGCAGAATCTCCATTTTTTAGACCGTTTGCATAACCATAAATTACAGGAAGATAGTTGGAAGATAAATTTCTTTCAGAGGATCCTTGATTTTCCAACCATGCAAATACATTAGCTGCTTTATTTTTACTAAGCAAACCAACATTAACAAGCTCTGCAATAGCCTTTAAGACAAATGAGCCAACGCTTCCTCCATGAGCAAGATTAATTGAATCTTTGAGATCTTTAAAATAATGCGGAAAGGTTAATGCTTCGGGATGGCCAATTATATTCCCAGTAAAGGTTGTTAGACCTGGATAATTTACATCTATACTTTTGAGAGGCTTAACCATTTTATAAGTGCTATCTTGATATATTTTTACTTTACCTGTGATTTGTTCTACTGCATGCATCATTGCCGCATTCACAGATTGTTTTTTTGCGGTCTCATCTATTGATGTTCCTCCGGCATCCCATCCAGTGAAGACCTTACTAACGCTGTCTAATTCACGAATAGCAATCAATGCCATCAGGTTAGTTAACCCTGGACTAGCTCCAAGACCAATGGTGGCAGATATCCCAGCTGATTTTGCTGCAGAGTCGAGGTTTAGCATATCAAGCGTTGGCTCCCAGTCATCACAAATATCTACATAGTTACATCCTGAGGAAATAGCTGTGTTTAAGATGGGTGTTCCAAATTTAAAAAATGGACCACAGGTATTAACCACAGTATCAACACCTTTCATTGAATTTTTAAGAGCTTTGCTATCTGTTACATCGAGTTGAATGGCGCTTACTTTATTATTTAAAGTGGATGCAAATGAATTTGCAGTCTCCTTATTAATATCTGCTATTACAATTTCGTCTACAGCGCTGAAATTCTGAGTTGCTCTCATAGCATAACGAGCCATACTTCCTGATCCGCCGATTGCTAAAATTCGCATGCTTTACTATAGATTAACTTCCTTTATTATTTTTAAATTATATATACGAAACTTAAAGAAATATGCAAAAGGATATAGATATTATTATATATGGAGCAACCGGATTTACGGGTCAGCTCTGTGTGAAATATTTTAAGTCACTTAATACATCTGTGAAATGGGCAATTGCAGGGAGAGATAAAAAGAAACTTCAACAAGTAGCTGAAGATAATTCTGTTGATGTTGAGATTTTGATTGCTGATTCAGATAACGAAGCAGAATTAGATGCGCTTACCTCAAGGGCAAAGGTCATGTTATCTACCACGGGACCATTTCATAGATATGGCTCTAAACTTGTCGCATCTTGTGTCAAGAACAGTTCACATTATGTAGATATAACAGGCGAAAATTTCTGGGTAAAAGGAATTATTGCCACACATCATGAAGAAGCATCTGCAAAAGGCATCAGAATTATTCCTTCTTGTGGCTATGATTCCATCCCATCAGATTTAGGAGTCTTTTATACAGCAAAAGCTCTAAATAAGCCCATTAAAAGAATTGAATCATTTCACTCATGGAAAGGGGGAGCTTCAGGGGGCACTCTTGAAACCATGTTTTCTATGGGCGACCTGGATCTTGGTAATGATTTACTAGATCCGTTTTTATTAAACCCAAAAGATTCATATTCTCAAGAGCAACTAGACTTAAGTAGCGATAAAGTTGGAATTGCAAAGAAGCAAGAAATTAATGCTTGGTCGGGGCCATTTATTATGGCAAATGCCAATACCAGAGTAGTTAGACGCACCGAAGCATTACTAAGCTTAAGACAAGAATCCTATGGAGCAAATTTTACGTACCAAGAACATGCTTATCATAAATCTTGGTGGAGTGCATTCAAATCTATAATTATTACAGG
>CACBPT010000012.1 GCA_902541245.1 uncultured SAR86 cluster bacterium | reverse complement strand
ACAGAACTTCTCTCGCCTCCTTGCAGTTCTTTGAAAGAAAAATAATTTGCCCCTAATCCAGCAGTAATTGCTGCCCCAACTGCAGTTGATTCTAGGCTAGATGGAACATTTACTTCTTGACAAAGATAATCTGAAAGCAGCTGACAAAACATTTTATTTGAAGCCATTCCACCGTCAATAGATAAGTTTTTAATTTCAATACCGTCCTCTGCAAGCGCGTCTTTAATATCAATTACCTGATAGATTAGAGCTTTAAAAGCTGCCGTAGTAATGTCTTTTTGTGATGTATCCCTAGTTATTCCATAGAGTGCCGCTCTGATCTCAGAATTCCAATGTGGAGCTCCAATCCCTGTAAAGCCTGGTATGAAATAAATATCTTTTGAGTTTCCTGTTGTGCTTAAAAAATCAATACTTTTTGATGAATCTGGAAAAAATTTCATTTCATCTCTTAACCATTGAATAATAGTTCCGGCTGAGAATATGCTTCCCTCTAAAGCAAAAGGGATCTGATTAGAAATGCCATATCCCAATGTACTTAGCAAACCCGAGGTTGATGGGATAGATTGATCACCGGTGTTAACCATTAAAAAACAGCCGGTTCCGAAAGTTGCTTTCATTTGGCCCGTCTCAAAACATCTTTGTCCAACCAAAGCACTTTGCTGGTCTCCAATAACACCTGTAATCTTTATTGTTCTATTCTGTCTAGTGATCTCTCCAAAAACAGCGTCAGATGCATGGACTTCTGGAAGAAGTGAGGGCGGAATATTAAAAATATCGAGTAGTTCTTGATCCCAAGCTTTGGAATGAATATTAAATAAGTTAGTTCTAGATGCATTTGTTACATCGGTTTTGTATATTGCTCCCTCTGACAATTGCCACAACAAATAGGTATCGACTGTTCCAAATCTTAACTCTCCATTTTTAGCCTTCTTTTTTGCCCCATCAACGTTATTTAAAATCCAAGAAATTTTTGTTGCTGAAAAATATGGATCAAGCAAGAGACCTGTCTTATTTTTTATTATTTCCTCATATCCGTCATTTTTTAATCTCATACAGTCTTCAGCGGTCCTACGATCCTGCCAAACGATTGCGTTATATATAGGTTTTCCATTCGATGCATCCCAAACCAAAGTTGTTTCTCTTTGATTGGTAATTCCAAGAGCGATAATATCCCCACTAGCTTCGAGCACTAGATCAAGAGTATTATTAACTGAAGCCATCAGCACGTCAGGCTCGATTTCGACCCAGCCATCTTTTGGATACTTTAACAAATACTCCTTTTGTTCAGAATGCACTACGTTTAAATCACGATCAAAAGCAACAGTTCTGGTGCTTGTTGTTCCTTGATCAATAGCAACTAATATCGACATATTGACTCCCTTATTACAAATTTATCCACAATTTACTAACTTTTTTCCAACAATCAACAAACATCATTTATACAGCATATTGTGTAAAAATTAAAAGAATTCACAATATATTGTGTTTTTTACTTGATTATTTATTCACAATGTAAGAACATTGTCCTTGGTTAAAAATATATCAAAAAAGACATTTTAACCCCACACATTGATAAATCTTGTAAAGATTTACCAACGAAAGAAAAATTTAGAGGAAGTAAAATGACAATACAAGAGTTAAATAAAACTCAAGAGGTTGCTGTTCAAGGAGCTGCGGGGGCGCTGGCATCAGACGAAATAAATATAACGGCTCCAGGAAAAATGAGGGTCATAAAAAGAAATGGAAAGGTGGTTCCATTCGAAGAGGATAAAATTAAAGTTGCTGTCACTAAAGCCTTCCTTGCAAATGAGTCGGGTAATGCAGCTGCAAGCGAGAGGATACACATAAAAGTTAAAGAAATTTCGGCGGATGTTGAAGAAGTTTTTAAAAGAAGAATGCCATCAGGTGGCACTCTTCATATCGAAGAGATACAAGATCAAGTGGAGCTTCAACTTATGCGCAACGAGGAATATGTAGTTGCAAGAAAATATATTCTTTACAGAGAGGAAAGAGCTACCGAAAGAACAAAAGAAGTCCCTCAAGAAACAAATATAAATGCTCCAGAAATATCAGTAACAAAAAGAGACGGAACTCTGGTTCCTCTAGACATTAATAGACTAGCAGCTGTTGTAAATCATGCATGCGATGGATTGGAGGATGTTAGTGCAGACTTGATTCTTGAAGAGTCCATAAAGAATCTTTATGACGGAGTTTCTGTCAGTGACATGAAATCGTCTCTTGTAATGTCAGCAAGGACGAAAGTTGAACAAGAGCCAAATTATAGTTTTGTTACAGCTAGAATCCTTTTAGATGAGTTAAGAAGTGAAGCGTTAACATTTTTAAATATTGCAGAAGAGAGCTCACACCCAGAAATGGAGAAATATTATCCAAAAGCATTCCAAGCCTATATTGATAAAGGCATTGAACTTCAAATGCTTGATCCTAAACTCCAAAAATTTGATCTTAAGAAACTTGGTAAAGCCATTGATCATGATAGAGACTATCAATTCACCTACTTAGGCCTGCAAACTCTTTATGACAGATACTTTATTCATTATCAGGATACAAGATACGAACTACCGCAAATCTTCTTTATGCGAGTTGCTATGGGTCTTGCAATGGAGGAAGATAAAAAAGAAGAACGGGCTATTGAGTTCTACAAATTACTGTCAAGCTTTGACTATATGAGTTCAACCCCTACTCTATTTAATTCTGGTACGTTGCGTCCTCAATTGTCATCATGCTATTTAACAACCATTCCAGATGATCTAGACGGAATTTTTGGTGCGATGAAAGACAACGCTTTGCTTTCCAAGTGGGCAGGAGGACTTGGAAATGATTGGTCGTCAGTAAGAGCATTAGGTTCTTACATCAAAGGAACGAATGGAAAAAGCCAGGGTGTAGTTCCTTTCTTGAAAGTTGCAAATGATACTGCGGTTGCTGTCAATCAAGGCGGTAAGAGAAAAGGAGCAATGTGCGCTTATCTTGAGACATGGCATTTAGACATTGAAGAATTTCTAGATCTTAGAAAAAATACCGGTGACGATAGAAGAAGAACCCATGATATGAATACTGCAAACTGGGTCCCTGATCTATTTATGAAAAGGGTTGAATCCGATGCTAACTGGACTTTGTTTTCTCCAGGCGAAACGCCTGATCTACATGATCTTACTGGTCTTGCGTTTGAAAAAAAATATGAAGAATATGAAGCTTTAGCAGCTGAGGGGAAAATGGATCAACATAAAACAATTCCTGCAAAAGACCTATGGAGAAAAATGCTTACTATGCTGTTTGAAACTGGTCACCCTTGGATTACTTTTAAAGACTCATGTAATTTGCGTTCTCCCCAGCAGCACATTGGTGTGATACATTCATCGAATCTGTGCACTGAAATAACTCTAAACACAAGCAATGATGAAATAGCAGTGTGTAATCTAGGCTCAGTCAATCTTCCACAACACATGAAAGATGGTGCACTAGATCAAGAAAAAATAAAACAAACTGTTACAACCGCTTTAAGGATGCTTGATAACGTAATTGACATTAATTACTACTCTGTAGATACAGCAAAGAATTCAAACTTAAAGCATCGTCCAGTTGGCATGGGTCTTATGGGATTCCAAGACGCCTTGTACATGCAGGACGCTCCTTATTGCTCCGATGCAGCCATTGAATTTGCAGACCGAAGCATGGAAGTAATAAGCTACTATGCAATTCATGCATCTAGTGAGTTAGCAAAAGAAAGGGGCACATACCCTTCTTATGAAGGCTCTCTCTGGAGCCAGGGAGTATTTCCAAAAGACTCAATCGATATTTTAGAAAAAAACAGAGGCAGCGAGTATATAAAAGTTGATAAATCTGAAACCCTAGACTGGGACAAATTAAAAGCAAAAGTAAAAAAAGATGGCATGAGAAATTCAAATGTCATGGCTATAGCGCCTACTGCAACAATTTCTAATATCACAGGAGTGACTCAGTCTATTGAGCCAACTTACCAAAATTTATATGTGAAATCCAATTTGTCAGGCGAGTTCACAATTGTTAATCCTCATCTAGTGAAGAAATTAAAGGCATTGGACTTGTGGGATGACGTCATGATTAATGACCTTAAGTACTTTGAGGGTAGCTTAAGCGAAATATCCAGAATTCCTGATGATATTAAAAAACTTTTTTCAACAGCATTTGAAGTGGAGCCGAAATACATTGTTGAGTCAGCGAGCAGAAGGCAGAAATGGATCGACCAGGCCCAATCACTTAATCTATATATTGGAAATGCTAACGGAAAAAAACTTGATCTGACTTATAGAATGGCTTGGTATTCAGGATTAAAAACTACCTATTATTTAAGATCTATAGCTGCGACAACAACTGAAAAATCTACTATTAACCAAGGCAGCTTAAACGCTGTAAGTGCACAGGCTGAAACAGCCCCAGAAGCTCATCACAAACTTGGTGCACCAGCGCCAGTACCAGAGGCATGTTCGTTAGATGACCCTGACTGTGAAGCTTGTCAATAATTAATTAGAAAGGAGAAGAAAATGTTAAATTGGGATGAATATAATAACGAAGAAGCTCAAGTAGCCCCAGCAATTAAAAACACTGTCCCAAAGGCAGTAAGTGAAGCCTCACAGATAGCAAAAGAAGTGCCCATGCAAAAAGCTGCTGAACCAGTATCTATTGAAGAAGGCTCTCGAGCTGAAATTGCAAGAAAAGCTATAGAAAACTTTGATGAATCAGAAGGAATTAAAGAACTCGATGAAATGCAAGGCACAGCTGGAAGAGTTCAGGTGGATGATAAAGCTATGATTAATTGCAAAGCTGATTTGAATCAGTTAGTCCCATTTAAATATGATTGGGCATGGCAAAAATACCTCGATGGTAGCGCTAATCATTGGATGCCTCAAGAGGTAAATATGACAGCAGATATTGCTCTTTGGAAATCTGAAGATGGTTTAACTGAGGATGAAAGAACCATTATAAAAAGAAATCTTGGGTTCTTTTCAACTGCGGACTCTTTGGTTGCAAATAACTTGGTACTTGCTCTCTACAGACTGGTCACTAATCCTGAGTGCAGGCAGTATATTCTCAGACAAAGTCTTGAAGAGGCAATACATACTCATGCTTATCAATACTGTATAGAATCTTTAGGTATGGATGAAGGTGAAATATTTAATATGTATAGAGAAATACCAAGTGTTGCAAAAAAGGCAGCTTGGGGTTTGAAATATACGCAACAAATCTCAGATCCAACCTTCCAAACAGGAACAGAAGAAACAGATAAGCAGTTACTGAGAAATCTGATCGCCTTTTACTGTGTGCTGGAGGGAATTTTCTTCTACTGTGGATTTACCCAAATCCTATCAATGGGTAGACGAAATAAGATGACAGGTACAGCTGAACAATTCCAATACATCCTAAGAGATGAGTCTATGCATGTTAACTTTGGAATTGATGTTATTAATCAAATAAAAATTGAAAATCCCCATTTATGGGATGAGCAGATGAAAAATGAAGCGGCTCAAATGATTCTTGAGGGCACGGAGCTTGAAATCATGTATGCAAGAGATACTATGCCAAGAGGCGTGCTTGGAATGAATGCTTCTATGATGGAAGAATATCTTCAATTCATTGCCAACAGACGACTGACACAAATTGGCCTTGAGGAAGAGTTTAAAGGAGCAACTAATCCATTTCCTTGGATGTCGGAAATCATGGATCTTAGAAAAGAAAAGAATTTCTTTGAAACTAGGGTTATCGAGTATCAAACTGGCGGGGCTCTTAACTGGGAATAGTATAAGAAAATTTAATCTCTAGGCTATAATTAAGTATCTATAACTAGGGGTATTCTTGTGACTGAAAATATTCAGCCTAACAAAGGCTATCGTAACTTTGTTTTAATACTGCTTACGATTGTCTATGGATTTAATTTCATCGATCGCCAAATCGTAGGAATTTTAGCTCCTTTTATTCAAGAGGATCTAAATCTTACAAATACAGAACTGGGCTTGCTGATTGGATTAGCATTTGCGATTTTTTATACAACTGTTGCTATCCCCATAGCATGGTTAGCCGATAGGTATAACAGAGTTAATATCCTGTCCATAGCATTAGCAACCTGGAGTGGCTTTACTGCACTAACTGGCCTAGCTACTAATTTTACCCAAATAGGTCTTGCAAGGATGGGAGTTGGCATTGGGGAGGCTGGTGGCAGCCCTCCTTCTCACTCAATCATCTCAGACATGTATTCTAAAGAAGAGCGTGCTAGCGCATTGGGTGTCTACTCTATGGGGATTCCGCTAGGAATTATGGCAGCATATTTTGTCACTGCCTCTTTAATAGGAGCAACGGATGAAGAGGTAAACTGGAGACAAATTTTTATTTTTCTTGGGATAACAGGTATTCTTCTAGCAGTAGTTGTGAAACTGACAATCCCTGAACCTGTTCGAGGTGCAATGGAATTTGATGAAACAAAACAAATTATTAAGCCACCATTCATAGAATCTCTAAAAACTCTTCTGAAAATACCCGCTTGGTGGGCAATGTGTTTTGGCATCGCTTTCGGATCTTTTGTTTCCTACTCAAAATCAGCTTTTCATACTAAATTTCTGGTCACCTTAGATCCTAGCTTTGATTTTAAAACGCTTGTAATTATTCTTGGCGTAATTAATGGTATTACTTATGCAGGTGGAGCTTTTTTTGGAGCAAGGCTTGCAGATAATTGGGGCAAAAAAGATATTAGGGCGTATGGATGGCTGCCGGCAATATCTATTGCACTTTGTTTGCCAATAGGAATTACAGCTTGGTGGGCACCATCAGTAGAAATAAACCTTATTTTTACATCATTATTCTTAGTTTTTATGGGGATTTATCTTGGGCCCTGTTTCGCAATTGCACAAACTCTTGCTCCAATACATATGCGAGCAATGTCTACAGCACTATTCTTTTTTATTTTAAACATGATTGGTTTAGGTCTCGGTCCAACTCTGTCTGGTTGGTTGATTGACTTTTTTAAAACTAATAGCGGAGAGCTCGATTCAATGAGGTATGCCATGACCGTGGTTTCGTGTGTTTTTATTCCATCAATAATTAGTTTTTTAATAGTTGCACGTAAATTACCTAAAGACTGGAAGATAGCAGAAAAAAATAACCTAAAATTAGCAAAAGTGAATTCATCTTGATTGAGAATTTTTTACAGCATGGCTATTGAATAATAAAAAAGTTGGAGATAAAAAGGTATGAAGTTATATAACAATGAAATGGCAAATAGCCCCAGAAAAGTAAGAATGTTTATAGCAGAGAAAAACATATCTGATATTGAGATTATCAATATAGATTTAATGTCAGGTGAACATAAATCTCCTGAATATAGAGCAATTGCACCAAACTCTAGGATCCCAGCTCTGGAGCTAGAAGATGGGACTGTGATTATGGAATCAACAGCTATATGCCGATATCTTGAATCATTGTACCCAGAGCCCAATCTATTTGGAGAAAATCCCATAGAAATTGCCTCAATTGAAATGTGGCAAGCTCGAATCTATAACGAGTTGATGATACCTTTGGCAATGGCATTTAGGCATCTTCACCCAGGAATGTCTGAAATGGAAATACAAAATAAAGACTATGGAGAAACTCAAAAGACTATCGGGATAAAGTCACTCAAATACTTTGATGCAGCGCTTGCAGAAGCGGAATTTGTTGCGGGCGACAGATTCACTTTTGCAGACATTCAGATGATAACAACCACTGATTTCTTTATTGGTTTGAATCGATTAACTTTAGAGGATTATCCGGAAATAAAAAGGCATTCTAAATTAATGTCTGAAAGATCAAGTTTCTCAGCCTAAGATTTATCTGCCTTTTCAAGAATTTTAATGGTTTGTTCAGGACCGCTAAATAATTCTCTTGCATCATCCATATCAGAAACTGAATCCCAGCCAGCAGCTATATTTTCTGGTGTCATTTCCTCGCCAGTACCCAAAGCTAGGCCCATTGTCTCCAAAATTCTGAACCTTGTAAAAACACCTGCGCCTGCACCAATAATAGCCCCATTTTCACTTTCGTCACTGGCAAGATAAATTACAGCAGGAGTAACATATTCAGGCATAAACCTCTCTCCAATACCCTCAGGGAATAAAGATTCTGTCATTCTTGATAACGCAACTGGAGCTACAGCACTCGAGAAGACATTGTATTTTTGACCTTCTATTTTTAGACAATTCATTAAGCCAATCATCCCCATTTTTGCTGCCCCATAATTTGCTTGTCCAAAATTGCCGCAAAGACCTCCAGATGAAGTTGTAAAAATAATTCTACCGAAGTTTTGCTCTCTCATTATCGGATAGACTGCATGTGAAGCATAAAAACTTCCTTGGAAATGTACATCCATAACCTGGTCAAATTCTTCTATAGAAATCTTATGAAAACTTTTATCTCTTAAGATTCCAGCATTATTTACAAGTATATCTATCCGACCCCATTTCTCCATGGTCTTTTCAATCATCTTTGAAACTCCAGCTATGTCCGCAACGCTTGATCCATTCGATATTGCTTCACCGCCTTCAGCTTTAATCTCCTCAACCACAGCATTTGCTGCATCGCTGGCTCCTCCAGAACCATCAACGGCTCCACCAAGATCATTAACAACTACCTTTGCTCCTCTTCTAGCAAATTCGAGTGCGTGCTGCTTTCCTAAGCCACCACCAGCACCAGTTACAATCGCTACCTTGTCATCAAATCTAATTGTCATAATTGTCTCCCAATATGTTCTATCTATTTTATCTAATTAGAGCCTGAAAAAATTGATTCAGGTTGAAAATTTTCATTTTTTATAAGCTCCATCTCTAATTTAAAGCCATGTGAAAGAGCTCTCTTGAAAAGCATAAATTGCTTGGATTTATTTACACTATCTATAGCAATCAAGTATCCGTCTTTTCCATAGCAAGCTATAAATTCTGCCGAGGAAATATCTCCTAGAATATGACATTCATCATAACCACCCGATATGCCTGCCATTTGTAGTTTTAAATCATATTGATCAGACCAAAACCATGGCATCTCATTATTAAAAAGATCATTTCCAACTATCGAGGAGGATGCCACTTTTGATTGAGCAAGAGCATTGGGAACACTTTCTAATCTTAGCTCTTTATTTAAAAGGGTGTTAAATGAGGATGTGCAATCGCCGACTGCCAGAATGTTTGGGGAAGAGGTTCTACAGAACTGATCAGTTTTAATGCCATTGTCACAAGCAAGACCAATTGATTCTGCTAATTGAACATTTGGAATTGCTCCAATTCCAACTAAAATCATATCAGCTTTAATTTTTTCACCTGATTCTAAACATACAGTATTAATGTTTTCATTGTCTGCAATTAGTTCATTCAATTTTGTGTTGCAGATAATTTTCACACCCTTTTTAGAATGAAAATCATGATAAAATTTGGAAAGTTCGGGGCTTGTGACTCTTTTTAAAATTCTATCCTCTGACTCCAAAATTGTGACATCTAATCCTAACTCAATCATTGCAGATGCCACCTCCAAACCTATGTAACCACCTCCAATTAAAACTATTTTTTTGCCAGCAGCAATAACTTTTTGCATAGATAAAACATCTGATATCTGCCTTAAATAAAATAAATTTTTGGCCTGAGCATTTTTCATTGGTAACAATCTTGGAGAAGCACCAGTAGCAAAAACTAGATAGTCAAAATTAAATGAAGCATCACCTGAGCATACTTTATTAGATTCAAGATCGATGGTATGAACTCTTGTATTAAGATTTACTAAGATGTTTTGGTCATTATAAAAATCTGCTTTTTTAAAACTAAGCTTGTTTTCTTCAATCTTTTGCTTTAAAAAATCCTTAGATAATGGAGGTCTGTGATAAGGCAAATAACTCTCATCACATATGATATTAATATCTCCGTCAAACCCATCTTTTCTGAGAGCGAAGGCTGTATTTGCGCCAGCGTGCCCTCCTCCAACAATTACTACCTTAGTCATTAAATCTTACGATTGGAATATATGAAAACATATTTATACTAACTCTTTTATGAACAATGAAATTGTAGCTCACAACGATCTAAAAATTCGAGTAGAAGAGAATTTTTTTGATTCAAATGAATCCAATGAATTCCTTAATAGGCTTATAAAAAATCTTCCGTGGGAGTCTATGATGATTAAAATGTTTGGGAAAAATTTAAAGATACCTAGACTGCAATGCTGGATTGGTGATGAGGGATGTGATTATAAATATTCTGGTAAAATGCTTAACCGACAAAACTGGAATAAAGAACTAATGATGATTCGAGAAAAGATCTTTCAAGAAACAAAAATTGATTTTAATTCAGTGCTTGCTAATTATTATCGCGACGGCAAAGACTCTATGGGATGGCACTCAGATGACGAAAAAGAGCTTGGTCCAAAGCCAACTATAGCCTCTATTTCTTTCGGTAGTGAAAGAAATTTATATTTCAGAAATAAAATTTCAAAAGAAATAATATCAATTCCTCAAACACATGGATGTTTAATAATGATTGATGGTGAAACACAAAAAAATTGGCAACATTCAATAAAAAAGACGCAAAAAATCATTGGTCCGCGTATTAATCTAACGTTTAGGAATATAATAGCTTCAAATAAAATTTAAGGATTTTTATGAAAGAGAGAATCAAGGTAGTTGTTACTGGAGCCGCGGGTCAAATAAGTTACTCTCTTATTCCCAGACTGGTTGATGGACACACCTTTGGAGATAAGATAGTTGATTTAGAGCTAGTTGAAATCCCCCAAGTGGTTGATAAATTACAAGGTCTGATAATGGAGCTTGAGGACTCCAATTTTCCAAATATGGGAAATGTGAATTTCACATCTGATTTTGAGTCAGCAGCTAAAGATGCTGATTGGTTCCTCCTAGTTGGAAGCATCCCAAGAGGAATTGTTTTTAATGGTAAGAAAATTGAAGAACGAGCCGACCTCCTTCAAATCAACGGCGGGATATTTGTTGGGCAAGGACAAGCAATTGGTAAATATGGAAAGTCCGATGCCAAAATCTTAGTAGTAGGCAATCCTGCGAATACTAATGCATTAATTGGAAGACATGCAGCTGGTAATGATTCTCAGCTATGGATGGCAATGACAATGCTTGATTCAAGCAGAGCAAGGTCTGTGCTATCAAAGAAACTTAATGTAGGAATCGAAGATATCAGTAAAATGATTATTTGGGGTAATCATAGTCCAACTATGTACCCTGATTTTGAAAATATCATCTCAAATGGGGAATTAGGCAAAAATCTTATCGATGACATGAATTGGGTTAACAATGATTTTCTACCAATCGTTCAGCAAAGAGGTAAAGCTGTAATTGATTCACGAGGAGCTTCTTCCGCAACCTCTGCAGCAAAAGCAGCATTAGATACAGTCATTGCATGTGAAAATCCTACAAAGTCAGGAGAATGTTTTAGTGCCGCTGTTATTACAGATGGGAGCTATAATCTTCCTCACGGAATTGTTTGCGGAATGCCCCTGATGACTACATCAGAAGGCAGTGTAGAAATTGTTAGAGATATTGTCCTATCTGATTTTGCTAAAGAAAAAATAAAAATCTCAACTAACGAATTGATTGAAGAGAGATCTGCTGTTGAAGATCTATTAAAATAAGTGAGTAAAAGTGGTTTAAATAATTTTCTTCACGAAATTATCAATCGTGAAGAAATAAAAACCGTTCTTGCAATCACTCAAAAAGATTTAAGTTCCTTCGCAGAAATTTGTGAAGATAGCCTTGATAGTTTATCTATTTTAAATCTTGAGCATCTTGATAATAATGCAGCTGAACCTAATGACTTATGCATTATTTTTGATGATATGCCAATATCCAAAACACAAATTGGTTTAATTAAGAATGTGTTGGCTCAAAAAATATTAATTATTCAAAAAAATACAACTCCTAATCAAAACTTTATAGAGTTAGGCTTCACTCATAATGCAGATATCACCGCAGCAAAGATATATTCCTACAATTTAAAAACCTATAACAGCAAGCGAGGTTGGAATAATGCAGAAGGTTGGGCCAATCCAGAAAATTTTGAAAAGTATAGGTGGTAATTATTTAAGATTTTAGCTGGGGAAATAGTATTACATCCCTGATTGAACTTTGATTAGTTAACATCATAACCAGCCTATCTATACCCAAACCCACTCCTACTGCAGGAGGCATGCCGTGCTCTAATGCTGTAATATAATCCTCATCAAATCCCATTGCCTCATCATCACCATTAGCCTTAGCTTTAACCTGATCACGGAATCTTTGAGCCTGATCATCAGGATCATTTAACTCACAAAAACCATTGGCTATCTCTTTGCCTCCAATGAATAATTCAAATCTGTCTGCAATTAATGGATTATCGTTATTTCTTCTTGACAAAGGTGAGACTTCAACTGGGTACTCGATGACAAAAGTAGGTTGAATTAGATTATCCTCTACAGTTTTCTCAAAAATTTCTAATAAAATTTTTCCCTCGCCCCATTGATCTTTCACAGAAATCTTTATAGATTCTGCATAAGTTCTTAGTTTATCTTTGTTAGTTGTATCAGCCTTACTCAATTCAGAGTTATACTCCAAAACTAAATCATTTAGAGTTTTTATCGAGAAATTAGATAAGTCTATTTTATCTCCATCCCACTCAATGTTATTTTTATTGCCAATAGCTTCAGAAGCAGTTTGAATTATATTTTTTGTAAACTCTAACGTCCCGTTGAATGTAGCAAATGCTGTATAAAACTCTAACATGGTAAATTCTGGATTATGCCTTGTTGATAAGCCCTCATTTCTAAAGCTTCTATTAATTTCAAAAACTTTTTCAAAACCACCAATCAATAATCTTTTTAAATGCAGTTCAGGAGCTATTCTTAAAAAAAGTTTTCTATCGAGCGCATTATGTTGAGTGACAAAAGGTCTTGCAACTGCACCGCCAGGTATTGAATGCATCATTGGAGTTTCAACTTCCAAAAAACCATCTTCAAGCATAGAAGATCTAACCGAGGAAACAATTTTAGATCTTTTTTCAAATACTTCTTTTGATTCAGGACTACTCATTAAGTCCAAATATCTTTGTCGATATTTAATTTCAATATCAGCCAGGCCTTTATGCTTTTCAGGCATAGGCCTCAAGGCTTTGGTGATAAGAGTAATTGAATGCGCCTCTATAGTGAGTTCCTGTGTTTTGGTCTTAAATAAATTACCTCCAACACCAATAATGTCTCCAAGATCCCAGGTTTTAAAACTTTTATATAAGTCAGGATTTATATTATTTTTAGTTATGTATGCCTGAATATCCCCAGATCCATCCCTTATGGTTACAAAACTTGCGTTGCCCATCACTCGCTTTAATACTATTCTTCCAGCCAATGACAAGTTAGTAATTTTTTTAGATTCAAGGTCCTCTTTGTCTAGATTACCATATGCCTCATGAAGATCCTTAGAAGAATTTGCCGGAATATAATTATTTATGTAAGCAATGTTTTGCTCCCTAAGCTCTTCAAGCTTCCTTCGCCTTTCCTCTAAGATAGAGGATTCACTGCTAATATTTGAGTCACTCATTTATACTCCCTGGGTTAAACTTGCTTTGATAAATATATCAATATCTCCATCTAGGATTGATGAAATATTACCACTTTCAACGTTTGTTCTTAAGTCTTTAATGCGAGATTGATCTAAAACATAGGATCTAATTTGGCTTCCCCAACCAATATCCGATTTGCTATCTTCTAATAATTGTTGCTCATCTTTCTGTTTTTGTAATTCTAGCTCATAGAGCTTAGATTTAAGTTGCTTGAATGCATTGTCTTTATTTTTATGCTGAGATCTATCATTTTGACACTGAACAACCGTGCCAGTTGGAACATGAGTTAAGCGAACTGCCGAATCTGTTTTGTTAACATGCTGGCCTCCGGCTCCGGATGCTCTATATGTATCAATCCTAACGTCAGCAGGATTCAATTCAACTTCAATTGATTCATCAATTTCTGGTGAAATGAAAACAGAAGCAAATGATGTATGTCGTCTGCTGCCAGAATCAAAGGGAGATTTTCTGACCAATCTATGCACTCCTGTTTCTGTTCTAAGCCACCCATAAGCATAACTGCCTTTTATCAAAAGCGAGGCTGATTTTATCCCAGCAACTTCTCCAGGAGAATGCTCTATCACGGAAACGGTAAATTCATGCTTTTCTGCCCATCTTGTATACATTCTTAGCAACATATCAGCCCAATCTTGAGCTTCAGTTCCCCCAGAACCTGATTGAATATCAATAAATGCAGAATTAGGATCCATTTTATTGGAAAACATCCTGTTAAACTCTAAATCTTCTACACTTGAAATTAAAGAATTAGTTTCTTGATTTATCTCACTTATAGAGTCCGAATCAGATTCTTCTATGGCAATTTCTAATAAATCAAGATTATCATTTATTGACTCATCAACTGATAGAAAGGAATTTAAAAATTTTTCAAGATCTGCTTTTTCTTTGTTGAGTGACTGAGATAGATCTAAATTAGACCAAGTAGACTCATCAGATAATTTACTATTAATATCAATTAATAATTTTTCTTTATTTGCAACGTCAAAGATGCCCCCGGAGATCAATCATGCGGTCTCTAAGATTGGCAAGAATAGATTTTAGTTCGCCTATTTCCATGAGTTCTATTTTAATCTCTTTGTTTGGCCTGTGAAAGAATAATTAGTTACTTGATTCTCTGATCATAGGAAATGCAGGTGGAGAGTCCTCAAATTGCACTCTTCCGATTTCTACAAAACCATGTCTTTCATACAATGCTTTATTCATTTCATTGGATGCCTCTAAATAGGCTCTATCGCCATTCTCGTCAATCATTTGAAGCGCTTCTTTTAGCAAAAAAGATCCTATGCCTCGTCTCTGTTTAGAAGGGTCAACCGCAATAAATGGCAAATACCAAGCATCATTTGGATGATACTTTTCAAATTCTTCAAAAAATTTAATTACAACTTCTATTCTTTCAGCAGGGATATACTCAAATGTTGGTGCCAAAACTGAGCTATCAAACTCAACACCAGGAGGATGCCAAAGAGATGAGCCAAAGAAATTTTCTTCTGAGAAAACAATATTATTTTTAAAAGCTACTTTTGAAAATTCTTCCATCCAAATATCAAAGCATTTAAGATAATGAGATGCATCAGGGAAGACCCACCTTAATAAGGCATCTGATGAAAAACCTAGCGTAAGAACTCCCTTCACTTTCTCTAAATCTGCTTGAGATGTTTTAACTATTTTGGGTATATTCATACGTGTAAGTTTCAGTTATTAAGTTTTATGAAGTTTGTGATTTTTTTATAATCAGCATCAAAAGTATGCAAATATTCGTCTTTCTCAAAAAGATCTCTTAATGCAACAGGTGATGATTTTATTTCAATATTTAATTCTTCATACACTTTAGGAAATTTTGCGGGATGTGCTGTGGACAATAAAACATAATGATTTTTTTTATCACTCAGCTTGAAAGCTTCAACTGCTGCAACAGCTGTATGAGGATCTAGAAGATAGCCATTTGAACGATGAACTTTTTCAATCATGCCTGTTGTATCATTGTCATTAACCCTACTTGATGAAAAAAGGCCTTCTTTCTTTTTCCATGTTGACATGTTCAGATCAATTGGACTGGTTGGGAAATTATCAAACATTTCAGCACATACAGATGCATCTCTATCTAGGAATAGATCATAAATTAACCTTTCAAAATTACTTGCCACACTTATATCCATGCTTGGGGATATCGTTTCGTGGACTGATTGTTTTGAATAATCATTTTTCTGGAAGAAACGATGCAAAATATCATTATTGTTAACAGCTACGGAAATTTTATTAATTGGCAAACCCATTTTATGAGCAGAGTAACAAGCGAATACATTGCCAAAATTTCCAGTTGGAATTGAAAAACTTAACTTTCCTTTTTCATGCAATTGATTGTAGGCATAAAAATAGTAACAAATTTGCCCAATAATTCTTGTCCAATTAATTGAATTTACAGCTAATAAATATTGATTTTTGTTTAAAAAATCACGTTCTTTGAAAGCTAGTTTTACTAAATCTTGACAATCATCAAAAGTGCCATTGATTCTTAAGGCGTAGACATTTGGAGACTTAATAGTGCTCATTTGTCTTTGTTGAACTTCTGACATGTTTCCATTCGGAAGCATAATAAAGCTCTTAATTCGATTATAGTTTCTGCATGCATCAATTGCTGCAGAGCCTGTGTCACCTGATGTTGCGCCTAAAACAATAGCAGTTTTATCCTCTGATTCTAATACCTTATTAAAAAAAGCTGCTGCTAACTGAAGACCAAAATCTTTGAATGCTGCTGTAGGGCCATGAAAAAGCTCTAGGACGGAAACATGATTTAAATTTTTTATTCCAACAAGATCTTTATGCTCAAAATCGTGCCAAGTTGATTCTAGGATATTTAAAGTTTCTTGATGAGAAAATGAAGAGGAGGTAAACAATGGAACTATACATTTTGCTACTTCAACAAAGGATTGTTTAGATTTTATTTCATTTAAATCTACTTGTGGCCAATAATTAGGCATAAAAAGACCCCCGTCGTCAGCCAAGCCTTGCATTAGTATCGAAGAAAAATCTCTATCCTTGTCTTTTCCTCTAGTTGAATGAAAAAGCATTAAAGGTCCTCAATTCTGATAATTTTAGAATTTAAAACTTCAGGATGATCTGCCAAACCCTCTAAAGCAATTTGCATCTCGCTTTCAATTGTTGGGTCTGTGAATATAACTAAGGGCACACTGCCATTTTGTAGTTGATCTTTTTGAATGACTTTATCAAAACTTATATTGTGATCAGCAAATGTTTTACTAATTAGGGCTAGGACTCCGGGTTCATCTTTAACCTCTAAATATACATAAAACTTAAATGTTAGATCATTGAAATTTAAGATATTGGGCTTGTTTGAGAAATCAGGATAATTCATCGGTGAGACTTCGTTAGACTTAGATAATGCATGTAAATCAGAAATTAAACCGGATGCAGTTGATTCTCTTCCAGCGCCAGAGCCTGCAACATGAAATGCTCCTAAAAGATCTGTATCAAATTGAATTCCATTTCTTACTCCCTTCAATCCAGCCAAACTTGAATTGATATCAAGCATTACAGGATGACTGCGAAGCTCAATTCCGCCAGTTGATAGCTTTGCCACTGCCAAATGCTTTATAGTAAAGTTAAAATCTTCAGCATATATAAAATCCTGAGATTTAATTTCTTCTATACCCTCTATATAAAACTCTGGTGAAGGAAGACCGGTATTAAAAGCTAAAGCAGAAAGAATCCCGATTTTGTGAGCCGCATCTGTACCATTAACATCTAGGGTTGGATCAGGCTCTGCATAGCCATTATCTTGAGCTTCTTTTAAAACATCTGCATATGAAGCTCCCTCTTGCATATTACTAAGAATGAAGTTTGTTGTGCCGTTGAGCATCCCTGCAACTTTTGATATTTTGTTGGCACTTAAATCATTTGACAGCATTTTAATTGTTGGAGTTCCAGCACAGACCGCTGATTCAAACAATAATCTCACATTATTTTTTCTTGCCAATTTTATGAGCTCTTCACCATGTTCAAAGATAACTGCTTTATTCGCAGTAACAACGTGCTTTCCAGAATTAAGGGCTTCGGATATTAAGTCTCTTGCAGTTTCAACTCCTCCAATTAATTCAATAAGAATATCTACATCTTCTTTTACTACATCAAATATATCTCTTAAAATTTTTACAGATCCAGGATTGCACCGAGGATTGTCTCGTCGAGCTCCAATACATGATATTTCCCAATCAGAGTATAGTTCGTTACCATTTGTTAGTTGCTCATATAAACCTGTTGCAACATTGCCCCAACCACAGATACCTATTTTTAATTTAGCCATAATTAATTTAATCTAGTTAAAAGCTCCTCAGGTGAAAGATATCCTGGAAGCAACTCTCCGTTGGGTTTAATTATAGCTGGAGTCCCCGTAATACCAATCTTTTGACCTAACATATAATGTTTTTCAACTGGATGATCTTCACAAACAGATAATGCCACTTCTTTTCCTTGTTTCATTTGAGTCAGAGCTTCTTTTGGATATAAAGAACACCAAGCTGTAATAATTTTTTTGGAAGAATTGGAGTCTAATCCAGATCTTGGAAAAGCAACATAATTTATAGTAATACCTAGATTATTATAATCTGTTATCTCGTTATGAAATTTTCTGCAATAACCGCAATCTACATCAGTAAATATTGTTACTTTATATTTTTCATTAATAGCTTTAAAGCTAATGAAATCATCTCTGCCTAGTCCATTATCAAGAATTTTTTTTCGTTTTAAATTAATTTCATCTTTTGTAGTGTTTTCTAGTTGATTACCATTAATTGCATATAACTCTCCATAAAAAAAGAATTCTCCATCTTTAGACACATATAGAGGCTGCAAATCACCTATGTCGACGATGTATAAATTTTCAATTTGAGACTTCTTAATACTTTGAACTGACATACCTTCGGGTAGAACATTTAAAAGATTAGATACAATTTTTGATTCATCTGATTTTATTTCAAAAGAAAAAACTACCAAAAAAATAAAGAATAATAATTTCATATCAATTTAACCTCGAGGATGATGCTCCTTAACCATATCGCTCAATCTTTGTTTTGCAATATGAGTATATATTTGAGTTGTAGATAGATCACTATGGCCTAATAACATTTGAACTGATCTAAGGTCTGCTCCATTATTTAATAAATGTGTTGCAAATGCATGTCTAAGGGTATGAGGTGAAACATCTTTTGAAAGTCCTGTTTTTGAGAGGTAATGTTTTATCCTATGCCAAAATGCTTGTCTAGTTAATTTCGTGCCTTGCTGACTGATGAAAAAATCCCTCGATTGAAGAGATAGATTATTTTTTCTTCTGAATTCTATGTAATCAGAAATCCATGATAATGCATTATCTCCAAATGGAATCATTCGTTCTTTACCACCCTTGCCCATAACTTTAATCAAAGATCTGTTTAAATCTATGTTGGTATATTGCAAATTGATGAGTTCACTAATTCTAACCCCAGTAGCATACATAAGCTCAAGCATAGCTCTATCTCTTAATCCTATGAAATTTGAGCAATCAGGTGCGTTTATAAGGCTGTTAACATCACTTATTGAAAGAGACTTTGGTAAAGATTTTATATTTTTTAATCCAGAAAAATTTATAACTGGATTATTTTGAATATATCTTTTTTTGCTTAAAAAAATAAAAAAATGTTTAAGCGATGAAAGCTTCCTATTTATTGTTGTGTGCGATAAATTTAGGCCATGAAGTTTTTTAAGATATAGCTTAATATCATCTTCACCTGTTTTTTTTAAAACTGAATTTCTTTGGACCAAAAGCCAACTTTTAAAGGTATAACAATCAGATGAGTAAGCTTTAATTGTATTTTCAGATAATCCTTTTTCGAGACGAAGTATAGATAAAAAAGAATCTATGAGCTGATCCCTTTCTAAATCGGATGCCATAGGATTAGTCTAATCTTTCTTTGATTCTTGCAGATCTTCCTGATCTTTCACGTAAATAATAGAGTTTTGCCTGCCGCACATCACCCTTTCTTTTAACCTTTATAGAATCGATCATTGGGCTATGAAGCTGGAAAGTCCTTTCAACTCCAATACCACTAGATATTTTTCTTACAATAAATGCAGAGTTTAATCCCCTACTTTTAATATTCATTACCACTCCTTCAAATGCTTGAAGTCTGGTTCTTTCACCTTCTTTGACTTTAACAGAGACAACAACAGTGTCTCCAGGTCTAAATGATGGTATGTCATCTCTTAATTGATTAGATTCAAAAGCTTTGATAATTTCAGCAGGAGATTTTTCATCCACTGAAATAGGAGCAACTTCTAGCTCAGGCACTTCGTCAGATGTATCTTTGGAATCTGATAAAGATTCTGCCACAGGCTCTTCGACAGGCTCTTCAGGTGCGGGCTCTTCTGTCACTTCCTCTGCCACAGGCTCTTCGACAGGCTCTTCAGCTGCGGGCTCTTCTATCACTTCCTCTGCCACAGGCTCTTCGACAGGCTCTTCAGCTGCGGGCTCTTCTGTCACTTCCTCTGCCACAGGCTCATCTAATATTGCGTCTTGATTAAAATTAGCGTCCCAAGCCTCTAGTAATTCAGCTTTAGTTAACTTTATATCTAAATCAACACCTAATTGAGCTGCTTCAGCAACAATATCTGCTTTTTTCATTTTGGAAATCACAGATTTGGACAATTTAGTTGGTTTAGTTAAACCTAATTCGGCTGACGAACTCTCAGAATCATTATCTGATGAATCAGCTGATCTGCCCAGTAGTCTAGAAAAAAAGCCTTTTTTCTTTGTATCTTTTGTATCGCTCATAAGTTAATGCCTAAAATGTGCTACAGGATAGCCTTAGATGACAATTCTTCCAAGAGTTTTTTTTGTTTTTTTGTTAATTTTATATTCCTTAAAAGGTCGGGTCTCCTCTTAAAAGTTCTAATTAGTGATTGATTATCTCTCCATTCTTTTATTCTATTGTGATCACCAGATATTAGAACTTCTGGAACATCATCGGAATTAAAAGTTTCGGGCCTTGTAAATACTGGTCCCTTTAAAAGTCCTTGGCTAAATGAATCTTGTTCTACTGATTTTTTATTCCCTATGACTCCTGGAATAAATCTAGAAAGTGTATCCACAAGGGTTAATGCAGCAAATTCTCCGCCGCTTAAAATATAATCTCCTATAGAAATTTCTTCATCTACGTATTGAGAAATTAATCTTTCATCAATGCCCTCATATCTTCCACACAAAATTGTTATGTTTTTAAGTGTTGATAGTTCTTTTGCTTTTTGTTGACTTAAAAGAGTCCCTTGAGGAGATAAATTAATCACTTTTCCTAAGTTGTCTTTAGAGATCTTCTTAATAGCATCCTCCAATGGCTCGGCCATCAAGACCATTCCCTCTCCTCCTCCATAAGGCTTATCATCAACCTGACCATGTTTATTTATTTGATGATCTCGCAGATTAAAGATACTAACTTTAATGTCTCCCCTATCTAAAGCTTGACCAAGCAAACCATATTTCAATGAATCAAAAATTTCTGGAAATAATGTAATAATATTTATATTCATAAATTAATAATCTTCTTGCCAGTCTACAAGAATGGAATTTTCTTTTTTATTAATTGAAATAATGACTCTATTTTTAATAAATGGAATTAAAAGAGTTTTATTTTTTTTCTGAACCTTAAGAACATCGTTTGCCCCAAAATTGTCAACTCTATCAACATTTCCAAGATGTTGACCCTCAAGATTAAGAACCTGCATTTTTTCTAACTCAAACCAATATGCTTCATTTTTTTCCAATTCTGGAAGCTCAGATTTAAGAACATATATATCTTTTTGCCCAAATGATTTAATACCCTCAATGTCATCAATAGATTTTAATTTAGCAATAATATTGTTATTGCTTTTTTTAATGTACTCAAAAAATATCTCTTCCATTATGAATGATTGAAGGGAGAAGAATTTTCTAAATGATATGAGGGTTTCTAATTTTTCAGCAAATGATCTTAAAAAGAATTCTCCTTTTAAACCTCTGGTCTTGCCTATCTTAGCGATAAGAACAAATAGTGATTTATCTATCGAACTATTTTTTTTCATCATCTGAAGGCTCTTCTTCAGATTCTTCTGTTGGAGCTTCTTCTTCTGCAGGGGCTTCTTCAGTGGCAGCCTCTTCTGCTGGAGCTTCTTCTTCTGCAGGCGCTTCTTCAGTGGCAGCCTCTTCTGCTTTTGCTTCCTCAGCTTCTTTAGCTTGTGCCTCCAGCTCAGCAACTTTTTTTGCCTTAATTAGATCTTTCTTTTTTTGTCTTCTATCTTTTTTTCTTTCTAACTTTTCATGTAATTCATCTGAGGAGAGTCTTGCATCTTTAGCGAGTTCATTTACCTTGTCAGAAAGTTGGGCTCCTTGAGCAATCCAGTGATCTAATCGTTCAATATTAAATCTCATCCTTTCTTCAGATCCCTTCGCGGAAGGATTAAAAAAACCTAAACGCTCTATAAAAGCTCCATCTCTAGGTTTTCTGGAATCAGCAACCGTTATAAAATAATAAGGGTTCTTTTTTGCTCCACTTTTTGCAAGTCTTACTATTACCATAAAAATTAATTATTGTATCTTTAAAAAAGTTTGTATTTTAGGTTAAGCTTGAAGAATTTGATAGTGTTAATATATAAAGATTACAAAAAAAGAATTTACTAGTGTCATTCCCCTTTACTACATTAACAGCGCTTATTGCATATTTTTTATCCAGAGCTACTCTAAGATCTTCTAAACAGGTCTACATAGGTTTATTTTTGGCCTTGGTATTAATTCTCACTCTTATGATCTATGAAGAAGGCGTATCTCTGCGTGCAACACATCTATCTGCAACAAGCTTCAGTATTGTGATATTAATTGTTACATTTTTTGAAACAACTCTTTTAGAAAGACACATAACAATGTTAAAAAAAGGAGAAATTGGCTCAAATACTAAATCTGTTGAAAGAGAATATAATGAAATATTTTTGTTGATTGGTAGCGGACTTTTTGGCTTAATTCTATCTCTTATCTCAGGCTTTATGGTGATTGGAGAAGTTGACATAGAATTAATTTTTAAAATTATTTTTACTTCATTTGCATTAATTGTTTATATGCTGACATTTTTAGGAGTAAAATATGCAAACTTAAAGGTAAGATATGCGGTAAGAGGAACTATTCTTTCTTTTGCAATGGTGCTCTTGGCTTATTTTGGTAACTCAATTATATTAATTAACTACATATAAATCTCCTTGGGCACTAACTCTCTCTCACTTTTGTTAATTGTACTTATTGTACTTTTGATCTTTTCTGCCTTCTCATCAGGGTCTGAGACTGGAATGATGGCATCTAATAAAGTTAAATTAAGAAATTTGTCCAAGGGGACAAAAGGTGCAAAAAGAGCTTTAAAATTACTTCAAAGACCAGATATTTTACTCTCATCTATATTGATCGGAAATAATTTTGCAAATATTCTTGCTTCAGCAATAGTAACGATAATCATGATAGATTATTTTAATGGGAATGTTTTAATTGGATCGATTATTTTGACTTTAATTATATTAATTTTCTCAGAAATTACTCCAAAAACAATTGCGAGTGTTTATCCAGAAAATTTTGCTACTAAATCTTCTTGGCTTTTAAAGCTACTGGTGATTATTTTTAAGCCTTTAGTTTGGTTAACAAATATTGTTAGCTCAAGAATTCTTAGAATTTTTAATGTTGATCCTCTAGGATCAGCTTCAAATGATGATTTGAATACAGATGAATTAAGAACGCTTTTAAATGAGCATGGTGATTTAATACCCAATCAGTCTCGGGAGATGCTTTCTTCAATCCTTGGAATGGAGGAATTAACTGTTGAAGATATCATGACACCTCATGCAGAGATTATTGGAATAGACGTCACAGAAAGCGTAAGCGCTGCAAAAGAAATTATTAAATCATCATATTACAGCAAGCTTCCAGTTTTCAAAGGATCTATTGATAGCATTATCGGCGTGCTTCATCTTAAAGATTCGCATCAATTTTTAGAAGCGCTTGAAAAAGACACCAATATAAAAGATCTACTCTTTGAAACTACATTTATATCTCAGAGTACCACCATATCGACGCAACTTAATAAATTCCAACAACAAGATAATAATCTCTCTATAGTTGTTGATGAGTATGGTGAAATCCAGGGATTGCTCACGTTAGAGGATATCTTTACGGAAATAGTAGGAAAATTTGGTGGCGAGAAAGAAGAATTAGAGAGAGAATTTACTAAGCTTAAAGACGGTTCAATTTTAACCGATGGAAATTCAAAAATTAGAGATTTGAATAATTACGTGAATTGGGAAATTCCAGAAGAAAGCTCCAAGACAATTAATGGTCTAATAACTGAGTATCTTGATCAAATTCCACAAGCAAATTTATGCATTGAAATAGATGCTTATAGATTTGAGATTTTAGAGTTGGAGGATAATTTAATTTCTAAAATTAAAATTAAAAAGGGAGCTAAAGCTCCCTAGTAATTTTTAATTCTGGTTTACAAAAGATCAGTAATTAATTTAAAAATAATCGCTAAAATAAAAGACGAAGTAATAACCGCTCTCACACTCGCAATAGGTGGCAGCATTTTTCCCCATATTGCATTAGCTTCAATGGCAAAAATTATTATAAGTCCTATGATAAGGCTAGTGCTGCTCCAACTATCAAATGCAATGTAAGAACCGGCAGCGTGAGCCGAATAAACCATATACATTAACATTGGTACTGAGAACAAAGTATTTGTTCTTGACGCTAAACCAGCTTTTGCCGCAGCAACTGCAACATCACCCTCTTTCATTCCAAGCACAATTTTTTGATTTCTCCATATAATGCCCCAGACATTGAGCATCATAATAGTTCCCATGGTTGCTCCGAGTAAGATTTCAGTCCCAATTCTTGCGGTAATTTGATAGAAAAGTATTAGCCCTGTTAGGAAGGTAAAAAATGCAGCCCATCTAAACCACCAAAGTGCATTTGGAGCTAATTTTTTCATAACATCTGCCTTAGCTTCAGGGTCAGCAACTTTAACGTATTCTGTTTGAACGAAATTAAAATAATATAAAAGTCCAATCCATGCTATTCCAAAAAGAACATGAAATGATCTAAAAAAAGCTTGGTCAGTAAATAATTCCATTAATACTCCTCTAAAGTGTGGTAGTTATATATTAATGCAAATTATCTGTTAAATCTAATAAAAAAACGGGGATAAATCCCCGTTTTTTAAATGAAAATGATTCGACCTTACATCATGCCAGGCATTCCGCCCATTCCACCCATTCCGCCCATATCAGGCATCGCTGGAGCAGCCTCATCTTTAGGCATGTCTGTGACCATAGCCTCAGTAGTGATCATCATTCCAGCAACTGAACCAGCGGCTTGTAAGGCTGTTCTTGTTACTTTTGCTGGATCAAGGATACCCATTTCTATCATGTCTCCATATTCACCGTTAGCTGCATTAAAACCATATGAGCCTTTGCCATCAATGACATTTGCAACTATGACTGAAGATTCCTCACCTGCATTTGCAGCAATTTGTCTAAGTGGAGCTTCAAATGCTTTCCTTACAATGTTAATGCCGACATTCTGATCATCATTGTCACCTTTAAGTTTGGTAAGAGAATCTAAAGCTCTAACTAATGCGACACCGCCACCTGGAACAATACCTTCTTTGACGGCAGCCCTTGTTGAGTGTAAAGCATCTTCAACCCTAGCTTTCTTTTCCTTCATCTCTATCTCAGACCCAGCACCAACTTTAATAACAGCTACTCCACCAGCTAGTTTTGCAACTCGCTCTTGCAGTTTCTCTCTATCATAATCAGATGATGTGTCTTCAATTTGAGTTCTAATTTGATTTACTCTTGAAACAATAGCTTTTTGATCTCCTGCCCCGTCTACAATAGTAGTATTGTCTTTATCTAAAGAAACTCTTTTTGCAGTACCTAAGTCTTCCACTGTTGCTCCTTCTAAAGACAGACCAACCTCTTCAGATATTACTGTACCACCAGTTAAAATTGCTATATCTTCAAGCATAGCTTTTCGTCTATCGCCGAAACCTGGGGCCTTACATGCAGCAGCTTTTACAGTTCCTCTAAGGTTATTAACGACGAGTGTTGCTAAAGCTTCGCCTTCAATATCCTCAGCAATAATCAATAACGGTCTTCCAGCTTTTGCTACAGATTCAAGCAATGGAAGCATATCTCTAATGTTAGAGATTTTCTTATCATGTAAAAGAATGAATGGATTTTCTAGCTCTGATGTCATGTTATCCTGATTGGTAACAAAATAAGGAGATAAATATCCTCTATCAAATTGCATACCCTCGACTACATCAAGTTCGTTGTCGATTCCATTACCTTCTTCGACAGTAATCACTCCCTCTTTTCCAACTTTCTCCATCGCTTCTGCGATAATTCCGCCCACATCTTCATCTCCATTAGCTGAGATAGTACCAACCTGGGAAATGGTATTATCATCTGAGCAAGGAACACTTAACTTTTCTACAAACTCTACTGCGGTAGCGATTGCTTTGTCTATTCCTCTTTTTAGGTCCATCGGATTCATGCCTGCAGCGACTGATTTATGACCTTCGTTTACAATTGATTGTGCAAGAACTGTAGCAGTTGTAGTTCCATCACCAGCTTCGTCAGAAGTTTGAGATGAGACTTGCTTAACCATCTGAGCTCCCATGTTCTCAAACTTATCATCTAGTTCGATTTCTTTCGCAACAGATACTCCATCTTTAGTAACAGTCGGTGCACCAAAAGACTTGTCAAGGACGACATTTCTACCCTTAGGCCCTAATGTTACTTT
>CACBPT010000011.1 GCA_902541245.1 uncultured SAR86 cluster bacterium | reverse complement strand
GGTGCAGGAGTCGGTACTGGAGCAGCAGATCCACCAGATCCAGAGTCAGCGGCAGCAGCAATCGCAGCAGCGGCAGCTACAGCAGCGGCAATAGCGCCAGCACTTAGGCTTCCAGATGCGCTTTCTTGAGCCTTATCGCCAGCAGCTTTAGGATTATCTTCCGTGTCAGCAGCTTTGAGCTCATAAATTGATGCAATATTGAATATTGAAAAAAGTCCCGCTAAAAGGTAATTGAATTTGTTCTTTAATTTTGCCATTTCTCTATTTCCTGTATTTAACTCAGTTAGATTAAAACCAATATTACCATTTTATTTTTATCTTACAAAGGTTAATTTTGCAAAAAAAGTTAATTTAATATGCGCAAAATTAATAATAAAATTACTGGTTCTCCCTAATGCAGAGCATTTTATGCCTGTTTTGCCGTTTTTTGCAACAACTTTATTATAAATAATTGATATATAATTAACTGATGTTTATGCAAAATCAACATTTTTCGGCATAAGAAAAAATAACTCTATAAAAACTAATCTCATCTAATGAAAACGAACATTTTAGATTGCACCCTGAGAGACGGTGGGTACTATAATTCGTGGAATTTTAGCAGTAGCCTCGTTTCATCGTACTTAAAGGCGCTATCCTTTTCGTCAGCGACTCATATTGAGCTTGGTTTTAGATTTATATCCAAAAATAAAGACCTAGGACCCTATGCATTTTCATCAGAAGAATTAATTAATTCACTTGATTTTCCCAAAAATAAAGAAATTGGAGTAATGATTAATGGAAGCGAATACCTTGATCATAAAGATTCTTGCCAAGCTATAAAAGAAAATTTTATTAATTCTAAAAAATCTAAAATTAATTTTGTAAGAATAGCTATTGATTTGTTGCGTGCTCCAGAATCAAAGGTGTTAGTTGATGCACTTCATACTATGGGTTACAAAGTAATGTTAAATTTAATGCAAGCTAATCTGAGGACATCCAATGAGATTAAAGAAACTGCAGAGATTATTCAGCGATGGAATAAGGTAGAGGTATTATACTTTGCTGATTCTTTAGGTTCAATGAACTCAAATTCAATTGAACAATTTTGCAAGTCCTTGAAGATGAGTTGGAATGGAATAATTGGTTTTCACGCTCATAATAATCAAAACTTAGCTCTTTCAAATTCAATAACTGCAATAAATAACGGATGCCAGTTTTGCGATAGCACAATACTTGGTATGGGTAGGGGAGCAGGAAATGCCCAAACAGAGAATCTTCTAGTCCAATCAGGAGGCTTCTACGATTCAAGCTCAATGCTGAGCGCCATCGCAGGATTTGATAAATTAAGAGACAAATTTAAATGGGGCCCTAATCTTTTCTATCAGATTGCTTCACAGGAAAATGTCCATCCGACTTATGTTCAAAGAATGCTTTCGGATAAACGATATACAAAAGACCAAGTTCTTCGTACATTAAATTTATTAAAGAACATAGAGAGCACATCATACAATGAAGAAAATATGGCAAAATTGACATATTTTGATAATTCCGATCATCAAGGATGTTGGAGCGCCAAAGGTTTTTTATCCGGAAAAAAAGTTTTATTGATTGGAGCAGGCCCAAATTTAAAGAAATATCGAGAAAAAATTATTAGATTTATAAAAAAAGAAAGACCATTTGTTCTTTCTATGAATGTAAATCAAATACTTGAGAAAAATTACTTTGATGCAATTATTGCTTCGAATGTTGATAGAGTGCTTCTAGATGTAGATATTTATCCTCAATTTAAATGTCCAATTATCATGCCTCAATCCTGCTTTTCTCCAATTATTCAAGCGCAACTCCAGTCCAGCTCAATTCTTGATTATGGAATGGCAATAAAAAAAGATAATTTTAAAAGTTTTAAAAAGGGATGCATTTCTGAGTGGAAGGAAGTTTTAGCATACTCTCTCCTATTCCTTGAACAGGCACAGCCAAAATCATTATTTTTAGCTGGATTTGATGGGTACTCTCAAAATGATCTAAGGTTTTATGAAAACAATAAAATATTCGAAAAATACTTTTCTAAGAAAAATTCTTTAAAACCAAATTTATTAACTCCCTCTCTGCAATCAGCTTTAAAAAATTTTGACCAATAAAATAAACTTAAATCTTAGTCAGTACAATTTAGTAATTTTTGATTGCGATGGAACTCTAATAAAATCCAATAGCATAAAATCAAAAATATTTAGAGATTCACTATCAAAATATGATGATGATGCTGTGCAGAAGTTGATTGAATTTCATCAATTAAATGGGGGGATTTCCAGATTTATTAAGTTTAAATATTTTTTTACACAGATATTAAAGATTAAGAACTTTGATGCTGAGCTTGAAGAGGTATTGAATATCTTCTCTCAGTTATCCATGGATAGAATGAAAAATGTGGCTTTGATTTCTGGTGTTGAAAAATTTTTAGAAAAACTTTTGAAGTTAAATATAGAAATCATAGTTTCATCAGGCTCAGATAAAAATGAACTAAGAGATTTATTAAAGAGACTAAGGTTAAGCAAATATTTTAACTATGTTGGCGGTAGTCCAAAATCGAAAAAGGAAATCGTGGATGAATATATTTATCAAAATAATTTTACAAACCCAAAATGCATAGTTTTTGGAGATTCAATCTCAGACTTCATGCTCTCAAAAAAATTGAATTGCGATTTTGTTTTCATTGAAGAAGATTCCGAATGGGTCAATCATGGAAACTATCTTGAAAATGATAGTGTCATAAAAATAAATAATTTTTCCGAAATAAACGTAAGTTAGATAACAATGAAAATTATTGGAATGATCCCCTCAAGACTCAATTCTCGGCGATTGCCAAAAAAAGCATTATTAAAAATATGTGGAATTCCTCTAATTGCTCATGTAATCCATCGTGCAAAATTGAGCAAAATTCTTGATGATCTATATTTGGTTACAGATTCAGAGGAGATAGCAAATATAGGAGTAGCATGCGATTGTAAAATAATAATGACATCATCAAATCATATGACTGGCTCAGATAGATTGGCTGAAGCAAGCAGAGATTTAGATGCTGAAATTATAGTAAATATTCAGGGTGATGAAGCGTTAGTTAGGCCCGAGGACATAGCTCGTTCAGCAAACATTCTCATGCAAAAAGAAGAATTGCAAGTAGCAATGCTAGCAACAAAATATGCACAAAAGAATAATCCATCCGATATAAAAGTCTCTTTAAATAAAAAAAATGAAATAATTCACTTCTCTCGATCAAATATATCAACAAATTTAGATACAGCATCTTTAAAGGCATATCATTTAGTTTCATTTAGAAAAAATATGTTACTAAAATTCTGCGAGCTTCCACAAACAGAATATGAAATTCAAGAATCTATCGAATACATGAGGCTTATTGAAAATGAGTATAAAATTGGCTGTGAAATCATAGATAGCTCTGCTATAAGTGTTGATACAGAAAAAGATCTAAAATTAGTTACTGAATTAATGAAAAAAGATAATTTATTTCCTTTATATAAAAATTTTCCAATAACAGCCTATTGATATGAAAAAAATTTTTGACTTTACAAAGGAAGAAAATTTCTTTTCAAGTGAGTTTAGCGATGATTTTCATTCAATCTACAAGAACAGTTTTGCGGAATTTTCAAAATTTTTAGATAGCTGTTCCTCAAAAAAAAATTTAGATAATATTTACTGGTGGATTAGCTCTTCTGCTTCAAGAAGAGAGCAGCAAAGCTCACTTTATAAAAATTATTGTATTCTAAAGCTGATATTTTTTCTTTATAAAAACCAGCGATTACCATCTAAAATCATCTTATCAGATTCTATTTTACGATCTATTATTTTTGATTCTATTGATATAAGTAGTTTAGAAACAATAATTGAAATTAAAAAAATTAGCTCAAAAAATTATATTAAGAGTCTCCTATCGCCTATAAATTTCTTAATAAATAAAATCCTCCAATCTCTATTCATAAAGATTAAATTTTCCAAACCTGATAAAAGGAAGAAATACGTTCTTGCTGAAACATTTATCGCTCCTGATAGCAATCAGGACAGGTATTATCCTCAAATTAATTCTTTCTTGAATCAACAATCTGCTGAACTTATATTTGTTCCAACAATTATTAACTTTAAAATATTAAAAATTGTTAAGTATTTTCAGAGCCTGCATCTTTTGAAAAGTGAGTATTTTTATAGAGAACTCTTTTTGTCATTCAATGAAATTATCAAAGCTTCACTCTATATAAAAAAAGTTAAAAAATTATCATTTAAGAATGTAAATGTATTTTTTTATAATATTGAATGCAACTTAACTCCTTTATTAAACCAATCTCTTGCAAATGAAACCTTTAGCAGTATATCGGCTGAGGGCCTTTTAAATTATTTCTTTATTAAGCAATTAAAGATACAAGGATATGATTTGAATGTATTCATAGATTGGTGGGAAAATACTTCAATGGATAAGGGGGTCAACTTTGCAATAAATAAATTTTTTGGAAAACAAGTATCTAAGGGATATATGGGCTTTGTTCCAAATAAGTACGCATTTGAATTGTCTCCATCTGATGGAGAAATTAAAGCAGGCACAATTCCATCATTAATTGGAGTAATGGGTAACATTTTCCGGAATTTGCCGCAAAGAATTTCAAAGTCTCAACCTACAGTGTTAGCTCCCGCGCTAAGATTTCAGCATATTTTCGAGCTACCTAGTTTGAAAATGAATGTCACTAAGAAAAAAATATTAATAATTCTTCCCGCTTACTATGATCAAGCAATGAATATAGTTCATCTTCTTAAAAGTGCCGCTAATAAATTAGCTAATGAGGAAATAATTATAAAATCACATCCAGCCTTAAATATGATTGAATCCTTCAGAAAAATAGTCCATCCAGAATTAAAAATTGATAATTACTCTCCAATTCCACTTCTTTTGGAGCAGTCTTATGTTGTAATTACAGGGGGATCAAGTGTTGCAATTGAATCTATAATACATAAAATTCCAGTCATCAATATATTTCCTAAAAAGCTTCCATATATCAAACTAATACCAGAAGATGTTTCAGAAGAATTTTATTCAGCCTGTTCTTCTCCAGAAGATTTAGTTAAATGCATAAAAAAGTATAAAAAAAATGAAAAATATCTTTACAATGAAAAAATTAATGCTGAGGACTACTTTTGCGAACCGAATTCTGAAAATGTTTCTTCTTTCTTTGCTTAACGAGTTTGTAAATGAGCAATTTATTTAAAAATAAAACTGTCTTAATTACTGGTCACACAGGCTTTAAGGGGAGCTGGCTCTCGATGATGCTAAAAAATTTGGGGGCAGAAATAGTTGGACTTTCTAATAATACAATAACAACACCATCTCACTATGAGCATATTAAACATATTTTTAGCCATGATTTAAGAGCTAATATTGAAGAAAAACATATATTTACCAAAGCTATTGAAAAATATAATCCTAAATTTATTTTCCATTTAGCTGCTCAGGCTATTGTCTCAGCATCGTATAAAGATCCCTTTCAAACTTTTTCTTCTAATACAATTGGAACTCTTAATTTACTAGAGGCATTAAGATTAAGTCTTTCTAAATGCACTGCTGTTCTGATCACAAGTGATAAATCATATAAAAATCTAGAGATTAATAGAGGTTATCATGAGGAAGATGTTATTGGAGGTATAGATCCTTATAGTGGATCAAAGGGAGCAGCAGAGTTAATCATTAGTAGCTATGCGCAATCTTTTTTTCCTTCAACAGCAAGGATTAGATTGGGTGTTGCAAGAGCGGGTAATGTTGTGGGTGGAGGTGACTGGTCAGATAATAGATTAATACCTGATGCAATCCGAGCATGGAAAAATAATGAGATTCTTTCAATTCGAAATCCAAAATCAACAAGACCATGGCAACATGTTTTAGACCCATTGTATGGATACATCAAGCTTGCTGAGAATCTTCACGAAAAGCTAATTCCAAATAATAGCGTATTTAATTTTGGACCACCAATCAGTGAAAGTGCAAAGGTTGAAGATATTGCTGATCATTTAATGGATTATTTAGAAAGTTTTAGCTGGAGGAGAGAAACCGAAAAGGAATTTTTTGAATCAAAGTTACTTGCTCTCGACAGCACAAAAGCAAATAAAATGCTTAACTGGAAAACACTCCTTGACTTAGATGAGGTCATTGAATGGACAACAGCCTGGTATAAGAATTTTTATTCTCAGTCTGGAATGAAAACTTCTGATTTTTCTCATCTGCAGATCAGTCAATATTTTGAGAAGGCTCAAAAATGATTGATGGAATTATCAAAAAAAATCTTGATATTCTGGCATCGGAAAATGGTGAAATATTTCATGCATTTCATACTTTAAGAGATAATGAGATTGATCTCAAAGAAGTATATTTCTCATCCATAAGAAAAAATTCTTTAAGAGCATGGAAATTACACACAAAAATGACATTAAATTTATTAGCTATTTATGGCAGTGTTAAAATAGTTTTAATTGATAAAAGAGAAAATTCCTCGACTTACAATGAAATCAATGAATTTTTACTATCTCAAAATCCCTTTTTTCGTTTGAAAATTCCGCCAGGCATATGGTTTGGTTTCCAAGGAGTTGGGCGTAAAAATAATATTTTATGTAATTTTGCAGATTTACATCATGACAAAAATGAAGTGAGAAATTGTTTATACGGAGAATTAGAATATAAATTTAAGAAAATTCAGGTCTAAGAAATGAAAGTTGTTATTCTAGCTGGTGGATTAGGAACTCGATTATCTGAGTATACAAATAAAATACCAAAACCAATGGTTCCAATAGGTAAAAAACCCATCCTTTTACACATAATTGAATCATATAAAAAATATGGTTTAAGAGATTTTTATATTGCGTTGGGTTACAAGGGCGAAGTTATTAAAAAATTCTTCATAGAGCGTTCTAAGATTTCTGCTGTAAAAGCAAAAAAAATAATTTCACAAAAAGAGATTGAATTATTATTGCCTGAGGAAGAACTCAATATCACTCTTATTGATACTGGAGAAGACACAATGACTGGCGGAAGGCTCAAACGACTAAATAAAATTATTGGCAAAGATTCGTTTTTGATGACATATGGAGATGGCCTTTCAAACATTGACATAAATGCTCTGATTAAAAGTCATAAAGAAAAAAAGAAATTAGTTACTATTTCTGCTGTGCATCCTATAGCTAGGTTTGGTGAGTTGAAACTGAATAGTGAAGGTGATGTGATTTCGTTCAAAGAAAAACCGCAACTTCAACAAGGGTGGATAAATGGTGGCTTTTTTGTTATCGAGCCATCATTTATTGAATTCATTAAGGATGATTCAACTATTTTAGAAAAAGAGCCTCTAGAAAAAGCAGCAGACCTAAATGAGCTCTCAGCATTTAGGCATGAGGGATTCTGGCACTGCATGGATACTCAAAGGGACAAAGAATTTTTAGAGCAATTATTAGAAAAGGGCAATCCACCGTGGATTTAAAGCTGATTCTTTCAAATTCAAAAGTGTTAATTATTGGAGGTTCTGGTTTTATAGGCTCTAATTTAGCAAATGCATTTCTTAGATTTCGTGCAAAAGTAACTGTCGTTTTCTGCGAAGCATCTCAAAAAGGAATCTTGAATCATGATTTAACTCAAATTAATCATAATTTTGAAAAAGGTCCCTGTGACCAGATAATGAAAAATGACTATGATTTTGTAATTAATTGTTCTGGGTATATTGATCATTCAGATTATTTAACAAATGGGCCTGCTATTATCAAAAATCAGCTATTTGTATTGTTTAACATTATTGAGAGCCTAAAAAATCAAAAGCTCAAGAAATTCATACAAATTGGCTCCAGTGATGAATATGGTCATAATATTGCTCCTCAAATTGAGAGTCAGCGTGAATCACCATATACTCCATATGGTTTTGCAAAGACGGCATCAACGCATTTTATTCAAATGCTTTCTAGAAATATTGATTTTTCTGCCATAGTCCTGCGCCCATTTTTGCTATACGGACCAGGTCAAAAAATGAATAGATTGATACCTTATGCTGTAACGAATTGCTTAAATAAAAATAATTTTGATATTACCGATGGTAATCAAATAAAAGATTTTTTATATATCGACGATTTTATTGAGGCAGTTTTTTGCTCTATTCTCTGCCCAAACACCTTTAATGGAAGTGTTTTCAATATTTCTTCGGGCAATCCAATTTCAATAAGACAAGTTGTGGAAATAATTCAAAAGATTTGCCATGGAGGTAATCCAATTTTTGGATCTAAGCAAATACCAAAAAAAGAAAATCAAAAATTATATACTGAATTAGATTATGTAAAATCCTCTCTAAATTGGGAGCCTAAAACTACAATTGAAGATGGGCTTTTCAAAGTCGTCAATCATATTAAAAGTTTATAATGGTAAAACCCAAAGTTTCTATTTTGATGAATTGCTTCAATGGCGAGCTTTTTTTAGAGAGAGCTCTTTCATCTGTGATGAATCAAACATACCAGGATTGGGAGCTTATTTTTTATAATAATGCCTCAACTGACAATTCGAAAAATATATATTTGTCTCATTTAGATAAAAGATTTAAATATTATGAGTGTGACACTAAAAAAAATCTTGTAGAAGCAAGAAATAGTGCCATTCAATTTTTAACTGGAGAATGGATAGCTATTTTGGACTGTGATGATATGTGGGATGATAACAAGCTTGAAACTCAAATAAACAAAATTAGTTTTGAAGCATCCTTAAGACCAGGATTAATATTTTCATATTGTAATATTTACAAAGATAATCAAATCCATGAGATGCCAGTGAAATTTTTTAATCCAAGAAATATTTTTGACAACTTGCTTAGCCTTGATCTATCGATTCCTTGGTCTTCAGTGCTTATCAAAAGAGAGATTTTTAATGAAATCAAAGGATTTAATGAATTATATCCATCATTTCATGATCTAGATTTTATTATTCAATGCTCAAAAATAACTAATTTCTGCTGTGTAAATAAACCTTTAGTAACAATTAGTCACCATCAAAACAGTCTTTCCAGTCAAGAAAAAGACAATGGTCAATATTTTCTTGAAATCATCAATGTTCTAAAGTCTTACTCAAAAAATAATGATCATGCTTTGATTGGAATATGTAAAATGAAGGTGAGATACTTATTTGTCTTATTAAAGAATTTTAACCTAAAGCTTTTTTTTAATGAGTTAATATCTATTTCTTTAAAAGAATATTTTTATATGTTTAAAATCATTATTAATACAGCTTTTCAAAAAAGGGTTTAAACATTTTCGGGATGTAGCGCAGCCTGGTAGCGCACCTCGCTGGGGGTGAGGTGGTCGTCGGTTCAAATCCGGCCATCCCGACCACTTAATTTGATTTATTAATTACTTCCTCTGCGTACCAATTTATTTCTGCAATCATTCCATCAAGAGTCCTTTCATCTTCACCCCCTTCATACGCATTTCTGAAGGCAACAATTACTTCAGTTGCTCCGAGATCTTCAAGTTTTTTGATTCCATCAGGTGAATATGCTGCTTCTCCCATTACCTGGAATTGATAATTAGGATGATCAAGGGTTCCGAATTCTTCCCTAAAGGTATTAATTTGATCAATAAATTCTTTTGTTTCCTCTAGCGTTATCCCAGCACTTATCCAGCCATCACCAACTCGAGCAGCTCTTTTAAGAGCTAGTTTTGAGTGTCCTCCAATTAGGATTGGAACTGGTTTTGTTGGAGCCGGACAGAGTTTTAATTCAGGAATATCATAAAATTCGCCCTTGAAAGAGAAGTAACTACCATCCATTAGTCCCTTTAAAATGTCAATTTGCTCGTCCATTCTTTTTCCACGCTTTTCCCATCTCTCACCAGTAGCAAGAAAATCTTCATACCAGGGACTAACACCAATACCAAAATGAAATCTATTATTTGTCATTACCCCTAATGTTGTTACAAATTTTGCTGTAGTCACTGCCTGTCTGGGAGCAAGTTTATATACTGAAGTTGAAAATTCTAATTTATCGGTGACAGCTGCGATTGCAGGAATAATTGAAAATGGTTCTAAAAAAGGAACTCCATCAAGGAACTCTCTACTTCCGTCATCATTGTATGGATATGTTGAGTCACACTCCTTTGGATAACAGATACTATCTGGAAATGTAATACAATTAAAACCAGCGGCTTCGGCCGCTTTTCCAAGTTCTAAATAATATGAAGGGTCACACATAGTTGGATGATATGAAAAACGCATAATTAGTTACCTTTTTGTTTAATTTAATAGAAACAATATAATAGCAAAAGAGGTAAAAAAAATGGATAAAAGTTTTGAAAATGGATGTGTTCTTATTGTGGGTGGCAGTGGAGGCATTGGCTCTTTGTGTGCACAAGAATTTGTTCAATCTGGTGCCAAGGTGGTAATTACGTATTTCAAAAATGAACAAGCTGCTATTGATGTTGCAAATAATATAAATAATGATGTAAAAATTTATCAATTAGACAACAGCGATCCTAAATCAGTTGAAGAAACTTTTCAGAAAGTTATACACGAACATGGATCTATAAATACCATAGTTAATGCAGCTGGATTTGATATACCTCAAAAATTTATTAGCGAAATAGATATTGATTTATGGAAAGGAGTGATTGATGCTGATATAAATGGATTTTTTAATCTTGTTAAGTATGGATTGCCTCATTTAAGAGAGTCTAAAGGATCTATAGTTTTTATAAGTTCAGCAGGATTGTTCAGGTATCCCCCAGGAGATATTCTTTCAGTCGCCCCAAAAGCAACCATTGAGCATGTTATTAAAGGCATCGCTAAGGAAGAAGGAAAGAATGGTGTAAGAGCAAATTCTATTGCATTAGGCGTAATAGATACAGGAATATTTCATAGACTTCGAGAGGAAAATAATACCTTCTTTGATGATGCATGGCATGAGGCTGTTATGAACACACTTGCTATAAAGAGGTTTGGTTATCCAAAAGAAGTTGCTGATACAGCAGTATTTTTGGCATCCAGTAAAGGAGGATACATTACTGGACATTGCATTCCAGTTGATGGTGGTTACCACCTTTAAAACTTATACAAAATAATCTGTGTTTTCAACTCCAAGCTGCATTGCGCCATAATTTCTTGAAAAACTTACTGGATTATTCGCTACATGAGCTCTTGATGTATGAACGTCTAGAAAGATCTTCTGAATATCGCTTCCTGCAAATACCGCACCTCCACCAGCATTTGAGAATAATGTATCAACGACTTCTAAACATTTTTCAATAACTAAAGACGCGTCATACCTAAATTTCACCCTATCAATCATAGGGATTCCACCTTGATTCCCAGCTTTATCTACCATCACATCATAGTTTCTAAACATCACAGTTTCGATTGCATCTAATTTAGATGCTGCTTCAGCAACAATTGTTTGAGTATGTGTATCTCCGGCAAGTTTAGAAGGATCACTTGAAGCTTTGTTATTTGCTCCGTCGATAAAAAGTTCAAGCATTTTTTTTGTAGCTCCTATAGCTGGAGTTGATACGGCTCTAACGAACAATTGCCCCCAGGGAATTTTATACAGATCGTTTTTATTTACTTCGTATCCAGGATTAGTAAGGTTAAACCCATCAGACTGCTTGTGGGTACGATACTCTGGAACGAAAACATCATTTACGCATATATCTTGGCTGCCTGTTGCTTTAAGGCCCATTGAGTACCATGTATCTTTAATCTCATAGTCACTTTTTGGGATAAGAAAAGTCCTATATTCTGGAGCGCCACCTTCGGGAGGAAATATCAATCCTCCCAGCAAAGCCCAATCACAATATTCAGAACCACTTGACCATTGCCAATGACCGGAAAACTTAAAACCCCCATCAACAGGAGTTACTTGACCCATTGGAGCATATGAAGATGACACCAAAGTATTGTCATCTTCACCCCAAACTTCTTGCTGGGCTTTATCATCGTATAAAGCAAGCTGAAAGGGATGGATACCAACAACACCTAAAACCCATGCGGTAGACATGCAGCCTTGAGAAATTCTTAGCTGTACTTCAGAAAATGTATGAGGATCTAATTCAAAACCACCATATTGTTTCGGCTGAAGGATTTTAAAAAAACCTGCATCCTTCATATCTTGGATAGTTTCTTTAGGCATTCTTCTATCAATATTTGCTGATTCAGATCTTTCTTTTAGGACGGGGATGAGTTCTTCAGCCCTCTTGATCATTTCATTGTGAAGATCTATATTGGTCCTTTCTAATGTAGCTGATAATGCCATAATTCACCTCAAAAAATTTATAAAGTAATGATTTCACCATTACTTTAATGAATCAACTAAATTATTCATATTTTAGGTATTAAATTTTACGAATTAATTACTAAAAATCAATATTTATCCTTTTTATTTTATTTTTTTATAAATAAACAACAGAAAAATGCAACTATACTGATCTTATGACTAATATATCTATAAGGTGCGAAGCAGGAAAATTTACAGGAATTAAAAAGAATAACTTAAATTTATTCTATGGAATTCCTTATGCAAAAACACTTACCAAGGACACACAATGGTCACCTCCAGAAAGGCAGAATTCAGAAATCTCATTTAAAGCAATAAATAAAGGCTTCAGTGCTCCTCAAACTATTTACAAAGCATCTTTTTTAACAGATTCTTCTATGCCAAATGAATCAATAGATTGTCTTACATTAAACATAGCATCAAAAGATGTTACTGCGGATATGCCTGTAATGATTTGGATTCATGGCGGAGCATACATTTCAGGCTCGTCTAATTCAGTTGTTTATGATCTTGATTATTTGCCATTATATGAGATTGTATTGGTAACAATTAATTATCGTTTGGGCCCATTTGGATTTTTAAAATTAGATGAGGTAACTAATGGCCAAATAAAATCTACTGGTAATGAAGGTTTAATGGATCAACAGTTAGCAATAGAATGGGTAAAAGAAAATATTAGTGCGTTTGGCGGTAATCCCGAAAATATTACTCTTTTTGGAGAGTCTGCTGGAGCATGGAGTGTTGCTTTGCAGTGTTCAATCAGTCCCAAGGGTAATTTATTCTCAAAGGCAATCTGTCAAAGCGGTGGCATGAATGCTTATTTCAATATTGAAAGAGGAAATAAATGGGGTGAGCTATTTATTAAATCAGCTCATGAAAGAGGATTTAAAATTAATGATTTACATCATTTAGATCATCAGCAGATAACAAAAATATCATCTCAAATGAAGCATACAATGATCGCTGATAGAAATTGGCTTTCTCCAGAAGTTGGCTTTGCTCCAATTGCAGATGGAAAATTTCTACCTTTAGACCCCATTAAAAATTTTAAAGATTCATCAATAAGACTAATCATCGGAACTACATCAGATGAATATAGGCTCTGGTCTGAATTTGATCCTTACTATCTTAATTTAGATATAAAAAAATTTTATAAAAGATTAGAAAAGATTTTTAAAAAAGACGCTGTTAAAAAAATTGCAGATATTTATTTAAATGATTTAGGTCACAAACAGGAGGGTAACAAATATAAGCATGCGCTATCTAATTTAATGACTGACTGGACATTTGGTATGCATGCATTAGATCTTCTTGAGCAACACCAAGATAAGTCTTACGGATACTTTTTTAATGAGCCCAGTCCATTGCTTGATGGAAAATTGGGTGCTTATCATGCTAGCGAATTACCATATGTTTTTGGTTCAGTAAATAAAAAAATTTTTAAAAATTTTTGTTCAAAAAAAAGTGATGAGATATCTAATTTTTTTCAATCTTCATGGAGTCAATTTGCGAAAACTGGATCTCCATCTTCTTATTTAATGGATTGGGATGTTTATGAAAATAGTGCATCAATTACATATATAAATTCTGCCCCAAAAATTCAAACATTTAAAAATAAAGATAGGATAAAATTGCTTAATGAATCCAAACTTAACTTTTAGAAATTTAATAATTCTTTCTGGCCTTTTTATCTTAGGATCCTGTTTAAGTTCTATTCAAGAAAATAATTCTCTAACTATCCTCACCTCATCAGGTATTGCTCAAGGCAATTTAAAAGAAGACGTTATTTCATGGGAAGATATTCCTTATGCGATACCCCCTGAAGGAGATTTACGTTGGAAAGCTCCCAGAGCTCTAATTGCTCCCGATTTAGCCATTCAACCTCAAGAGGATAATGGTTGTCTGCAAGAGGCGAGTATTTATGCAGGTATTCAAGGTGAAGGGATTGTTGGAAAAGAAGATTGTTTGTATTTAGACGTAAAAGCACCTGTTTATAATTTAAGTAGAAGATTGCCTGTCATGTTTTGGATTCATGGAGGTGCTAATACTTCAGGCATTAAAGATTATTATGATTTCTCTGAGTTTATCCGAAGACATCAAGTGCTTGTTGTAACCATTAATTATCGATTAGGTCCTATGGGTTGGTTTACTCATCCAGCAATACAAGGACTTCAAAATGGACTTGATAAAACATCTAATTTCGGAACTTTGGATATAATCGAGGCTTTAAAATGGGTTCAAAAGAATATAAAAAATTTTGGTGGGGATCCAGATAACGTAACGATCTTTGGCGAATCTGCTGGAGGTCATAATGTTCTATCATTGCTTGCCTCTCCTTTAGCAGAGGGTTTATTTCATAAAGCAATTTCCCAGTCAGGGTATATAACAAGCTTTAGTTTAGAGGAAGCATTTGGATCAGATCAAAAGGCGATACCTAATAATAAATTAGCTTCTGATAGAGTATTATCCACTCACGATTTTTCAGGATATGAGGCAATAAAAAGTCTTTTTCAGAGCAATCGGCAAGGATATGGTGAGGATTTTCAAAGATATTTGAGATCAATTGATGGAAAGGCTCTATTAGAAACATACCAACAAATCTCTAAAGATACATATGATCGACTGCCGATTCTTACTAGAGATGGAATTGTTGTCCACCTTGATGGAGTTAGCGCAGGATTAGCAGCTGCTAAAAAGAAAAATAATATTCCAGTCATTGCTGGTTCAAATAAAGATGAACTTTCTCTTTGGCTCGCTTCAAATAGATATTTTGTGAGAGCTTCTTACCCCTTCACCAAACTGGTACCTTTGCCAAAAATAAAACTTAAAAAAGAGGACTTGTATAGACTTTGGGTTAAAACGCGCTCGCAGGGTTGGAAATTAAGAGGTGTGGATGAGCCTCTAATGGAGTTAGAAAAGTCTGGAAATAATTTTTTATATGCTTACAGATTTGATTGGGATGATCAAGCCAAGTCTTATTTCGCAGACTTTCCTAATCTTATTGGATCCGCCCATGGTATTGAGATTTCATTTATTACTGGAGATTTTAAGTTTGGCCCAATAGGGAGATATGTTTATCCAAAAGGAGAGCTTAGAAATCAAATGCAAGATACCATGATGAACGCATGGGCAACTTTTGCAAAAACAGGCGTACCAAAAACTGGAAAAGGTGTCGAATGGGAAAAATTTGATTCTAAAAATAGAAAATTTCTAAAACTTGATTCTGACGAACATTTGTCTCTAGATAAAGAGATGTTATCTCTTGAGTTTATTTTGGAGAATCTTAGAATATCGCCAACAGGAAATCTTTTAGAAAAATGTCTTTTAGCTGAAGAAACATTTTTTAATATCGGAGATCGAATGGATGAAGAGTTTTTGGAATGGAATGATGCTATTTGTAAGCAATTCGATATGCACTTAGAAAGAAAAAAAATTGAAACTAATTTAATAAAAGAATTTGGTTCAGTCAGTGTCTTTTAATGATTAGTTCATCGTCTATAAAAATACTTCCATCATTTTTTGGTTTAATTTTCATTATTAGCTGTGGCTCTGATGTTGATCCAGGAAAGATTGAAGGAGCTCCTCGATCAAGTGAGGCAATATACAAACAAGATTTAAAATTTTTTAAGACAAAAGATGCACTGTTAGGTGAGAATTCTAGCGAAACATCACAAATATTATTTGGGGATTTGCACGTTCACACAACCTATTCAATAGATGCATTTACTCTAGAATTACCAATGATGGGACTTCAGGGCGCCCACGATAGTTCTATGGCATGTGATTTTGCACGTTATTGCGCAAATTTAGATTTTTTTAGTTTTAATGATCATGCCGAGGGTTTAACACCTGAGCACTGGCGTCAACAAAATAAGATTGTAGAACAATGCAATGTTTCAAATAGTGATCCTGTAACGAACGATTTGGTTGTTTTTCCTGGTTGGGAGTGGACTCAAATAGGAACGACAAAAGAAAATCATTGGGGTCACAGAAACGTTATCTTCAAAGATATTTATAATTTACCTGCAAGGCCAATTGGTGCTAGAACTCCCAACTCTGGATTAGGAGTTTTTGATACAACTGAAAAAGCTGTTGGTGCCAGATGGATAGATATTTTCAATTTTAAACGTTATTCAGATTTAAAATGGCTCTTGAATGAGGTTAGGAACATTCCCTATTGCGAGGAAGGTGTGACATCAACTGAATTACCCCTAGATTGTTATGAGTATGCAAGCTCTCCGAAAGAACTTTTCTCTAAGCTCGATGAGTGGAATTTTGATAGCATTGTTATTCCGCATGGGCAGTCCTGGGGATTTCATGTTCCATTGGGGACTTCATGGGAAAATCGTTTAAATGAAGAGGGCCATGATCCTGATAAGCAAATATTACTAGAGATAATGTCGGGTCATGGCAATAGTGAGGAATATAGAGATATTGAGTCAGTAAATTTCCTTCAAGACGAAATGAGTTGCCCTGAGCCAACCGACGACTTTTTACCTTGTTGTTGGCAAGCAGGTGAAATGCAAAAAAAACGTTGTGATGGTCTCTCTAAGGAAGAATGCAATGCAAGAGTAGAGCTGGCAAAAAAATATACTTTAGCAGGCGGTCCATACACTAATATGGTTTTTCCAGAGGCTAAGCCCGAGGAATGGCTGAGTTGTGATCAATGTACAGATTGTTTTAAACCAGCATTTAATTACAGACCAAAGCAATCTGCTCAATATGCATTAGCGATTTCTAATTTTGAAAAATCTTCTGAAGATCCAAAAAGATACAATTTTGGATTCATAGCATCTACAGATGATCATACTGCTAGACCTGGAACAGGTTACAAACAATATGAGAGACGAAAGATGACTTTTGCAACAGGAGTCAAATCTAAAATGTGGGAGTATAAATATAAGGCTGAAGATCCAAATTTTCCAGAAATACCTAAAATTACTCCGGGCGAAAGTCAGCCAGATAGTGAGAGGGTTTCAAGTTTTGTTTATCCAGGAGGAATCTTAGCGGTTCATTCAAGTGGAAGAGGTAAAGATGCAATCTGGACTGCTCTGAAAAATAAAAATGTATATGGAACAAGTGGACCTAGAATATTATTATGGTTTGATTTAATTAATTCTCCTCAAGGTACGGCTCCTATGGGATCTGAAATTGTAATGAGTCAAAATCCAAGGTTTGTTGTAAGAGCAGCAGGTAGTTTTAAACAAAAAGGTGGTTGTTCTATTGAATCAGTGGATGCTCTTTCGCCGGGTAGATTAGAATATTTATGTGCTGGTGAATGCTATAACCCAACTAATGAAAGACATATCCTAGAATATATAGAGGTTATCAAAATCACTCCACAATTATATGCTGGAGAATCCATAAAACCATTAATTCAAGACCCGTGGATGACAATTCCTTGCAATGGAACCGGCGAGTGTATTATTGAATTTGAGGATCAAAATTTTTCTCGGGATAGTGTTTATTACGTCCGGGCAATTCAAGAAGCAACTCCAGCAATCAATGGATCATCTATATCACAAAGAGATGAATTTAAACTTTGTAAAGGAAGTTTTAGAACAGATCTAAACGATGATTGTTTAAGTTTAGCAAATGAAAGGGCTTGGTCATCACCAATATATGTTAATAAGCCTTAAGTAGAATTTTGTTGTTTAATTTGATTTGCTGTTACCCTTTTTATTTTTAATAAATCAGCTATTTTAAAATATAAATTTTCTTCATATGCATCAATAACAGAATCAGCAGTCACTAATTCCCATAATATTTTAAGTAAATCTTTTTTTTCTTCATTATTATGAGTTTGATTAATTTTCTTCACAAACGGATAAAAAGATACTGATTCTTGAGCTTCATCAATAATTTTTTTAATAATTGTTGAAACTTTTGTATCTTCATCAGAAAATAAACTTGCCCTTTGTTTAATTATTTTTAACTCAGCTTCATTAAGATTGCCATCACTAATAGCTATCTCAAACATTAACCTTAAAACTAAATCTGCCTCATTGTGAGTCTCAATTAAATCTGCAGTAGGTTTTTTTTTAAACAAATTTTTTAGCATATCTTAAATCTCTTTTTTAAACTTTTTTTTGGAAAATTAAAGAATGTTCCCATAATTATTAATAAATCCAAAAAAATAGATCTATTGATAATATATGCTTCATCAATTTCAGCAAGTTTTTTAGGATCACTCATATCGTATCCAAGTATTTGTGCTAATCCTGTAATACCAGGCTTTACTATAAATACATTTTTTAATGATCTTTCTTTTTGTAACTTTTCTTGAGACACAAGTCCAGGTCTTGGCCCCACTAAATTCAGCTCTCCTTTAAGAACATTTATTAACTGAGGAAATTCATCAAGTTTAATTTTTCTTATCCAACTCCCATTTTTAAGCATACTAGAGTTTTTAAGTTCATGAGTGCCGATATTTGGAGTATTTTTCTTTAGAGTTCTAATTTTGATAATTTTGAAAGTATTTTTATCTAAACCAATTCTTTTCTGCACAAAAAATGCTGGAAAACCGTCCTCAATTATAATGATCGATGCCGCTATAATTAAAAGTGGGCTCAAAAAAAATAAGCTGATAAAACAAACAATATTTCTAATTAGTATAGTAATCTTTTTAAGTATCATCTTGTTTGTAATGTAAAATACTTATTTATTCTAAATCATATATATGAATATTGCTTTAACTGGATCATCTGGATCGATAGGGTCTATTCTAGTAAATGACTTGAAAATTGCAGGGCACAATGTTTTATGCATTTCTTCATCTCAATCACTTCAGGAAGAAAAAATATTCTCATATAAAGATGTTATCTCTGGAAAAATCAGTTTTAAAGCTGATTTAATTTTTCATCTTGCGTCAATTAATTCAAATCTAGATGAGTCTCAGATAGATGAAGAATTAAATTTATGTAAAAGTGTAATCAAATCTATGGAAATCATGGAATGCTCTAATCTAATTTTTTTTAGTTCAATAAAGGTATATGGAGAAAACTCTTTTGGTAAAAATTACTTCACGGAGGATTCTGCTTTGGAACCAAAAAGTGCTTACGGAGTTGCCAAAAGTAAATGCGAAAACTTAATTACTGAAATGTCCTCTATTTCAAATTTTAATTATATTATACTTCGAATGCCCCCAATACTTATTGAAAATTCAATATCTAATCTTGCAAAACTATTCTTTTTAATTAAAAAAGGTATACCCATTTTATCATTCAGAGTAGGAGATCAGAATGAAAGAAGTTTTTTATCATACAAGCTTCTTTTCTCTTCGATTAAAATCTTACTCGAAGACAAAACAAAAATTAATAACGAGATATTTAACTTAGCTGATGAAGAAGCTGTATCAACAAACAATCTTTTTAAGAAAATTGGAATGATGATCCACAAAGAACCAAAAATCATATATCTCCCAAATTTCATTTTTAACCAAATGATTAAATTAAATAGATTACAATTGGTTTTATGTCAATTGTACGGAAATTTTAATATTTCTAGTGAAAAGTTTAAAAATACTTTTCTATAAAAGCCTTATCAATGAGTAAAATACTGTAACCATGAATATAGTTGGTAAAAAGCTTAACTCTCTATCAAGATTTAATAAAACTATTTTAGTTTTGTTAAATGATTTATTTCTAGCTTTTGTATGCTGGCTAGTTTTCGGCCCACCAATGGCAACAATTATTTCAACTGATACACCTATAATTTTATTAAGTTTAATTTATTCTCAAATATACTCTTTCATCTTTCCAGCTACTTTTTTTGTTTCATATTTCTATTTTTTTGGTTATTACAAATCATTAATCCGTTTTTTCGATTCACGAGATTCGATATTACTGTGCGTTTCTGGTTCTTTAATTTTTGGTTTTTCTTGGGCAGCGATTTATATTTTGCAATTTGATTTAATTAGAACAAGTTTATTGTCAGTAATTCTTTTGCAGGGATTGCTACTATCTTCAGTTTTATATGCTTTTATTAATATCTCAAGAGATGTAGCAAAATACTTTATTTATCCATACCAAAAAAATGTAAATGCATTACCAGTCATTATATATGGATCAGGTAAATCTGCTAAAGCTTTATTAGACGCATTGCAAAATGATCCTTTAAAAAACGTCGTTGCAATTTATGATGACTCACCAACTTTTAAAAATTTACAAATTAATAATGTCCCAATCATTTCTAAATTCAAGAATTTAGAGGAACTAAAAGTTAAGTATAAAAATTTACAAGTATTTCTTGCTTTGCCTAACATAAATACAGATGAAAGAAGAAAAATTATTGCTGATTTAGAAACTATTAAAGTTGCTGTAAGGACAATTCCAACATTTTCTGAGTTAATCTCCGATCAAAAAAAGATGACAGATATTCAAGAGCTATCGATTGACGATATTTTACCTGGAGCAAGGATATCTAATGCTAATTTAAAAAATGTAAAATCAAAAAATTTTTTTATTTCTGGTGCTGGGGGCTCAATAGGCTCTGAAATTACCAGGCAACTACTATTGAGTAATCCTCAAATGATCATTCTATTTGAATTTTCTGAATATAACCTTTTTCAAATTGAAAGAGAATGTAATTTATTGATTGCATCAAATAAACTTCAATCAAAACTTGTTCCAATACTTGGTGATGTTAGGGACAAAGAAAATTTAAACTATATTTTTCAAAAGTTTAATATAGATCATGTATATCATGCTGCTGCTTATAAACATGTTCCGTTGGTAGAGCATAAAAATAATTTAGCAAAAGCTGCTGAAAATAATATTCTTGGAACCTATAACCTTGCTAAAGTTTCATTAGATAACCAGGTTGATTCTTTTGTTATGATTTCTACAGACAAGGCAGTTCGTCCTTCAAATGTTATGGGCGCTACAAAAAGATTTGCAGAAATAATAGTTCAGTCAATTAATGACAAATCAACAACTACAAAATTTAGCATGGTTAGATTTGGAAATGTAATTAATTCCTCTGGCTCGGTTATTCCATTATTTCTTGATCAAATTTCTAATGGTGGTCCTGTAACTGTAACTGATAAAGAGGTAATGAGATATTTTATGACTATTCCTGAGGCATCAAGCTTAGTTTTGCAAGCAGGCGAAATGTCCAGAGGTGGAGAAGTTTTTATTTTAGATATGGGCGAACAAGTAAAAATTTATGATCTTGCAAAAAAAATGATTCATTTGTCTGGAAGGAATTATGTTGATGATCATGATGATAATGGAATACAAATTTTAGAAGTTGGCCTTAGACCCGGAGAAAAAATGTTTGAAGAGTTGCTTATTTCCGGCTCTGAACTGAAGACAGAAAATGAAAAAATTTTTAAGGCAAATGAAACATTTATTGATTACAAAAAATTAAATCCTATTATTGAAAAAATGCAAAATTGTATTGCCAATTATAATAACGAAGAAATCATAAATATATTAATTGAAAATGTTGAGGGTTTTAGCCGATGAAAAAATACGTTATTTTAACTTTAAACTTCTACCTACTTTCATTTAGTGGGCCTATTTTTACTAATATTCTTGATAATTTGATCCTTGAGCCAGGATTTAATATTTCAATTTATGCAGATAACTTAGATTCTCCAAGGCAAATGGTTGAAGGAAAAAATGGAGTAATCTTTGTGGGTGAAAGAAACGGCAGAATATTAGCACTTAGGGATATGGATAATAATGGTCAAGTTGATTCAAAAATTGTAATTGCAGATGGACTTACTTATTCCACAGGAGTCAGTCTTTTTGATGGGGACTTATATTTCTCTGAAATAAGTCAGATATGGAAGATTGAAGATATTGATACCTGGATTGCAAATTATTCTGTAAATTCAAAATTACCTGAAAAAATATTGGTTATTGATAATTTGCCCGAAGATAAATGGCATGGTTGGAAATGGCTGAAACATGATCAAGATGGCAGTCTTTATTTTAATGTTGGCGCTCCATGTAATATTTGTTTATCAGAAAATCCTCAATTTGCTTCAATTTTAAAATATAAAGATGGTGATCTCACTTATGTAGCTAATGGAGTGAGAAATTCAGTTGGATTCGATTTTCATCCAACAAGTAATAAGCTTTACTTCACTGATAATGGAAGGGATTGGCTTGGTGATGATTCTCCATCTTGTGAGCTTAATAGACTTGATTTTGAAGGCCAATTCTTTGGATATCCCTTTAAACATGCATCAGATGTTATTGATCCTGAATTTGGTGGAATTAACCCTGGTTATGATTTTGTAGATCCTATATTAGAGCTAGGAGCTCACGTGGCACCAACCGGAGTGAGTTTTTATGATGGAGAAATGTTTCCTAAAAAAATGGTAAACAACCTTTTTATTGCATTGCATGGATCATGGAATCGAACTGAAAAAGTTGGTTACAAGCTCATTCGTGTTGAAATAGATGAGGAAGGCAATGTTTTAAGTTCATCTGATTTTGTGAGTGGTTGGCTTCGAGATGAAAAAGTTTCTGGAAGACCATCTGCACCCGTTATGAAAAGCGATGGAAGCTTATTATTATCAGATGATAAGGCGAATGTTATCTATAGAATTACATATAAATAATTATCATGAGGGTAGGTATAGCTGGATATGGCGTTGTCGGAAAAAAAAGATATTCCTCAATAATTAAAAATACTTCTTTTAAAGTAACTGATATTTCAGAACTAAATCCGAATGCTAGAGATGAGATCCCTGATGAGATAAATGTCTTTAATAATTATCAAGATCTTATCTTAAAGGCCGATTTAGACATCATTTTTATAAGCTTACCAAATAAATATGCCTCAGACGCAGTTTCATTAAGTCTTAACAAAGGTCTGAATGTTTTTTGTGAAAAACCACCAGCAAGAACGCTTGATGAATTATTGCAGGTTCAAAAAATATATAAAAAACATCCTAATTTAAAATTAATGTATGGATTCAATCATAGATTTCATTTGTCTGTAGAAGATGCTAAATCAATCATTGATAGCAAAAGTTATGGAAAGGTTATAAATTTGAAAGGCGTTTATGGGAAATCGCAAATGATAGATTTCAACCAAACTGACTGGAGGACTAAAAGAGAGGAGTCAGGAGGAGGCATATTATTAGATCAAGGAATACACATGCTTGATTTGATAAGATATTTGTCTGGAGAAAATTTCTCAAATGTTTTCTCTTTCATTAACAACGCATTTTGGAATTTTGATGTCGAGGATAATGCATATGTCTTGATGCAATCTCCAAAAGGAGTTGTGGCCCAATTGCATTCATCTGCTACCCAGTGGAGACATATATTCAATCTAGAAATTACTCTTCAAAAAGGCTCACTTCTGCTTGGAGGCTTGCTTACAGGTTCAAAAAGTTATGGCGATGAAACATTACGAATAATAACTTCTAATCCTGAGAAAGATAAAGGAATGCCAGAAGAAACAACTAAAAAATATAATGAAGATGTATCATGGGATAATGAAATAAAGTATTTTTCAAACTGCTTAGCTAACAATTTAAAAATTGAAAGAGGAAGTATTGGGGACGCTATAGAAACAATGAAGTTGGTTGAAACTATCTACAAAGCTGATCCTGAATGGAAAAAGAAATACTATAATTAAAAAAGGGTCATTAATGAGTACATCTTCAGCATATTCAAAAAATTATTTAGATTATCTAACTGATCTTATTTCTCAATTAGATCGAGAAGCAATAGGAAAATTTGCAGATTTACTTCTTGAATCTAGAGAGTCTTCAACTACTACATTTTTTCTTGGTAATGGTGGAAGTGCATCTACAGCCACTCATTTTGTTAATGATGTGTCTCTTGGAAGTCGGCAATTTGAAAAACCTTTTCGAGCAATCAGTCTATGCGATAATCAAGCTGTTATAACAGCCATTGCAAATGATGATGGATACGAAAATATATTTTTGCATCAGCTTCAAACCTTAGCTAAACCTGGAGATACTATTGTTTGTATATCTGCATCGGGGAACTCTAAAAATTTAATTAAAGCGGTTGAATATGCAAAAGACAATAGAATTTTTGTAGTTGGATTAACTGCTTTTGATGGGGGATATTTAAAAGATAACTGTAATTTAAATATTCATGTTCCAACTAAAGTTGGCGAATATGGTCCCGCTGAAGATTTACACATGGTAGTTTGTGGTTTAGTTGGATCTTATTTTAGAGAAAAATTTTTGGATGCTTGATTTTAATCAATGCCTCAATACTGCAAAGTCTGCTGCTTTATTAGCTGGCAAGTTCTTAGTAAATGCAAAAGGAAAAAACCTAGAAGTCTTATCAAATAATGATAGAGATATAAAGCTTCAGCTGGACATTGATACAGAAAAACTTATTAAAAAGAATATAAGTTCTGATAGTCCTTATCCAATTTTAGGAGAAGAGACAGGTTCAAGTGGAGATCTTGACGGTTTATACTGGATTGTAGATCCTATAGATGGAACTTCAAATTTTTTAAGAGGCATCCCCATAAGCTGTGTTTCAATTGCCTTAATGCAAGATATGAAGCCCATGCTTGGCGTAATATACGATTTTAATCATGATGAAATATATTGGGGTCACAAGAAATCAAAGGCATATATTGGCGACAAAGAAATATGCGTTTCATCTCTTTCACAAAAAAGCGAATCTACACTTGTGACTGGAATACCAGCAAAAACAAATTACTCTGATAGCGAGTTTAATGAAATGATATCTAATTTCCAGGCATGGAAAAAAATTAGAATGATAGGTTCTGCAGCTATGGCTGCATGCTATGTTGCTTCAGGAAAAGCTGAGACTTACAAAGAAGATGGAATTTTTCTTTGGGACATTGCAGCTGGCGCTGCTATTGTAAATGCTGCAGGAGGACTTGCATCTATTACTAACATTCAAACTGATTATCGGGTAAATGCAAAATTTACCAACAATATTATAGAGTAATAACTTGAATACTATAGATACAGTTGCAGTTACATCAAGATCCTTTTCAAAAAATGATGACTTAGTAAAAAATCTCCAAAGCAAGTATTCATCAGTCATATTTAATAATTTTGGTAAAACTCTTCACGGAGACGAGTTAGTTAAATTTTTGATGCCCGCAACAAAAGCAATAATAGGTATTGAAGAATTAACTGAGTCAGTTCTTATAAGACTTACCAAGCTAAAAGTTGTTAGCAAGTATGGTGTCGGTTTGAACAACCTTGATTTAGATCTCCTAAAAAAAAGAAACATAAGGTTAGGATTCACTCCAGGCGTCAATAAACAGAGTGTTGCAGAATTGACGCTAACGCTAATACTAATAGGTCTTAAAAAAATTCAGGACAATAAAACAGACATAATCAATGGTAACTGGTCGCAAGAAAAAGGATCAGAGCTTTATGGAAAAAATATTGGATTGCTTGGATTTGGAAATATTGGTCAAAAATTGGCATCACTTTTGCAGCCTTTTAAGTGCAAAATCTTATTTTTTGACGATAAAAAATTTTCTAAGGAGGAGATATCAGACATTTCATCAAAATTTAATTTTGAACCTAATTTTATAAATCAAATGTCTTTAAAGCAGGTATTAAAAGAATCAGATATATTAAGTATTCATCTTCCATTGACTGTATATACTCAGAATATCATCTCATTAGATGAACTAAATGAATTAAGGCCAAATGTTTGCATTGTCAATACTGCAAGAGGCGGAATTGTAAATGAGAAAGATCTTTACATTTTTCTATCAGAAAATCCCTGTAGTTATGCAGGATTTGATGTTTACAAGGAAGAGCCTGTAAAAAATAATCCATTGTTTAAATTGAAAAACTTTTTTGGAACTTCGCATCGGTCTGGCCTTACAAATGAAGGGATTCTTTCAATGGGGATGGCTGCTATTAATGGATTAGATGATAATATTAATATCACCTAATAAATTAACTTTATGAGTAAACTTTCTATCGGTACATGGTTAAGCTTGCCTAATGAATCTATAGCAGAAATTTTTGCTAATGCCGGGTATGAATGGATTGTAATTGATCTTGAGCATAGCAGCATTGGTATTAATCAAGCCGAAAAATTAATTAGAGTTATAGATTTAGCGGGCTCAAAGCCATTTGTTAGATTGTCTGCACATGATCCTTCGCAGATAAAAAGGGTTTTAGATGCCGGAGCTAAAGGAATTTTGGCTCCTATGATAGAGACTCTTAACCAAACAGAGAGCATAATTTCAGCATGCCAATATCCACCTAATGGAATTAGAGGCATGGGCTTAGCTAGAGCTCAAGGATATGGAGAAAATTCTGCTAAAAATAAATATATTAATCAAGAAGTAAATGAAATTGAGATATATGTTCAAATTGAATCTAAAAAGGGTTTAAAAAATTGTAAAGAAATTTTTTCTAAGAATATAAATGGTTATTTCATTGGTCCATATGATCTTTCAGCGTCTCTGAATAATCCAGGAAAATTTGATACCGATGAATTTTATAATGCAGAAGAAACTATATTATCGGCAGCAAAAGAGGAGGGCATCAAATGTGGGTATCATCTTGTCGAACCCGACAAAGACAAAATTAATGAACTTAATGATAAAGGATATAATATGATTGCTTTTAGTGTTGATATCAGAATGTTAGATGTCACTGCAAGACTTCCATTTAATTTAAAATGAAAAATACTTTAGGAGTTATTCCGGCAAGGATGTCTTCATCTCGCTTTCCAGGAAAACCGCTTGAAAAGATCCTGAATATTCCAATGTTAGCTCACTGTTATGAAAGAGCGCTTTTATCTGGCGTTTGTGATAATTTAGTGATTGCAACACCAGATAAAGAAATCATGGATTGGGCTGCTCAATTTGAAATACCTTCGGTATTAACCAGTCACTCTCACAATAGAGCTACTGAACGGGCAAAAGAGACATTAGAAATTCTTGCAAATGATGGTCTGCACTATGATTTAGTGCTCTTGTTACAGGGAGATGAGCCTCAAATTTTTCCTGAAGATATTGGCAATCTTAAACAGGCATTTTCTAATGAAGAACTCGAAGTAGTAAATTTAGTTTTTCCAATTTCAGATGATGGCCTTGAAGATCCTAATGTAGTAAAAGTAGTTCTTGACAAGAATCTAACTATTCATTTTTTCTCTCGATCGCATATTCCATATGACTGCATAAGTGGATATAGACAGCTAGGCATGATTGGCCTTACAAAAAAAGCTCTTAATGAATATGTCAGTCTTTTACCTACAGCTCTTGAAGAGGTTGAATCTATTGATATGATGAGATTAATCGAAAATGAGTTTTCAATACAAGGAGTTTTATCTACTTCCCTAATCCTTGGCGTTGATACCCCGCGAGATTTAAAAAAGGTAGAAAAAATAATGATGAATGATAAATTTGTTAATTTATACAAAGAAAAATATATCTAGTAGAATTCTGTTACATGAGAGGTGTTGTTTGGTTTAGAACAGATTTAAGGATTGATGACAATCCTGCATTAATTAAAGCATTAGATAATTGTGAAGAGGTTATTGGAATATATATTTTCTCACAGCTCCAGTGGAAAGCTCACAATGAATCTAATGTAAAGCTTGAGTTTCTTCTTGAGAATTTAACCTTTTTAGAAAAGTCATTATCAAAATTAAATATCCCATTGATAACAATTAACACTGACTCTTTTGATTCTTTGCCGAAAGATTTATGTTCATTTGTAGTTTCGAATAAAGTGGGACAAATTTTTTGGAATAATGAATTTGGAGTTAATGAATCTAAAAGAGATTTGCTATCTTGCAAAATACTTGGGAAAGAAAATGTAAAGACTTCAAGATTCGATGATCAAGTTATTTATGAACCAGGATATCTTAAAACAGGTCAAGGCAAACCTTTCTCTGTTTTTACTCCCTTTAAAAGAAGATGGATTGAAAATTTTGAAATAGATTTTTTGGATATTAACTTCAAACACTCTATAAAAAAACCTATTAATATTGAAAGTGATTTATCTAAAATAGAATTTGTAAAAACTCACTCCGTCAATATGGATCTTTGGCCAGCAGGCGAGAGTGCAGCTAGAGAAAGGCTTTCTAATTTTTTAAGCCTAAAAGCAGAGTCATATAGTGAATCAAGAAATTCCCCTATCCTTGATGGAACAAGTAGAATTTCTCCTTATTTTGCGTTAGGCATTCTATCTCCGAGAAGATGTATCTTAGAAGGTTTAAAGCTTAACAATTATGAGTTTACCTCTGGTAACAAAGGTATCTGCAAATGGATTGATGAAATAGTCTGGAGAGAATTTTACAGAAACATAATGCATTGTTTTCCAAGAGTCAGCAAAAATAAACCCTTTCAAAAACATACTGAGAATCTAGAATGGCGATACTCAGAAAAAGAGCTTCAGGCTTTCTATTCAGGTAATACTGGCTTCCCAATAGTTGACGCAGGCATAAGACAAATGCTTGCCGAGGGCTGGATGCATAATAGATTAAGAATGGTGGTAGCAATGTTTTTCACAAAAAATATGCTCCATGATTGGAGATTAGGTGAAAAATTCTTTATGGAAAATTTAATTGATGGCGACTTTGCATCTAATAATGGAGGTTGGCAATGGAGTGCTTCAACTGGAACAGATGCAGCACCATACTTTAGGATTTTTAATCCCATTACGCAGTCCACGAATTTTGATCCAGAAGGCAAATTTATTAAAAAATTTATACCTGAGCTCAATATACTTTCGAGTAAAGAAGTTCATCTTCCCGCAACAGATCTTTTAACAAGCTTCAA
>CACBPT010000010.1 GCA_902541245.1 uncultured SAR86 cluster bacterium | reverse complement strand
GGGAAGTAATCGCTTGGAATCCTTAGCTCTCTCTTATTTTGATTATCTTGTAATTGGAATAATTATTCTCTCTGGTTTTATAGCTTTTTTTCGAGGTTTCATTCAAGAGAGCCTATCACTTCTTTTATGGATCATTGCCTTTGCGGCATCTATGTTTCTAGATGTCTATTTAGATCCTTATTTTTTAAATTATATTCAGAATCCGGAGATCAGGAGAATTTTTATTATTGTATTAGTCTTTGTTGGCATCATCTTTTTTGGGGGTTTTTTAATTAAAGCTATTCGAAGTTTGGCGCATTGGTCAGGCATGAGTGGATTAGATCGCTTGCTTGGAGTTTTATTTGGATTGCTTAGAGGGATGATTCTAATTGTTGTAATTTATTTAGTCATTCCAAATCAATTTAAGCAATCCAACTTTATATTAGAATCTAAAAGTTACTACTATTTAGAAAAATATGTGCCAATGGCCGAAAAATTTTTTAAAAGTATGATCTCTGATGAAAATTCAGTTATGCTTAGGCATAATATCAGCACAATTCAAGAGACAACATAATGTGTGGAATAGTAGGGATATACTCTGAAAATCACGTAGCAAGCTCAATTTATGATTCTTTATTAATGCTGCAACACAGAGGTCAAGATGCCGCAGGAATGTCAGTTTGTGAATTAACAGGGAAAATCAATACTCGAAAATCTATGGGATATGTTCGAGATGCTTTTCAACAAGTACACATGAACAGATTGTTGGGAAATTACGGCATTGGTCATGTTCGATATCCGACAGCAGGGGGCGGCGGCAAGGAGTTTGCGCAACCAATGTATGTCAATTCTCCATACGGAATAAGCATTGCGCATAATGGAAATTTAACAAATTCCAAAGATCTTGCTCGTGAGTTGTTTCACGCTGAAATGAGACATATCAATACAGATTCTGATTCAGAGGTCTTACTTAATATATTTGCGCATGAGCTTGGAAAGCAAAAAGCAATTTTACCTTCTAAGAAACATTTTTTTCAGGCCGTTCGAAAAACTCATGTTAGATGTCAAGGAGCATACGCAGTAGTAGCTTTAATTACTGGATTTGGCTTAGTTGCATTTAGAGATCCTAGGGGAATAAGGCCATTGGTAATTGGAGAGAAAGATGGTCCTACAAAAAAGGAATATATAGTTGCCTCTGAAAATGCTTCTTTCTCAGCCTTAGGATTTAAAACGCTCAGAGATGTAGAGCCTGGAGAGGCAATATACATAGACGTTGATGGAAATTTAAATAGTGAGCAATGTTCAGATGGGTCACAACCAACTCCATGCATATTTGAATATGTTTATCTAGCAAGACCGGATTCTACCCTTGATGAAATCTCTGTCTACAAAGCTAGAATGAGAATGGGTCAAAAGTTAGCCAAGAAAATACTTAGATTAAATCCAAATCATGATATTGATGTTGTAATTCCAATACCAGATAGCTCAACTACAGCTGCATTGCAACTTGCAGCTGCATTGAAGCTTCCGTATAGACAAGGATTTGTAAAAAACAGATATGTTGGAAGAACTTTTATCATGCCTAACCAAGAGGAAAGAAAAAAATCAGTAAGACGCAAGCTTAATATTTTAGATCTTGAATTTAAAAATAAGAATGTCCTATTGGTAGATGATTCTATTGTTAGAGGCACAACAAGCAAAAGAATTATTGAAATGGCAAAACAAGCTGGAGCTAAAAAAGTATATTTTTCATCTGCAGCTCCACCGGTTAAATTTCAAAATTTATATGGAATTGATATGGCAGCGACCAATGAATTAATTGCCTCCGGCAAAAGTGAAGAAGAGGTTGCTGATGCAATAGGCGCAGATTGGCTAATTTATCAAGATCTAAAAGACTTGATTGATTCTGCAAGGGAGGGTAATCCTGCAATTGAAAATTTTGAGATCTCTATTTTCGATGGTAAATACCCAACATCCATTAGCTCTAATTACCTTGAAGATCTTGAGGTAACGAGAGGGGATGAAACGAAGGTTGCAAGAGAAAAATCTAGCTAAGCACTTACAATATTGATTGCAGGAATATCTGCTGCATTTGCACTTTCAACATAGCTATCCAGCTCATTAAAATTTAAATAACGATAAATGTCGTCGGCCAATGGATTAATATCTTCCATGTATTTTAAGTATTCTTTGGGGGAGGGTAGTTTTCCAAGAACAGAGGATATGGCTGCAAGCTCGGCTGAGGCTAAAAATACATCAGCACCATCTCCTAATCTGTTAGGAAAGTTTCTAGTTGAGGTTGATACGACTGTTGAATTCGCCAATACTCTTGCTTGATTACCCATGCAAAGAGAGCAACCAGGAAGTTCTGTTCTTGCTCCGGATGTGCCAAATACATTATATATTCCTTCTTCCATTAGTTGTTTCTCATCCATCTTAGTGGGGGGCACTACCCACAATCTTGCTTTAGTCCCCTTATATTTTTTTAGTAAATGGCCCGCTGCTCTAAAGTGACCAATATTTGTCATACACGATCCAATAAACACTTCATCAATTTTAGTTTCTGCAACTGCTGATAAAGGCTTGATATCGTCAGGATCATTCGGACATGCAAGAAGAGGCTCAGTAATTTCATTAAGGTTAATTTCAAGAACCTCTGCATATTCAGCATTACTATCCGGTTCCAACAATTCAGGGTTTTTGATCCATTCTTCCATTGCCTGCGCTCTTCTCTCTAGGGTTTTAGCATCACCATAGCCGCAGCCAATCATCCATCTCAACATCACAATATTTGATTTTAGATATTCAATAATTGGTTCCTTGTTTAGCCGAACTGTACATCCTGAAGCAGATCTTTCTGCAGAAGCATCTGATAATTCAAATGCTTGTTCTACTTTCAGGTTCGGCAAACCCTCTATCTCAAGACAACGACCGGAGAAGACATTTTTCTTACCTTGTTTCTCAACAGTTAAAAGACCTTTTTGAATTGCCGCATATGGAATAGCATTTACCAAATCTCTGAGGGTTATTCCTGGTTGCATTTTGCCTTTAAATCGAACAAGAACTGATTCGGGCATATCTAATGGCATAACACCTAATGCTGCTGCAAATGCAACTAACCCTGATCCAGCAGGAAAACTTATGCCCAATGGAAAGCGAGTATGGCTATCTCCACCTGTTCCAACTCCATCTGGAAGCAGCATTCTATTGAGCCAAGAATGAATTATTCCATCGCCAGGTTTCAATGATACACCCCCTCGATTCATTATAAAATCTGGCAATGTATGCTGCGTATCAATATCAACTGGCTTTGGGTATGCAGCAGTATGACAAAAAGATTGCATAACAAGATCTGCTGAAAAGCCTAGGCAAGCAAGTTCTTTTAATTCATCTCTGGTCATTGGTCCAGTTGTATCTTGTGAACCAACAGTTGTCATCCTTGGTTCGCAATATGTACCTGGCCTTACACCTTTTACTCCACATGCTTTACCAACCATTTTTTGAGCTAATGTAAATCCTTTCTTTGAAGAATCCTCAGCATCTGGTCTTGTGAATATATCAGTCGGCTCTAAGCCAAGCGCTTCCCTGGTTTTGTCTGTTAATTGTCTCCCTATGATTAATGGTATTCGGCCATTTGCTCTTACCTCATCTAGAAGCACCGGAGTCTTTAGTTCAAAAGTTGATAAGATTTCGCTGCTAGTAGCGTCTAATATTTTTCCATTATATGGTTCAAAAATAATTTCTTGCCCCATTTTTAATTTTGATACATCGCATTCAACTGGAAAAGCTCCGGAATCCTCAAGCGTATTGAAGAAAATCGGTGCAATTTTTCCTCCAAAACAAAATCCGCCTTCTTTTTTATTTGGAATGCATGGAATTTCATCTCCCATATGCCATAAGACAGAATTTGTAGCTGATTTTCTTGATGATCCAGTTCCTACAACATCACCAACAAAAACTAGTGGATTTCCTTTTTTCTTTAACTCTTCAATTGTTTCAAGGGGCTTCTCCAAACCTTCTCTAGGCATTTTGAACATTGCTAATGCGTGCAGCGGAATATCTGGTCTAGACCAAGCATCTGTTGCAGGAGATAGATCATCAGTATTAATTTCTCCTGTAACTTTATAGACAGTCAATTTCATTTGTTCAGGAATTTTTTCTTTTTCTTGAAACCAAGCACCCTCAGCCCAAGCATTTATAACAGTCTTTGCATTTTTGTTAGTTTTTGATAATTCCAATATTTCATTAAACGCATCAAAAATTAACAAAGTTTTACTTAAAGCATTTGCTGCTTCTTCCCCCAGCTCATCATCTTCTAAGCATTTAACCAATGGTTGGATATTATATCCACCAAGCATTGTTCCTAAAATAATCACAGCTTCTTTTTTTGAGATGTAAGGGCTGCTTGTCTTGCCAGTTGTAATGTCTGCTAAAAACCCTGCTTTTACATATGCTGATTGATCAACTCCAGCCGGCGTTCTTTCTTTTAATAGCTCTAATAATAACTCTGATTCTTGATGTTCAGATTTAAGCAACTCAACTAATTCTGATGTTTGTTGAGCTGAAAGGGGCAGGGGTGGTATTCCCTGTTCTTTCCTTTCTTCACAATGTATTTTGTAATCCTGAAGCATTATTTTCTCCCTGGATTGTCATTTTACTGCGGTATTCCAAATTCCCCAAGCACATTAGATATTTCAATTATATTTACATTGATGAAATGATGTATTATCCAATCTATGAAGAAAAATAAAGCTTCCACACCTTGCCTTGGAATATGTTCAACTACTTATGGTGATAATGTGTGCAAAGGATGCAAACGTTTTGTTCATGAGGTAATCAATTGGAATAAATATGCTATTCCAGAAAAAGAATTGGTCAATTCTAGGCTTGAAAGCTTTAAGCTAACTGTTCTAAAAGATCGATTTTCTGTTTCAAATGCAGAGTTACTTGCAACTCGACTCAATGATAAAGGAATCAACTTTAACGATTCTTTGGATCCGATGACTTGGATTTTTGACCTACTAAGAGCAGCAGGCTCTCAAGATTTAGATTTAAATCAATTTGGAATTGTCTGCCACTCAAATGCTGAACTTTCTGAATTAAAAGATCAAATTTATACTGAATTTCTTGATCTTTCTGAGGCTCATTATGAAAGATATTTTTCTACTTAGTTTGTGGTAAATCCCACCAATTTGTTGTGTATTTAGGAGATACCATATGTTTTTGTATTGGTGATAATCCTGCAGGATGCTGTGACGCGTAATAAATCTGTGTTTGATTGCTGTTAAGTGAGTCTATAGTTTGCATCAAATGCGTATCTTGCTTTAAGTGCTCATGATCTGCTGCCTTAAAAAGAGATTGTTGAATGAAGGTTGGGTGTGAAAAGTGGCTTAATAATATTCCTGCTTTTGCATAGGGATAACCATTTTTGAAAGTTTTATTCAGAGCTTTATTTGCGCCCATTAAAATGCTTCTTGTATCATCTATGGGGTAGGGAAAATGAAAGCTGTTAAATCCTCGATGTTGTGGTTTTTTTTGAAATCGACTGGTTGCAATAAAGACTGAAACCTGAGAGCACTTCTGCTTTTCATGTCTCAATTTTTCTCCAGCACGCACTGCAAAATTACTGATCAGTGGTTTTAATAAGTCTAAATTATCAATTCTGCCTCTAAAGCTTCGGCTTACAACAATTTGTTTTTTTGGATCAGAATGATCTTCTATTTGAATGCATGATTCTCCTCTCAATTCTCTGACTGTACGCTCTAAAACAACACTGAATTTTTTTCGAATTAATCTAATATCCATTTGCATTAAGTCATATGCAGAATATGCGCCTAATTGATTGAGTTGCTTGGAGAGCCGACGACCAACACCCCAAACCTCGTTAACAGAAATAGCTTTTAGAATATGAGCTATATCTTTTTTACTACTGAGGCAGCAAACTCCTGCTCCACCTCCTTTATTTTTTGCTACATGACTTGCAATTTTAGCAAGGGTTTTTGTTGGTGCAATGCCAATTCTTACAGGAATACCAACCCATTGGCGTATTGTATTTCTGCAGTAAACACCAAATTCGTATGCTTGATTTGGTTGTTGTATATGTTGCAGATCCAAAAATGCTTCATCAATGCTATAAACCTCCATTCTTTTGACCATTCCATCCAAAATATTCATTACTCTTTTCGAGAGATCTCCGTACAGTGCAAAGTTAGACGAAAAAACCTTTCCTCCTTGAGCCAAGTAAGCATTTTTAACTTTAAACCAAGGGATGCCCATTTTGATTCCCATAGCTTTAGCCTCTTTGCTTCTGGCAATTACACAACCATCATTGTTAGATAGCACAACAACAGGTTTCTTTCTTAAATCAGGTCTAAAAACTCTTTCACACGAAGCATAGAAATTGTCACAATCTACTAATGCTAAAAATTTCATTCAAATTTATTAATGGCAGCAGTTACTGTTCCCATAATATCTAGATCTTGACCGTGCTGAATGTAAATTGGCTCATATTTAGGATTCTCTGGCAGCAAGCAAAGCCGAGGCTTGAGTTGCAATCGCTTGCAGACAAAGTCACCATCCAAAGATGCAACTACAATACTGCCATGCTTTGGCTTGAGACTGCGATCAACTATTAAGATAGCTTGATCAGCAATATTTGCATTAAGCATTGAATCTCCAGACACTCTTACCAAAAAAGTTGCTGCTCCATTTTTAATAAGATATTTATTTAGATCAATCGGACTTTCTAGGTAATCATTCGCTGGACTTGGGAAACCTACAGAAACTGGCTCTACAAAAAATTTTGTAAAACTTGCAGGCAGATCATTTGCGGATATTAAACCGAGATAATTAATAGTCATGGGATTATAAAATACTGTATATTTATACAGTATTATTTGTGAACAAACAATAGTTTTATAACTTAAATTCGGTTAAATCTTGTTGTTGATCGTCAAGAAATAGACACCAACCGGTTTTACACCAATCACCCAAAACAATTCGAGTGCCAGTACTAGTATGATGAGTTTTTGGCCTATGAGTATGGCCATGAATAAGCAAATCTATGCGATGTTCAGCAAAAAATTGATCAATAGCTTTAGGAGTAACGTCCATAATACTTTTGTCTTTATTTTTATTATCAGCTTGACTGACATCACGCATGTTCGAAGCAATCTTTAGGCGCTCATTTAAAGATTTTTCTAAAAATTTTTCTTGCCATTCTGAAGATCTAACCTCTTTTTTGAATTCAATATATTTTAAGTCGTTGGTACAAAAATCATCTCCATGAGAGAGGGCAATTTTTAAATCATAAAAGTTCATAAAAAATGGATCTGGAAGTAACTTGAGATTAGATTTTTTTGCGAAGTTTTGACCACACAGGAAATCTCTGTTGCCATGAATAAAAAATACCTCCAAGCCATTGCGGGTTGAATTATTAATATTTTGCATAACATTGGTGGCAAGCTCAGAGTTATCGTCATCTCCAATCCAAGCTTCAAAAAGATCACCTAATATGTATAAATGTGATAGCTCCTGGGCAGCATTATTCAAGAAATTAAAAAAGCCCTCTGTTACAGAGGGCATATTTTCAGATAAATGAAGATCAGATATAAATCCTAACTTCATTCACTCACTGTAACTGAATTAATAATTGTTGGTTCAAGAGGAGCATCAGCATAACCTCCAACATTGGAGGTTATACTCAGAGCAATCTGATCCACAATGTCCATTCCATCAATAACAGAGCCAAATACTGCATAGCCCCAGCCTTGAGAGGTTTCAGCTGTATGATTTAGAAAGTCGTTATCTTTATGGTTAATGAAAAATTGACCGGTTGCAGAATGAGGATCCATGGTTCTAGCCATCGCAATTGAGCCACGGTTATTCTTTAATCCATTATTGGCCTCATTTTGAATAGGATCAGTGTTGGTTGGCTTCGGGGCCATATTTTCATCAAGACCGCCACCTTGAATCATAAACCCTTCGATAATTCTGTGAAAAATAGTACCAGTGTAATAACCGTCTTCGGCTAATTTTAGAAAGTTTGCCACAGTTATGGGCGCATTATTTGCATCAAGTTCTAAGTGGATGTCTCCGGCTGAAGTAGAAATAGTAACAAGTGACATTTGATCCTCCTCTGGATAATATTCATTTTGATCATTTTGATCAGTGGGTGATAGGAAGAAGATTAATGCAACAATGGTTACAATAGTTATTAAGGCGGTAATTTGTATTTTTGACATTAATAAAACCTACATTCCAGTTAAGTTCTTTATAATAAGTGATTCATATATCAAATAATAGATGACAATTAAGTTTTATAACTCCTTGACCAATCAAAAGGAAGACTTTGTTCCCATCCGTGAGGGTGAGGTTGGGATGTATGTTTGTGGAATGACTGTTTATGATAACTGTCACTTAGGTCATGCAAGGGCGATGATGGCTTTTGACATACTTGCACGTTATCTTCGATATCAAGGTTATAAAGTAAATTTTATTCGCAACATTACTGATATAGATGACAAAATCATTGAAAGAGCCCATGAAAATAAAGAGAAGATTGAGGATCTAACAGCAAGAACAATAGCCAGTATGCAAAAAGATTTTCTTAAACTTGGATTGGAGCCACCGAACAAAGAACCACGAGCTACTGATCACATTGAAGGCATGATTAAAATGATTACTGATTTGATTGACAAAGGAAATGCTTATCATTCAAAAAGCGGGGATGTTTTTTTTTCAGTACGAACATTCCCTGAGTATGGAAAATTATCAAACAAAAATATTGATGAATTGAATCCTGGTTCGCGAATTGAAGAGGATGAATCAAAGGAAGATCCTTTAGACTTTGTACTTTGGAAAAGCGCTAAGACAAATGAGCCGTCATGGGAATCTCCATGGGGTCCTGGAAGACCGGGATGGCATATTGAATGTTCGGTAATGTCACTAGAAAATTTAGGTGAGCATTTTGACATTCATGGTGGAGGTCCAGATTTATTATTTCCTCATCATGAGAATGAGATTGCTCAATCTGAGTGTGCATCAAATTGCAAGCTTGCAAATTATTGGATGCATTCAGGTTTATTAAAAATTAATGGTGAGAAAATGTCTAAATCTTTGGGTAACTTTGCAATGTTAAAAGATTTATTCAATTCTTATCATCCAGAAGTTATCCGTTACTATCTAATTTCTAGTCACTATAGAAGTGCTTTAAATTTTGATAATGCATCATTAGATCAAGCGAGATCAGCTCTTACAAGACTCTATCAAGCCCTCTCGATTGCATCGTCAGATGAATCAGATTTAGACGGAGATAGCGTCAAAGAATTTGTCGACTCAATGAATGATGATTTAAATACTCCTGAGGCCCTCAGTACTTTATTTAAATTGGCAAAGTTAATTAACAGTTGTAAAGATATTCAAGACAGAACTAAGTATTCATCTACCATGAAAAAATTGGGTGAGGTTCTAGGTCTTTTAAATGATAGCCCAAATGTTTTCTTTCAATATGGTGCAAGTTTGTCTGATGAGGAAATAGAGGCTCAAATAAAAGAGAGAAACATAGCAAGAGAGGCTAAAGATTTTAAAAGAGCTGATCAAATAAGAGATGATTTAGCAGCTAAAGGTATTTTACTTGACGATTCCAGTGACAGAACTACCTGGAAGAAATCTTAATCGTCATCTTGCAAGTCTGTAATTATAGATTCAATGCCTGTTGAGCCCATATTCATTCCAACAACTCTTTCTATTCCCATTTTTGCATAATGCTCAGCTGCATCCACCATTAATCCAGAATTATCAAGAGTAAGGCCACCATCAACGCACAGATTAATTCCTGTAATGAATCTTGATTCATCCGATGCAAGGAACAAGGCTGAATATGCTATATCAATTGGCATCCCAAAATCTTTAATGGGTTGCTCAAGCTTGCTATCCTCAATGGCAGTTGCCAATAGAGGAGTATTGATTGTTCCAGGTGAAATAGCATTAACTCTAATTTTAAATTCGCCTAGTTCAATAGCAGCATTTTTGCAAAAGTTTATAACTCCTGCTTTGGCAGCAGAATAAGCAAGCGGACCTGATCCACCTCCCATCCCTGCAATTGATGCAGTGTTAATAATAGATCCGCCTGAGGAATTCTTTTTCATAATTCTAGCTGCGTATTTTGAGCCAAGAAAAACTGATTTTAAAAGTATTTGAAATGATTTGTCCCATTCATCTGCATCAATATGGGTAATAGGACCAACTGCACCGCCAATACCTGCGTTGTTAAAAAGGATATTTAGTCCACCAAAATGATCAACTGCTTGATCAATCATAGTTTTTATATTACTTTCAAGCGAAACATCAGTTAAAGAAATGCATGCGTCGGAATCTAATTTTTTTTGTTTTATTATTTCAAAAGTCTCCTCGAGAGTATCTTGATTAATATCTGCTAAGACAATCTTTGCACCATGCTCTAAAAACAATAATGCTGTTTCTTTTCCAATCCCACTCCCGGCGCCTGTTATGACCGCAACCTTATCTTGTAATCTTTTCATTAAATAATTATTACTGAAACCTTATAAAAAGAAAAATAAAGTTTTCATAGATTTAACTTTTATTCACACGAATGCAATAAAACTGATTCAAACTTTGTATTTAATAATCTGTATGTGAACCTATAATCATTATTCCCCAAGATGATTTTTCTCTCCCTGGTTCATTCATAGTAAGGCACCCTATTGGTGCCTTATTTTTCTGCCTAATCTCAGCAGATGCTTTTTATGCATGTCTAATTTAAATATATTAAAATTGAAGATTATATAAAAGAATGGCTCCCTGACGTGGGATCGAACCACGGACCAATTGATTAACAGTCAACTGCTCTACCGCTGAGCTATCAGGGAACAAGTTGAGAATTATAAATTAAAATTCGTAAAGTAAAACAAGATAATGACAAAAAATTTGACAGTTACATCTCCATTTGAACCTGCTGGCAGCCAGCCAAAAGCAATTGAAACTTTGGTAAATGGTTTAAATGATGGATTGTTGCATCAAGTTTTACTTGGCGTAACTGGATCTGGCAAAACTTACACTATGGCAAAAATTATTGAATCAACTCAAAGACCTGCCGTGGTTATGGCACCAAATAAAACATTAGCAGCTCAATTATATGGAGAGCTAAAGGATTTTTTCCCAAAAAACTCTGTTGAATATTTTGTATCTTACTATGATTACTATCAACCTGAAGCATATGTGCCCACCTCAGATACCTACATTGCAAAAGATGCCTCTGTTAATGAGCATATTGAGCAAATGCGACTTTCTGCAACAAAAGCTTTATTAGAAAGAAATGACACAATTGTTGTTGCTACTGTGTCAGCTATATATGGATTGGGAGCTCCTGAATCATATCTAAATATGATTCTGCATTTAGACAGAGGAGAGACAATAGATCAAAGAACAATTCTGCGTCGTTTATCCTCAATGCAATATACTCGAAATGACATCGATTTTAGACGTGCAACTTTTAGAGTCAGAGGAGATGTTATTGATATCTATCCAGCGGATTCAGAAAGAGATGCTCTAAGGATTGAATTATTTGGAGATGAGGTGGAACGACTTTTATGGATAGATCCATTAACTGGAGAGGTAATTAACGAAACTCCTCGAGCAACTATTTATCCCAAAACTCACTATGTGACCCCTAAAGAAACTGTTCTAGATTGTCTTAAAACCGTCCGTGAGGAACTAAAAGAAAGAATTAAGTATTTACAGGACAATAATAAATTGGTTGAAGCTCAAAGACTTCAAGAGAGAACAACTTACGACTTAGAGATGATGCAGGAACTTGGATATTGCCAAGGTATAGAAAATTATTCTCGTTATCTTTCCGGTCGTAATCCAGGGGAGCCACCTCCATGTCTTTTTGACTATTTACCTAAAAATGCAATTGTTTTTATGGATGAGTCTCATGTATCAGTTCCTCAGATCGGAGGTATGTATAAAGGTGATCGATCGCGAAAAGAAACCCTTGTCGATTATGGATTTAGATTACCATCTGCACTGGATAATCGTCCATTAAGGTTTGAAGAATGGGAGGATGTCACTCCTCAAAAGATTTATGTATCTGCTACTCCGGGTAAATATGAGTTAGAGCATTGCGATAATGTTGCAGAATTGCTTGTTAGGCCCACAGGGTTAATTGATCCGGAGATTGAAGTAAGACCAGCTATTTCTCAAATCGATGATGTCATTGGTGAGTGTAATGAGAGAGCAACGTTAAAAGAAAGAGTGCTCATAACAACCCTTACAAAACGCATGGCTGAAGATTTAACAGATTACTTAGAAGAAAATGGAATTAGAACTCGTTATATGCATTCTGATATAGATACAGTGGAAAGAACTGAGATTATTAGAGATCTTAGATTGGGGCATTTTGATGTTTTGGTAGGTATTAATTTATTAAGAGAGGGCCTAGATATTCCTGAGGTTAGTTTAGTTGCAATTTTAGATGCAGACAAAGAGGGCTTTTTAAGATCAGAAGTTACACTTATTCAAACAGTTGGAAGGGCAGCAAGAAATATTCGAGGCAAGGCAATTATGTATGCCGATAAAGTTACAGGTTCCATGCAAAGAGCAATGGATGAGATGTCTCGAAGAAGGAAAATACAAGTTAAATTTAACAAGGATAACAGCATCATTCCAACAACAATTGTAAAAGATATTAAAGATGTTATGGAGGGAGCAAGAGTCACCAAGCAAGCCAAGAAAACTAAACCTCAGTATTTTGAAAAAGAACTACCTTTTAAAATTAATAATACATCACCGGATAAGATTTCAGAGTCAATTAATAAACTAGAAGAGCAGATGTACATCTATGCTAAAGAAACTGAATTTGAAAAGGCTGCATTTTGCAGAGATCAAATAAAAAATCTAAAGTGGCAACTTCTTAATTCTTAAATTTAGCTATCATTACAATTTTGAGCTAGCAAAAGATAATAATAGTCTCTAACTCTTTCAACAAAATCAACAGTTTGCTGACCTCTAGAATAGTTTTCTGAATCCATCGAGGTTTTCAAATTTAATAAATATCCTTCCAGATCTATCCAAGTCACTTCAACAGGCTTTTTACCAATTGTGTTTATTGCATTTCTTATATTTGTAGCGCCTAAGTTATATGAGGCTAATATGAATGCAATCTTGTCACCTGAGGAAGTACCATAGTTATTATTAGACTTAAGATCTGCAATATACTGAGCTCCTCCATGAATGCTTTGGATTGGATCTAATCGATTTGTTACGCCTACTGAAGCTGCCGTGGGGAGTGTTAACATCATCATACCTTTCACTTGCGTTGCTGATCGTGCTCTTGGATTCCATTGAGATTCTTGAAAAGCTACTGCAGCAAGAAGCTCCCATTCAATACCAAATCTTTCTGCTGCTTCATGAAAATCATCTTCATATTTATGGAATCTTGATTGCTTTAATTCATCAAATTTCTTTTTTTCAAAATCACTAAGCCTAGAGAATGAATATAGTTTTTCATTAATTATGTTGCAATAGACTGAGAGCGGAGTTTTCGAAGTATCTTTTGTGCAAGCATAGAAACCAAATATAAGGATAAAAAAAATTGAGTTTTTTGTAAGGAATTTCACTGTTTTTATTTTTTTAATTTTAAAGACCCTTATAATTAATTATTACAATATTTTACTAGAGAGCTGGTGTCAAAAAATCTTAATTTGCTGCTTCAAGGTCCCTCCAGTTTCTCGCCGTCAAAAATTTCATCTCTCAACGATTACCTCAATTTAGCAAATGACTCTCCGATTAAAGCATTAAGTAGTTTTGAGTTTTATTCTGTAAATATAACGCAAGATTTTTCAGATCATGCAAAGTTATCAGAATTATTGAATTCAAAGGAACCTGCAAATTTGCCAGATTTTTTTATTGGTCCAAGGTCTGGGACTATTAGTCCATGGGCATCTAAGACAAGTGAAATTATTACTAATGTTGGAATTCTGGGAGTACTAAGCATCGAAAAGTATTTAGGTTACTTTTTTGATAACAACATTTCTGCTGCTGATTTGAACCTATCATATTTATTTGATCGTATGACTCAGGAAGTCTTTGTGAGTTCAAAAGACATTGATTTAGTGAGCGCTGACATAAAAAGAAAGCCTTTGATAAATATTGATATTTCAAAATCGGCAAAAGATTCACTAAAAAGAGCCAATCAAGATTTGGGATTGGCATTATCTGAGGAAGAAATTAATTACCTAGATAATTTTTATTCATCTGTACTTCGAAATCCTACTGATGCCGAGCTAATGATGTTCGCTCAAGCTAATTCTGAACATTGCAGACATAAAATATTCAACGCTAGTTGGATTATAGATTCCGTTTCTCAAGACGAATCCTTATTTGATCTGATCAAAAAAACTAGTAAAGGTAGTAAGCCTGATTTGATTTCAGTATACAAAGATAACGCTGCTGTAATTTTAGGCACTGAAGTAATGACGCTTAACAGAAGTTTAAAAAATACTTATAGCTTCTCAATTGAGAAAATTAATTCTACTCTGAAGGTTGAAACTCATAATCATCCTACTGCAATTTCTCCATTTCCTGGAGCTGCAACAGGTTCTGGCGGAGAAATCAGAGATGAAGGTGCCACAGGCTCAGGGGCAAAACCAAAAATGGGATTAGTTGGCTTCAATGTTTCTAATCTTAGATTAAAAGACTTTATTCGTGTATGGGAAGGACCAGAACACAAACCTTCAAGAATTGCATCTCCATTACAAATTATGATTGAGGGACCAATAGGCGCAGCAGCATTTAATAATGAATTTGGAAGACCTAGTACTATTGGTTATTTTAGAGTTTTTGAACAACCCTTTGTTGACGGTCAATCATTTGGATATCACAAACCAATTATGTTAGCTGGAGGCATTGGGGAAGTAAAAGATAGAAATAGTATTAAGAATCCAATAAAAGTTGACGACTTAGTTGTTGTTTTGGGTGGCCCCTCAATGCTCATTGGTTTAGGAGGCGGTGCCGCATCGTCTATGTCCTCTGGAGAAAGCGATGAAGATTTAGACTTTGCTTCTGTTCAAAGAGAAAACGCTGAAATGCAGAGAAGATGTCAGGAGGTCATTAATCAATGTACATTTGAGTCTCCAAACCTCATTGAATTTATTCATGATGTTGGAGCAGGCGGGTTATCAAATGCAATTCCAGAATTAGCTAAAGATTGTAATCTAGGAGTCTACATAGATTTAAGCTTAATACCTGTTGCCGATCCAGGTCTTTCTCCTATGGAGGTTTGGTCAAATGAATCGCAAGAGCGTTATGTTTTGGCAATAAAAAAATCTAACAGAGAAATTTTTGAAAATATATGTCGAAGAGAAAGATGCCCCGTTGCTTTTGTAGGCCACACTACTTCATCAAATTCAGTAGAAGTTTTTGATCCTGAAAGAGATGAATTTCCAATAAATGTCCCTCTATCCATGCTTTTTGGTGACTTACCTATTTCCAACATGGTGGTTAGTCAGCCAGCTATAGACCAAAAAATTAATTCTATTAATCAAGACATAGATGTATCTGAAGCAATTCGTAGAGTGCTATCTCATCCTACTGTGGCTTCAAAATCTTTTTTGATTACCATTGGTGATAGATCTGTTGGGGGCTTAGTTGCTCGAGATCAATTAGTGGGAAGATATCAAGTGCCTACTTCAAACTATGCTATGTCTTTAAAATCATTTCTTGGGAATGAAGGAGATGTTTTATCAATTGGCGAGAAACCAACTCTTGCAATTAAAAGTCCTGCTGCATCTCTAAGGATGGCTTTAGCAGAGGCACTGATGAACTTAATCTCTGCTCCTGTGAAGGATTTAAACCTAGTCAGACTTTCTGCAAATTGGATGGCGGCGTGTGGTGATGAGGAAGAAAATTTTGCCCTCAGAACAGGAGTGGAAGCCTTATCAAGCATATGTATTGAATTGGGAATAGCTATTCCAGTAGGCAAAGATTCTTTGTCTATGAAGACAAAATGGAGTGAAGATAACAAAGAGCTTGAAGTAAAAAGTCCCTTATCAGGTGTTATTACTGCCATGGCTCCAATTGAGGACGTATCATTGGCTGTTACGACTGAATTTTATGAAAATGGCTCAAAGGATTTATATCACTTATTTTTAAATAACCGATCTAGATTAGGCGGCTCTATTTTTGAAGAGGTTACTTCTTCAAGTATTCAAGAAGTTCCTGACATTGATGATGTTGAATCGTTTAAAAACTTATTTAATTCAATTCAAGAGCTAATTAATCGAGGTTGGATAGTTGCATTACATGATATTTCCGATGGTGGATTATTTACCACTGTCTCAGAATTAGCTTTTACTAATAAGACAGGTATAGAGATTCACATTCCAGAGAGTGTTCAAAATGAGGAAATGATGCAATATCTTTTTGCTGAAGAAACAGGCGCCGTTATTCAATTTCACAGTGAATTTGAGGATCAAGCATTAGAGTTTCTAAATCAAAAAAATCTTCAATATCAAAAGTGCGCTGTTCAAAGCGCTAATGCAAAAATTTCAATCATTCATGATGATGAGATTCAATTTTCTGATTCAGTAGTAAATTTAGAAAAAGTTTGGAGCGAAACTTCTTACTCAGTAAAATCCCTTAGAGATAACCCATCCTGTGCAAAAGAAGAATATGAATTGATTGAAAGGTTTGATGATCAAGGCTTGGTTGCCATAGATAATTTTCAATTTTCTGCTGAACTGCCAGCGATTAATAATAATTTAAAGCCCAAGGTAGCAATTCTTAGAGAACAAGGAGTTAATGGTCAAAATGAAATGGCTGCAGCATTTTTATTAGCTGGATTTGATGCCTTTGATGTCCATATGCAGGATCTTCTAGACAACCCAGACTTGCTTTCTCAATTTCAAGGTATAGCAGCTTGTGGTGGATTTTCTTATGGAGATGTTCTTGGGGCTGGTGGAGGTTGGTCTTCAAGCATAAGTTATAACAAAGTTGTAAGAGATGCATTCGAACATTTTTTTAATCGAACCGAAACTTTCACTTTTGGGGTTTGTAATGGTTGCCAGATGTTGTCTAATTTAAAAGATCTAATTCCAGGTGCTGAAAATTGGCCCCAGTTTCTCTGGAATGATTCTGATCAGTTTGAAGCACGTTTATCTCAAGTTACCATAGCTAAATCAAAGTCAGTTTTGTTTGATGGCATGGCAGGATGGCAAATTCCTGTAGCTGTTGCACATGGAGAGGGACGAGCCTCATTCAAAAAAGGAGCATTACAAAAACTTTCAGAGCATAATCAAATATCGGTTCAATTTACTGATAACCAAGGGGCTGTGGCATCTATATATCCATTGAATCCAAATGGATCACCGGAGGGTATCACTGGTTTAACTTCCCTTGACGGAAGAGCAACCATCATGATGCCTCATCCAGAAAGGGTTTTCAGATCACAACAATTATCTTGGAAATCATCAAATTGGAAGGAATATTCTCCTTGGATGCAAATCTTCTTAAATGCTTATAAATTTAGTCAAGGATCATAGATATCTTTTTACCAAAGCTTTAAAGCTTCTTCCCTAAAAGGAAACTCTCCTGAATCTACATCATCAAAATAATATTTTAATGTTTTAGTAACCGTTGGAAATGCAATTTCCTCCCAAGGAATTTCATCTTGTTTAAACAGCTTGACTTCAGAGCTTTCTGAAGTAGGACCAAATGTTTCATTACCTAAATCAGCTAAGTAAAAAAAGTGGACCTGACTAATATGAGTTAAACTGAATGCTGTATAGGGAGAAACAATTTTAGGTACAGCCTGGGTTTCTTCTTTGGTCTCTCTCAAAGCTCCTTCTTGAAGCGTTTCTGCATTCTCCATAAACCCTGCAGGCAATGTCCATTTACCAAAGCGTGGCTCAATGTTTCTTTTACATAAAAGAACTTCCTCATTTTTGATGCATACGGTGCCCACAATAAGGTTGGGATTAGTATAAAAAATTGATCCGCAGTCAGGACAGACATATCGTTTTAGATTATCGTCAGCAGGAATTTTAAATTCAATTTTATCGCTACCGCAATTTGAACAATATCTCAAAAGTGCTCCTTTCTTAGAGAATTAAATTTCGTAAGAAGTTAAACTTACATAATGATCGAAAAACTAAAGTATAAACTAAATTCAAATAATTCCGAAAAGCCAAGCGGCAATCCGCAAGCTTCAGTTTTGATAGCTATTTTAAATTATGGAAAATTTATTGAAGCGCCAGAATTAATTTATACCCAACGTTCAGGAAATCTTTCCACTCATTCTGGCGAAGTAAGTTTTCCTGGGGGTAAAGCAGATAAAACTGACTCGAACTTATACGAAACGGCTATGAGGGAATCCAATGAGGAAATAAGCTTAAATGATGAAGATGTTACCAAATTAGGAAAATTAAACTATCTAATTTCTCGTCATAAAATAGAGGTCAATCCATTTGTAGCATCTATAGACAAACCTCAATCGTTAAAGCCCAATGAAGAGATCCAAGATATTTTTACAGTTCCATTGAATTTTTTACTAGATAAAGAAAATATCCAGAGGGAAGTTATCGAAAGACACGGGAGCATATGGCAGGTACCCACTTGGAGTATAAAAAATCAAAAGATATGGGGCCTTACCGCAATGATTACAGTAAACTTTTTAAATGTATGTTTTGATGCGAACATAGAGATACTAGAAGGGGAATTGAAATGATTATAGATATCAATAATAAAAGCTTAACCACTGAGAATGATGATTTTTGGATAGCTCCAGATGCAACTGTTATTGGAGATGTGCAAATGGCAAAAGATTCCAGTATTTGGTTCAATTGCACTTTAAGAGGCGATAATGAACCAATTATTATTGGTGAAGGAACTAATATACAAGATAACTCAGTGATACATACCGATCCGGGCTTTGTATGCAAAATTGGAAAGTTTGTTACTGTTGGTCATCAAGCAATGCTTCATGGCTGCGAAATTGGAGATGGTACTCTTATCGGTATTGGTTCAGTAATTCTTAATGGTGCGAAAATAGGCAAAAATTGCATCATCGGAGCAAAAGCACTAGTTACAGAGGGGATGGAAGTTCCAGATGGATCGATGGTATTAGGTGTTCCAGGTAAGATTAAAAAAGATCTCACCGAGGAGGAACAAGCTATTACATCTCTAAATGCTCATCATTACATTGAAAATTATAAAAGATACAAGGCTCAAATAGGTTAAATTTAATGTCAGGAAAAATAGTAAATTATTATGACGACTCAACAGAGTGCATTGGTTTTTTGTCTCTTCCTGAATCATCAAATCTTGTCCCGCTAATTTTGGTAGCACATACATGGAAGGGCAGATCAGAATTTGAAGATCAAAAAGTAGTTGCAATCAATGATTTAGGGTATGCAGCTTTATCCATCGATATTTTTGGAGGCGGTGTGAATGGTCAAAGTATTGAAGAAAATCAAGCACTGATTGCGCCCTTTGTAAATGATAGGCAGCTTTTTCGAAAACGGCTTATAAGTGCAGTTGAATTTGGTAAAACAATTGAAGGTGTTGATTCTTCAAGAATTGGATTAATAGGATTTTGCTTTGGCGGCCTTGCTGCCATAGAGCTTGCTCGTTCAGGATATGACATTGCTGGCTGTGTAAGTTTTCATGGACTCTTAAATCAATCTAGTGAGCCATTTCAAAAGGTAAAATCTAAATTATTGGTTTTACATGGTGATAAAGATCCAATGGTTACCTCAGAGGAAATATTAGCATTGCAACATGAAATGACAGAATCAGAAGCTGATTGGCAGTTTATCAGCTATGGCAATACTTATCATGCATTTACTAATCCAGCAGCTGACGATATTGCGATGGGCACAGTTTATAATCCAGAGAGTGACAAGCGATCTTGGATCGCAATGACTAATTTTTTAGAGGAAGTTTTTCGAAATGCTAACAACTGAACTTAGATCTAAGTTTTTGGACTATTTCAAAAAAAATAGTCATGAAGTAGTTGACTCAAGTCCTCTTATTCCGGCAAATGATGAAACATTGTTATTTACAAATGCTGGCATGGTTCAATTCAAAGACGTTTTTCTAGGCTCTGATAAGCGCCCCTATAAAAGAGCTACTACCACACAGCGATGCATTAGGGCGGGTGGAAAACATAATGATTTAGAAAACGTTGGCTATACGCTAAGGCACCATACATTTTTTGAAATGTTAGGCAATTTTAGTTTTGGTGATTATTTTAAAGAAGAGGCAATTCAACTTGCCTGGAATTTTTTAACTAATGAGTTGGGCATAAAAAAAGAAAAATTATGGATTTCTGTATTTAGGGATGATGATGAGGCAGTTGAAATATGGTCAGCGAAAATCGGCATTGATCCCGAAAGGATTGTGCGAATGGATGAAGAAGATAATTTTTGGTCCATGGGTGATACAGGTCCTTGTGGACCATGTTCAGAAATTTACTATGATCATGGTGATCAATATGAGGGCACTCCACCTGGAACACCTGGAGATGAGGGAGATAGATTTGTAGAAATATGGAATCTTGTTTTCATGCAGTTTAATAGAGGAGCTGACGGTAAACTTACTCCCTTGCCAAAACCTTCTGTAGATACAGGCATGGGTTTAGAGAGAGTGGCTGCAGTAATGCAAGGTGTAAATTCAAACTATGAGACAGATCTATTTCAAAATTTAATTAAAGCCTCTGAAAAAGCTATCAAATCACCTGGAGAGCCATCACATAAGGTGATAGCCGATCACATAAGGAGTATTAGTTTCTTAATTTCTGATGGTATTTTGCCATCAAACGAGGGTCGTGGTTATGTGCTGCGAAGGATAATGCGACGGGCTATTAGGCATGGATATAAAATTGGAGCTAATAAACCCTTCTTGTATAAATTGGTAAAAGCTTTAGTTAAGGAGATGGGGACCGCCTTTCCTATGTTAGCAGATAATCAAAAAGCCACAGAGAAGATTGTTCATGAAGAAGAAAAGAAATTTCTTGAAACTTTAGAAAAAGGCATTGAGATCTTAGAAAAGGAGATTAAGTCTATTGATTCAAATGTTATCCCCGGAGAAATTATCTTTAAATTACATGATACGTATGGTTTTCCATTCGATTTGACAGCAGACATTGCTCGAGAGCAAGATTTAGATTTGGATGAGGAGGGCTTTAATAGTTGCATGGATGAACAAATAAAAAATTCAAAATCAGCAAGTAAATTTAAAGGATTGCAATTAGATTTGTCCTCGATTAAAGAAACAAAGTTTTTAGGTTATGAAGAGTTATGCGGGAAGGGAAAAGTTTTAGGAATATGGGATGAATCCAATGCAATAGATAATGCATCAGATCAAAATGAGTGCTTCATTGCAGTTGATAAAACACCTTTTTATGCAGAATCAGGTGGGCAAATTGGAGATCAGGGAAGCTTTACTTTTTCTGGAGGTCACGGAACCGTTCAAGATTGTATAAAGCAAGGTAAGATTTTTCTCCACAGAATTAAAGTACAAGAGGGAGTCATCAAAAAAAATGACAAATTGGAATTATCAGTTGATGCAAGTAAAAGAAAGGCCGCTTCGGTCAATCATTCTGCCACTCACTTAATGCATGCGGCTTTGAAAGATGTTCTTGGTGATCATGTTCATCAAAAAGGCTCACTATTAGATTCTAATAAGCTACGATTTGATTTTTCACATTCTAAGGCAGTTACCAAAGCTGAAATAAAGGAAATAGAATTAATTGTTAATCAACATATTCAAATTAACTCCGAGGTAACCACTAAAATAATGCAGCTTGATGACGCGCTTAAGATTGGAGCCGAAGCCATGTTTGGAGAAAAATATGAAGATGAGGTTCGGGTTGTTTATATTGGTGGCGAATTTTCTGTAGAACTTTGTGGTGGAACTCATGTAAGAAGAACCGGTGATATTGGAATGTTTTCGGTTACAAGTGAATCAAGCATTTCCTCGGGAGTAAGACGTATTGAAGCTTTGGCTGGACAAGGTGCTGTTCAATCGATGTTAGAAGCTCGTAATCATTTACAAGATCTGCAAGGAATGTTGAATGTCAAAGGACCTCAAATTAGTTCTAAAGTTGCAGATTTAATCAAAGAAAACAAAGCTTTAAAAAAAGGCACCAAAACAAAAAAATCAGCTGCAATTGATCTAAAAGAAACAATTCATAAAATTAAGAACTTTGATCTGGCTATTATTCAGGCAGATACACAAAATGTTCAAGATTTACGCAACATGGTTGATCAATCTAAAAAAGATCAGACAAATAAATGCGTTTTAATTTTTAGCCATCAAAAAACTAAAGTGGTTATGGTTTGCGGAGTTACGAAAGACATGCAAAATTCTTTGAGCGCTAATGATGTCATAAAATCAATTGCAAAATTACACAATGGTAAAGGCGGAGGCCGAAATGATTTTGCTCAAGGAGCAGGAGAGGCTGATAATTTTGAAGAATTTGTTAATTCTATTCCTGATATCGTACAATCCATCGCTTAGTTTTTAAGCTTATTAAACATGGAAACGATTATATTAAAATTTGGTGGCACTTCTGTTGGTTCAACTGACAGAATTTCTGCTGTTGCAAATATTATAAAAGAAGCCTGTGACGAGGCTTCTCCTGTGGTCGTGGTCTCTGCAATGAGTGGAGAAACAAATCGATTAATTGAACTAGCTAATTCCTTTGGCAATGAGCCAAATAAAAGAGAATTTGATGCCCTTGTTTCAACAGGTGAGAGGGTCAGTGCATCTTTGGTGGCAATTGCTTTAAATCAATTAGGTTTAAAAGCCAAATCACTTTCAGCAGCACAAATTGGCATGAAAACGACTGCTAATTTTTCTCGTGCGAAGATAATAGATCTTGATAAAGAAGTTATTTTTAAAACTATTGAAGATGGATACGTCCCAATTATTACAGGATTTCAAGGCATAACTAGTGATGGAGATACAACTACAATGGGACGCGGGGGCAGTGATACTACTGCAGTAGCCATAGCAGCTTCAATACAATCTATACGTTGTGATATCTATACAGATGTTGATGGAATATATACAACAGATCCGAGAATTGTGCCTAATGCAAAAAAACTGGATTCAATTAACATTGAGGAAATGTTGGAACTCTCTGGGCAGGGTGCTAAAGTTATGCAAATACGCGCAGTTGAATTTGCAAATAAATATAAAGTTTTAGTAAGAGTTTTATCAAGTTTTGAGCCAGGTTCAGGAACGCTTATCTTGCAGGAGGAAAACGCAATGGAAGATGCTGTCATTACAGGCATAGCTTCTCAAAAAGATCAGACTAAATTTACTTTGCATGGAGTTGGTGATACTCCCGGAATTGCTTCAGGCATTTTAAGTCCAGTTAGTGATGCAGGTATTGAGGTGGACGTTATCGTTCAAAATGTTAGTGTTTCTGGGAAAACAGATTTCACTTTTACTGTAGGTACAGCCGATAGAGATGAGGTTGAATCAGTATTAAAAGAAAAGATGCAAGGCATATCCTATGACGAATTAATCATTAATGAAGCCATAGGTAAAGTCTCTTTAGTAGGGGTTGGAATGCGTTCACATGCCGGTATTGCAAGTACAGCATTTAATGCTTTGGCCGATGCTGGTATTAATATTCAAATGATAAGCACTTCTGAAATTAAAATAACAATTGTCATAGCGGTTGATCAGCTCGATGAAGCAGTTAAAACTTTGCATGCAGCATTCAATTTGGGAGACTGATGTTTGACTTAATATTGAAGAATGGAACCCTTGTAAATGAGGGTAAAATTTTTGAATCAGATATTGCTATCAAAGGAAATAGAATTGAAAAAATTGCAGCATCCATAGATGCTGAGTCTAAAAATGTTGTTGATTTAAATGGTAAATATGTAATTCCCGGGCTTATAGATGATCAAGTTCATTTTAGAGAGCCTGGTTTAACCCATAAAGGTGAAATTGCAACTGAGTCAAAGGCTGGTCTTGCCGGTGGAGTTACAAGTTATTTTGAAATGCCCAATGTCAATCCAACGACTACAACCAATGAGAATCTGACAAAAAAATTTCAGCTAGCAAGTACAAAATCTGTTTCAAATTACTCGTTTCATTTGGGCGCAAGCAATACCAATATTGAAGAAATTAAAAGGGCAGATATTCATCAAGCTGCAGCATTAAAAGTTTTCATGGGTGCTTCAACTGGTCACATGCTAGTAGATGACTTAGATGCATTGGATGATATTTTTCACTACTCTCCTTTGATAGTTGTTACTCATTGCGAGGATCAGAAAACGGTTGAAAGAAATGAGCAATTATTTTATGAGAAATATGGCGACGAGGTATCACCAGAACATCACCATCTAATCAGAGATGTTGAAAGTTGTTACTTATCGAGCTCTTTGGCAGTGAATTTAGCTAAAAAGTATGATGCAGATCTTCACGTTTTTCATTTAACTACAGAAAAAGAAATGGAACATTTTTCTGTTGGAGAGGCTGATCAAAAGAAAATTACAGCTGAGGTATGTGTTCATCACATGTTCTTCAATGATTCTTATTATGCTGAGCTTGGTAATCAAATTAAGTGCAATCCATCCATCAAACAAGAATCTGATAGGCAAGCACTTATTAAGGCGCTTTTAGAAAATAAGATTGATATTATTGCTACAGATCATGCTCCGCATACTTGGGAAGAAAAAATTAAGCCATATCCTGAGGCACCTGCTGGCCTGCCTTTAGTTCAACATGGTCTCCAAATCCTTATGGATTTTTATCATCAGGATATTCTTTCCCTTGAAACCATTGTAGAGAAGACTAGTCATAACGTAGCTAAGAGATTTCAGATTAAAGATAGAGGTTTTATTAGGGAGGGATATTTCGCTGATCTAGCCATTTTAGATCATGACAAGCCTTACGAAGTTTCTAAAGATAACATTTTGTATAAGTGTGGATGGTCTCCATTTGAAGGGCACAATTTTAAATCTTCAATACACATGACGATTGTCAATGGCAATATTGCTTTTAAAGATGGAATGGTAAGTGAGGATCTGCCTTTTGGGATGCAAATAGAATTTGACAGATAGTGTTATTTTAATATTTTAAAACGTTATAATTCTTGTCCAAAAAATCGGAGAGTTGGCTGAGTGGTCGAAAGCGCCTCCCTGCTAAGGAGGTATACGGGCAACTGTATCGAGGGTTCGAATCCCTCACTCTCCGCCAGTTTCCTAGTTTTGATAACGCTAAACGAATAGAAGTTAAGTTCAATAAAGAAACACCGTTAAAATCTTTTGTAATTGATTCAACGGGAATATCGAAAGCAAGTTTCATTGCTGAGCAGCTTTGCAATAGCCAAATACAAATTAAGCAAGTAAATACAATGGAGAAGATATGAAAGTTTTTGTTATTTGCTCAACATCACTTCTTTATGTATTAGCATTTGCAAATTATATTAACTCTCCAACTGAATTAGATTTATGGTGCAAGGATATAGTAAAAAATAAAGAATTAATCTATAAAGAACCATTAGGAGATGCATTACTGGAGGTTTGTACTTCCAAGCAACACTTAAAGACACTGAATGAAATAGTCTATCAATAAAAAACTTTAATATAATTTGTATGTCAGGATCAGCTTCATCACTTGCTTTTGAAGATGCTTTGAAAAGTGTCTTAAAGCATCTTGAAGATAGCAGTCAACATTTTATTTATTTGACTGGTGCTGCAGGAACTGGAAAAACAACACTGATTGAGCGTGTAAAAGAAGAATGCTCATTAAAAAAAATGGTTGTCGCTCCCACTGGAGTTGCGGCACTAAATATTGGTGGCAGCACTATCAATTCAGCGTTCAGGATTGGTTTTGATTCATTTCCACTCATTCAAGAATCAAAAGATCCACGCTTTAAAAAGTTATTAAAAAATTTAGAACTATTAATTATTGATGAAATTTCTATGGTTCGAGCGCCTATGCTTGATGCTATCTCTGAAACTCTTCAAATACATCGTAATTCATCCAAACCATTTGGGGGCATTCATGTGCTTGCATGTGGTGATTTATTTCAGCTACCGCCAGTAGTCAAAGAGAATGAGGAAAGTGCAATTTTTGAGAGATACGGATCTGTTTATTTTTTTAGTGCTGATAATTTTCAAGCTATTGAGAAACCCTTATTTTTTGAACTTGTAAGCTCTTTTAGACAACAGGATGATAAAGAGTTTTATAACCTGCTGAACAATGTTCGACTCGGAAAAAATCTTGAAAGTTCAATCAGTATGATTAACAAGACTTGTCATAACCCAGAATTTGATACTGAGTCATCACTAATTATTACTTCAAGAAAATATCGAGCTGAACAAATTAATGATGAGATGTTAAACAGAATCGATGGACCTACGACTGCTGTCAAATCAAAAGAGCAGGGCGAATTAAACGAAAATGATTTACCTGCTCCCAGAGAACTCCGCTTAAAAAAGGATGCCAAAGTAATGTTTATTAAAAATGATCCAGAGGGTAGATGGGTCAATGGAACTATTGGCGTAGTAATTGATTGCTCAGACAAAAATAAAAAAGTGATTAAGGTCAAAGTTGGTAAAGAGGTCTTTAAAGTTAAACGAGAAGAATGGAACAAAGTACGTTATGTCTACGATGAATATAATGATGAAATGGAAGAGGAGGTGGTTTCTTCTTTTAAGCAGTTCCCTCTTAAATTGGGTTGGGCAGTGACCATACACAAGGCTCAAGGCCTCACTTTAGATAGTTGTTCTGTAGATTTTGGAGAGGGAGCTTTTGCCACGGGGCAGGCCTATGTTGCACTGAGTCGTTGTAAAACATTAGATTCTTTAAATTTATATCGTGAGTTGAAGGTCCAAGATGCTCTTGTTGATCCAGATATTCAAGATTTTCATGCAGAGCACTTTGGATAGCTCTACAATAATAATTAAATATTAAAATCATCCTCATGGAAAACTTTATAAATGATCTTGCTGGATTTGTATGGACATGGAACGTTCCTATACTCGTTGGCTCTGGAGTCTTCTTCTTAATTTATTCTAAGTTAACCCCCTTTAAATATTTAAAACACGCTTTTGAGTTGATTTTAGGAAAGCACTCAAAAGAAGATGATGTTGGTGAAGTTACTCATTTTCAAGCTTTAACTACAGCCTTATCAGGTACCATTGGATTGGGCAATATTGCTGGAGTGGCTATTGCAATTCAACTTGCTGGACCAGGTGCAATTTTTTGGATGTGGCTTACAGCAGTTGTTGGTATAGCAACAAAATTTTTTACATGTACTTTATCAGTAATGTATCGCGATGTTGGAGAGGATGGGACAGTTCGAGGTGGACCAATGTATGTTATTAAAAATGCACTTCCTACATCAATGATGCCTCTTGCATATTTCTTTGCAGCTGCTGGATTGATTGGAGCTTTACCAGGCTTCCAGAGTAATCAGTTGGTACAAATAATAGGCGATCTTCCATTTTTTCAGATTGATAACTTTAATCTAATAGCAGGAATAATTTTAGCTGGAGTAACAGGAGCAATCATTCTTGGAGGACTTATAAGGATTGCAAAAGTTTCAGAGTGGCTTGTTCCATTAATGAGTATTTTATATTTTGGTTCGGTATTAGTTGCCTTGATGTTAAATTTAGATTCTATTTTTCCAGCATTAAAAATAATCATTGAAGATGCTTTTACTGGGTCTGCAGTGGCTGGAGGCAGTGTCATTGCTGTAATTATTATGGGAGTAAGAAGAGGCGCCCACTCGAATGAAGCAGGAATAGGCACTGAAACACTAGTTCATGGTTCAGCGAAAACATCTGATCCAGTGAAACAAGGCTTAGTTGCAATGCTCGGGCCTATTTTTGACACTTTAATAATGTGCACATCCACAGCATTATTAATCATAATCTCAGGCGTTTGGCTTGAATCAGATTCAACTGGCGTCACTTTAACTGCGGAAGCATTTAGTGCTCTTCTTGGGCCCTTAGGCTATGCAATTTTATTTATATGTGTGGTGAGTTTTGGAGCTAGCACCATCTTCACATATTCATTTTATGGTTCAGCATGCTCACAATTTTTGTTTGGCAAAAAGGGAGTAAAAATTTATCAATGGGTGATTATATTATTTGTAATTGTCTTTGCCGTTATTCCAATTGAGGCGGCTATCAATATTATTGACATATCCTTTGCGTTGATGGCTATACCTACACTGATTTCATCAGTTTGGCTTGCGCCAAAAGTTATTGTGAAGGCTAGAGAGTATTTTACAAAATTAGAAAAGATGCCTATAAATAATTAATTCATACATCTTTAAGTATTTCTCTAGCTGCATTTTTCCCTGGTAGACCTGTTACCCCACCACCTGGATGCGTTCCTGAACCACACATATACAATGATTTTAATGGGCCTCTATAGTTTCCATAGTTCATTAATGGCCTTGCAGCCCACATTTGATCAAGGGACATTTGTCCATGCATAATATCCCCACCAATGAGTCCAAATTTTTCCTCTAAATCTAATGGGGACAGAATCATCATTCCTAAAATTGATTTTCTAAAATTAGGAGCATGTTTTGTTACTGTATCAATAATAGTATCTGCCGCAGCTAATCTATGATCATGCCAAGAACTTCCATCTGGCATAGTAGGTGAAAATTGCTGACAAAATAATGATGCTACATGCTTTCCCTCTGGTGCAAGAGTGTGATCCGTAGTTGATGGTATTAACATCTCTACAATTGGTGCTAAAGACCAGCCATGAGACTTAGCATCAATATAAGCTTTGTCCATATAATCTAATGTTGGTGCTATTACAATACCGCTTTGATGATGCTCATTTACATCTTTACCAGGCAATGCAGAAAAATCTGGTAGCTCAGAGAGAGCAACATTCATTCTAAAAGTTCCAGACCCACATTTGTATCCATCGATGCTGCGATTAAATTCTGGCTCTAGTTCATTTTCAGAAATTAATTTTTTGTAAAGTAATTTTGGGTTCAGATTAGAAATTATTTTGTTAGCTTCGATAGAGCTTCCATCCGCAAGCTTAATACCTACAGCTACATTATTTTTAACTGTTACTTTGTTAACAGGTGTATCTGTAAAAATCTTAACTCCCATATTTTTGCAGGCTTTTTCCATGGCTTGTGTAATCGCCCCCATACCTCCAATAGCATGGCCCCATGCTCCTTTTTCTCCATCAATTTCACCAAACACATGATGCAATAAAACATAAGCAGAACCTGGAGTATCTGGACTTGCAAAATTCCCAACTATTGAATCAAAACCAAAAGCAGCTTTTATATGCTCATTTTCAAACCATGAATCAAGAAATGATCGAGCACTTTTTGTAAAGAGATCATAGAAATCTCTGTGTACTTGATTTCCTTTAGTTGCAATTGGCCAAAGCTGCAATGCTGTGTTTAGCGCAGCTTTTATACCCTGTTTTGGATTAGGAGGCGTCTTAACTGACAGATCTCTGAGAACATCAGCAACGGCTTCAATTCGATCATAATATTCAGATAGTCTTGCAGCATCTTTTTTAGAAAATTTTTTGAACTCTTCTTTTGTTCTTTCTAATCCTCCACCTAGTTTTAAATATGTTGAATCGTCTATTGGTAGAAAATTAGAAATTGGACGCTTTACAATTCTTAAACCGTATTCTTTGAGTCTCATTTCTTTTATAATTTCTGGATTTAATAAACTGACTGTATAACTTGCAACAGAATTTCTAAATCCGGGATGAAATTCCTCAGTAACTGCAGCGCCTCCAACGATAGATCTTTTTTCGTATATATTTACATTCAAGCCTCTTGAAGCCAAATAATATGCACATACAAGCCCATTATGTCCGCCTCCAATGATAATTGCATCTGTTGAATTTTGAGTGTTTTGCATTGTCCAATTATACCTTTCAATGAATAATAGATATAAATAATTGCTGCAACTGTGGCTATAATTTATGGAGAAACCGACTTTAAATCATTAAAAATTTCTAATCCTTCAAATTCTTTGAACATACTTTGAGAGATTGAAACTAATGATTGATGCTTTCCATTAGCATCTATTTTTTCTTTTAAGATGCATCCTGAGTCAAATAATTTGGACCTAACTGGAGCTTGAATTGGAGAGAATTCAACCCATCCACTCAATATATTTCCAAACAGTCTTTCAGATATTAAATCTTTTAATTCTTCAAGACCTTCACCAGTTTCAATAGAAATCTTATGTTCTGGATGTAAATTATTTGCTGGCCATATATCTTCATTTTCAATTAAATCAACTTTATTTAGTGCTCTAATTTGAGGTATTGAAGTTACGCCCAAATCTTTCAAAATTATATCGACTTCTTTAATTTTATAATCCCTGCTTGAATCCGAAGCATCAATAACATGAATCAAAAGATCTGCAGATGCTAGATCATCAAGTGTTGCTTTGAAGGATTCAACTAACTTGGTTGGAAGATTGGATATAAATCCAACAGTATCTGAAAAAAGTACTGTATCAATTGTTTTTAATTTAAAGTTTGCGCGCCTAGTTGTTGAGTCTAATGTCGCAAATAACTTATCTTCTGGTTCTAAGCCTCCCTTTGTTAATAAATTAAATAGCGAGGTTTTTCCTGCATTTGTGTAGCCTACTAGAGCTACTAACTTGTTATTATTTTTTTTTCTTGAGTATCTATTAAGATTCTTTTGGT
>CACBPT010000009.1 GCA_902541245.1 uncultured SAR86 cluster bacterium | reverse complement strand
CAACGCAACTTTAATTGCATATGACGATTTTGTACCGATCTTAAGTACTGATCCTTGGTTTGGTGATGAAGATGATGCATATTTTGGCAGCTGGACCTTAAGCCATGAAATACCTGGTAAATATAAAAAAGATATTTTAGACTCACTGTACCTTTGGTTTTCTCATGGTCATCCAGATCACTTAAACCCTGATTCTCTAAAAAGATTTAAGGGCAAAAATTTTTTACTGCCCGATCATTTTGGCTCTCGAATATATACTGATTTAGAAAAAAAAGACTTTAACATAAAGATTTTGCCGGATAGAAAGTGGGTAAATTTAACAAAAAATATTAAGTTAATGTGCATTACAACAATTATGCAAGACTCGATACTGCTAATGAGTATCGGCCAGAAGCTATTTATTAACTTAAATGATGCAGGAACAAGAGGTTGTACAAGATTTATAAGAAAAGAAGCTAAAAATTTTTTAGATGTTTATTTACTAAGCCTATCAGGGTATGGCGATGCTGATATGATTAATTGTTATAATGAATATGGTGAATTTATCATACCTCCTGCTAAAAATAATACACTTGTTGGAGAACAACTAAGTCTTACCGCGAAATCTGTAAGTGCTAATCACGTAATTCCATTTAGCTCTCATCATCAATATCAAAGATCTGATTCAGTTTGGGCGCAAGAATATGTTACTCCTTTGCATGCTTACAGTATTGGTCTTCACGAGGATATTAACTTCATACCTCCTTTTGTAGAAATTGATTGTGATTCAGGTAATTTTAAGGAAATAAACCCAGCAGAAATTAATCCTAAAATTTATCATCCCGAGCAATTTGATGATAATTGGTCGGATGAGCTATCAATTCAAGATTTTCATGCCGTAAAAAAATATTTTTTAGAAAAGGAAGTTATTTGTAAAAGATTTGGTTTTATTAATTTTGTAGTTGGTAAAAAAAATCATTCTATTCAATTGAATAAAGACCTTAAAAATAGAGGTATTCAATTTGAGGTTCCAAGATCTAGCTTAATGAAGGCAGTAAATTATGAAATTTTTGATGATTTGTTAATTGGTAATTTTATGCGAACAACTTTTTTTGGCATTTCATCGCTTTATGATCATGACTTTAATCCACTATTGACAAAATATGCTGATAATGGAAAAGCTAAAACAGAAGAAGAGGTTCTAAAATATATTAATGAATATAAAAAAAGAGTAGGTAGACAATTCATTTTCGACTCCTTTTTAGATAAATCAATGAGTATATTAAATAGATTTTTAGTTAATAGAGAATCGAGAGCTAGAAGATTGATGAAGTATCTTTATTATAAAATTAAATAAATTAAGTGAATAAAGATAATAAATTTAGCTTAAAAGAAAAAAAATTAGATTCAATTTTAGTAGTTGATTTTGGTTCTCAATATACTCAATTAATTGCTAGAAGAGTTAGGGAATTGGGTGTGTATTCTGAAATTTTTCCTTGGGATATATCTCTAGAAAATGTCAAAGTAAATAATCCAAAAGGCATTATTCTTTCCGGTGGCCCAGAGTCTGTAACGAAAGCAAATACACCAAGAATTCCAGAACATATCTTTAAGCTTAATGTCCCAATTTTAGGAATTTGTTATGGAATGCAGACCCTTGCTGAGCAAGGAACAGCTATATTAGAAAATTTTATATTTAAGATATGTGAATCTACCCCTCAATGGAGAATAGAAGATCTTATTGAGCATAGAATTCAAGAAATCAGAGACAGAGTTGGCGATCAAAAAGTTTTATTGGGCTTGTCTGGTGGTGTTGATTCATCAGTCACTGCAATGTTGCTGGATAAGGCTATTGGAAAAAATCTGATATGTGTATTTGTTGATAATGGTTTGCTTCGTAAAAATGAAGCAAGGGATGTTGAGAGTTTATTCAAGGAGACAATGGATTTGAATCTACTTGTTGTTGACGCAAAGAAGGTTTTCTTCAGGCATCTTAAAGGCATTACTGAGCCTGAGCAAAAAAGAAAAGTTATAGGAAGAACGTTTATAGATATATTTGATAATGAAGCAGCGAAACTTAAAGATGAAATTAACTATTTAGCTCAGGGAACAATTTATCCAGATGTAATTGAATCTTCAGAATCTGAGTCAAAAGAGGCACGGGTTATTAAATCTCATCATAATGTTGGTGGACTGCCAGAAGATATGAAAATGGAGCTTGTTGAGCCATTAAGGGATCTATTTAAAGATGAAGTAAGGAGGATGGGAGCCAAACTAGGACTTCCCTTACAAATGCTTAATCGCCATCCTTTTCCTGGACCTGGGCTAGGCGTAAGAATTTTAGGTGAGATTTGTAAAGATAAAGTTGCTACTTTGCAAAATGCAGATGCAATTTTTATCGAAGAGCTAATTAAGGCTAATTTATACGATCACGTTAGCCAGGCATTTTGTGCTTATCTTCCTATAAAATCTGTTGGAGTAGTTGGTGACGAAAGAAGATATGCAGACGTAATAGCTATAAGGGCGGTTGAAACAGTAGATTTTATGACTGCTGATTGGGCTAAACTGCCACATGATTTTTTAGCACATGTTTCAAATCGTATCGTCAATGAGTTAGATAATATTAGCAGAGTTGTTTATGATATCTCTAGTAAACCTCCAGCTACTATTGAGTGGGAGTAAAGTGAATTTATTAGTAGGCTCAACAGGATTTTTAGGTAATCATATTCTCAAAGAACTTAGTATTAATAAAAGTCCCACCACAGCTCTGGCAAGAAGAGTCATACCTAACCGACCAGAAAATACTCATGAATTAATTATAGATTTTAATAATCTTTCAGAAATAAAAATTTCTCACATGGACCACGTTTACCTTTCATTAGGATATCCCTTGTACTTTCATAATGTCATTGGTTATATGGGCTCTAAATTAAAAAAAAATTTTTTCCAAGTCGATTTTACCTATCAACTTGAGATAGCTAAAAAGTTTAAAGAAGCAGGTACAAAAAATATTTCACTTATTTCAGCAGCAGGGGCTAATCCAAATTCTTGGAATTATTATTTAAAAGTCAAAGGAATGCTTGAAATGGAAATAATTAAACTGGGATTTGATAGCACAAATATATTTCAACCCGGTCATCTTAGGGGAAATAAGTTAAGATTCGATATAGTTTTTGCCGACATAGTATCAATAATTATTGATCCATTTTTGCATGGACCGATAAAAAAACTTAGAAGTATTTCAGCAACAAAACTTGCAAAGTCAGTTGTGAATAATTCATCAGATAGAAAAGCTGGAGTAAATTACTTCGACTTCAAAGATTTTACATAAAAAGTTAACTGCTAAAAGCAATGTTTGGTAATATAAAGTAAAAGGATTTAAGGTTATATATTTTGCTAGTTAATGAGGATATAAAGTTAGATTATTCCGATGTCTTAATTAGGCCAAAGAGATCTACAATGAGTTCAAGAGGAGAGGTTAATCTTGAGAGAACACATACTTTTCTTTGGAGTAAAAAAAAATGGACTGGAATTCCTATCATGTCAGCCAATATGGATACAGTAGGAACTCCTGCAATGCATAAAGTTTTATCTAAATATAATTTAGTTACATGCCCTGCAAGACATTATCTTAAAAAAAATTTTGAAAAATTTAAAAAAAAGCAGTCAAATACTTGCTGGCTCGGTGGAATTGATGATATTTCTAAATTGTCAAAAACCTCGGGTGGTTTCATAGGACTTGATGTTGCAAATGGATATACTATTAAATTTGTTGATGCTGTTAAAAAGTTAAGGCAAAAATGTCCAAATGCTACTATTGTTGCCGGAAATGTAGTTACTGCTGATATGACGCAGGAGTTAATCCTTGCTGGTGCTGACATAGTCAAAGTTGGTATTGGTCCTGGCTCTGTCTGTACTACTAGAATCAAAACTGGAATCGGCTATCCTCAATTAAGCGCTGTAATTGAATGTGCTGATGCAGCGCATGGTCTTGATGCACATATTATTGCCGATGGAGGTTGCACCAGTTCTGGAGATATTGTAAAGGCATTTGCAGGAGGCGCTGATTTTGTGATGATAGGTGGAATGCTTGCTGGTCATGATGAATGCAAAGGAAAGATTGAAGATGGGTTTATGAAATTCTATGGTATGGCTTCGGAATCTGCTATGAATAAGCATGGTAATCATAATTCATATAGAGGCACGGAAGGTAAAACAGTTGTGGTTAAATATCGAGGAAAGGCAGATGATACAGTAAAAGATATATTGAGCGGAATTCGATCTGCATGTACTTATGTTGGAGCCAATAAACTTAAAACACTTTCTAAATGTACGACTTTTGTAAGGGTCAATAATACACATAACAAAATTTTCGGGGAAGAATAACTTCTAATTTTTCTCTTTTAATTAAGTTAGCATAAGTTTTAAGATAAAAAGCATAAAGTAAAAAAGGTGCCTCTGAATGAAAATTGTGATACTTACCGGTAGTGAAATTAGACATGAGTACTTTCGTAAAAAATTAGCAAGTGAAAAGCAAATATCGGTATTAACAAGTTACTGTGAAGGTGATGAAAAACCCAATAATTATTGTATATGCAGCATTTATTAAGATTTAACTTCAACGAATTCTCCTATGGCTAACCATCATAAAGCTTATTCTTTTCAAATAGTTTTATATAAAAGTCATTGATATAATGCTGTTTGTATGGACAAAGTTTTAAAAATTATTGGACGAGAAAATTTACTTTTCGAAAAAGATGTAAAGTACTTTTCTGAAGTTTTGTCTGAAAAGGTATCTCATTCATCATTTCTAGTCATTGGTGCAGCTGGCTCAATTGGTCAATCTGTTTCAAAAGAGATTTTTAAAAGGTCTCCAAAAAAAATTCATTGCGTCGATCTTAGTGAAAATAATTTAGTTGAATTGGTTCGAGATATAAGAAGCTCCTTGGGATATATAGATGGAGATTTTAAAACCTTTGCATTGGATGCTGGTAGTGATGAGTTTGAAGACATGGTTAATAGAAATGGCCCCTATGATTACGTGTTAAATCTTTCCGCTCTTAAGCATGTTAGAAGTGAAGAGGATCAATTTACATTAATGAGAATGATTAAAGTCAATATCCTAAACACCGAAAAAAATATCAAATCTGCTATTGCAATGAATTCTAAAAAATATTTTTGTGTCTCTACTGATAAAGCCGCAAATCCAGTAAATATGATGGGCGCATCAAAAAGAGTAATGGAGTTATTTTTATCTTATTATTCTCAAAAAATAAATATATCTACAGCTCGTTTTGCAAACGTTGCTTTTTCTGACGGCTCTCTTTTGGCTGGTTTTGAAGACAGAATTAAAAAAATACAACCAATTTCTGCACCTAATGATGTAAGAAGATATTTTCTTACCTCTCAAGAGTCTGGTGAATTATGCTTATTGTCATCTTTGTTAGGAGAAACCAATGATATTTTTTTTCCAAAATTAGATGATAGCTTGCATCTTGTTACTTTTTCAGAAATTGCAAATAAATTTTTGAATTATTATGGATATACTCCCTACATATGCTCAAGTGAGGAGGAAGCAAGATCTGAGATTTATCAGCTAGTTAAATTAAAAAAATGGCCATGCTATTTTTCAGCTAGCAATACGACTGGAGAAAAAGATTTTGAAGAATTTGTTGAAGAAGATGATATTCTGGACATGGAGTCATTCTCAGGCATAGGAATAATAAAAAGTAATCTTGAGATAAGTAAAAAAAATCTGGATATGTTTAAAGATTCAGTATCTGAAATTTCTAAAAGTAGAAATTATTCCAAAGCTTCAATTTTACAAATTTTTCAAAAGATGCTTCCATCATTTGAACATAATGAAAAAGGCATTTATCTTGATAGTAAAATGTAATATAAGAGAGGTATTAAATGAATGAATTAAGTTTAGGTGGCAGAAAAATAGGTTCTGCGTATCCTCCGCTAGTGATAGCTGAGATTGGGATTAATCATAATGGGTCACTTGAAAACGCAATATCTATAGTTGACAAAGCTATTGAAGCAGGGATTGAGGTTATTAAACATCAGACTCATGTGGTTGATGATGAAATGACAGCAGAGGCTAAATCAGTTATTCCTGGAAATTCTAAAAAATCAATATATCAAATTATGCAGGAGTGTGCTTTAAATGAAGATGATGAAATTGCTTTAAAGAATTACATAGAATCAAAAGGAAAAATTTTTATTAGCACACCTTTTTCTAGAGCTGCGGCAGATAGACTAGAGTCTATGAATGTATGTGGATATAAAATTGGTTCAGGAGAATGCAATAATTATCCTTTAATTAATCATATTGCAAATTTTGGTAAACCAGTAATATTGAGCACCGGAATGAATGATATAAACAGCATTAGACCTGCAGTAGAAATTTTGAGAAATAAAAATGTTCCTTATGCTTTGCTTCATACTACAAATATATACCCTACTCCAAACCATTTAGTGCGTCTCGGAGCTATGTCAGAATTACAGGAGAATTTTCAAGATGCAGTAATTGGCTTATCTGATCATACTGTATCAAATCATGCTTGTTTTGGGGCAGTGGCGATGGGCGCATCAATTTTAGAGAGGCATTTCACTGACTCTATGTCTAGAGAGGGCCCAGATATTGTAAACTCTATGGATCCTGAAGCCGCTAAAGATTTAATTAAAGGTGCTAATATTCTTTTTGAAGAAAGGGGAGGCACTAAAGGCCCAGTTGATGAAGAACTGCCCACTATAAAATTTGCATTCGCTAGTGTAGTTGCCATTAAAGATATTAAAAAAGGAGAGATTTTTAGTCTAGAAAATATATGGGTAAAAAGACCTGGCACTGGACAAATACTTGCTGAAAAATTCGAATCAATTATAGGTAAAATTGCCTCTAAAAATATTAATATGGATGCTCAATTAACTTCAGAAGATATTCAGAATTAAATAAATTTTTCTATGACCTTATATGGAATATATGGAGTATCTGGATTCATTGGTCAATACATTGAGAAATACTTAAAGCGGAAAGGACTTCATTATTTCTCAATTCGAAATAGAGGAACCCTCGATGAAATAAGCTCATCTCTAAATAGCTTTAATGATATGTCAAAGAAATATTTTAAAGCTTCAATTATTTATTTATCTGAGAATAATGACCTAAGCTTTGCTGAAGATATGGGTGAAAATTATATTTCTGATAATTTAACAAGACTTAAGGCCATCACTGACAATACTTCTGCAAGAATTATATACGCTTCATCAGCTGGAGTTTATGGAGATCAATCTTCTTATCAGCATAAACCAAGTGAAAACATAAAAGGATTTAATATTTATTCAAAATCAAAACTAGAGTGTGAAAGTACTGTAATTTCAAATGGTGGAGTTGTAGCAAGACTTGCTAATGTCTATGGGATTGGAATGAGTTCAAAAAATGTAATATCAGATATATTGAATCAGGTTGTTTGTTCAAATATCAAGTCTATTCAAATTAAAGATGGAGGTCCTATTCGTGATTTTGTTCATGTTAAAGATGTAGCAACCTGTCTAGTATATATGGCGAAATCAAATCAAACAGGCATCTTTAATGTTGCATCAGGTGAATCTATATCTATTAAACAACTAACAGAAAAAATTTTAGAGATTGCACAATTATCAAATATTAAAATTATAGAAACTGATAAAAGTTCGGCTCATTCATCAATTTTATTAGATACTTCACTTACAAAAAAAAACTATAACTGGGAATCTAAGATTTATTTTTCAGAAGGGTTAAAAAACCTTATACAATACACTTCGGAGATTCTTAGATGAAAAAAATAATAGCAGTTTTTACAGGAAATAGAGCAGAATATGGTCTTCAATATCCTGTGCTTAAAGCAATAGACAGCCATCCTGAGCTTGATTATCGGTTAATTGTTTCTGGTGCTCATCTTGATAAAAACTTTGGTAGTACAATCAAGGAAATTAATAAGGACGGATTTGAGGTTCATTTTGAGGTCTCAATTGAGTTAGATGAGGATTCTGAATTTTCGACTTCAAAAGCTATTGGATCAGGTATATTGTCAATTTCAAAAGCTTTGGCACAAATAAAGCCAGATATTTTTGTTGTTTATGCAGATAGGTTTGAGGGATTCGCGGCAGTCATCGCCTCAACCCAAATGAATATTCCTACCGCACACATAGAAGGTGGAGATATTACAGAAGGAGGGGCGCTAGATGATTCGGTGAGACATGCTATGACCAAATTATCTCATATTCATTTCACAACAAATGAACAAGCTACAAATCGACTTTTAGCAATGGGTGAGGCTGAATGGAGAGTTCATACGGTTGGTTTTCCAGCGATTGATTTAATTCAAGAGGATAACTTCGCAACACCAAAGGAGTTAAAAGCTAAATATAATTTAGATCTGAATAAGCCCATAGTTTTATTTACCCAGCATTCGGTTACTACAGAGTATGGACTGGCATCAGATCAAATTGAGAGATCTTTGGAGGCATTAAAAAACATAGCCGATCAAGGTGTACAAATTATTATAACTTTTCCTAATAACGATGCCGGTGGGAGAAAGATCATTGATACAATCCAAAATTTTGCTAAAAAAAAGTTTTTAGGCTATGAAAATGTTCAAATTTTCTCTTCCTTAGGAAGATACGATTATCACGGCATACTTGCATTATCACTAGATCCCGACATAAGAGTTTGTTGCGCTGGCAATTCCTCATCTGGTATCAAAGAAACGCCAGCTTTTCTTTGTCCCACTGTAAATATTGGCTCTCGGCAAGATGGAAGGCTAAGAGCTGAAAATGTTATTGATGCAAACTATGATCCAAAAGAAATATATGATGCCATTATTAAGTGCTTTGATGATAGTCAATTTAGATTAGAGGTAAGAAAATGTATAAATCCTTATGGTGTGGGCGATGCAGGTATAAAAATAGCAGATGTGCTTTCTAATTTAGAATTAGATTATATAAGATTACTAAGAAAAGAAATGACTATTAAAGGCATTAAAAAAAATGAGTGGTATCAGTAATTTCATATGATAATTAATCCAGATCCACATCTTATCTTAGATAATTTATCCATAAGATCGTCTATCAAAGCGCTCAATGATTTAGAGCTTAAGATTCTCTTTGTAATAGATGAACAAAACAAGCTCATTGGAACTGTTACGGATGGGGACATAAGAAGGGCTATTCTTAAAGGTGTAGAGCTTGATGAACCTATCCAAGGCGCAATGCACAAGAATTTTGTAAAGTATTATGATTCTGAGGATAGAGCTAACTTAGAAAACAAAATATTGGAAAAGGACCTTCAAGCAATTCCAGTTCTATTTGAGGATGACACAATTAAAGAAATCCACGCTAATGGTTTCAAAGCTATTACTGATAAAAAAAATACTGTTGTACTTATGGCAGGCGGTTTTGGATCAAGGTTGAAGCCATTAACTGATGAATGCCCAAAGCCACTCCTAAAAGTTGGTGAAAAACCTATCATTGAGACTATTCTTCAAAATTTTCTATCTTATGGATATAAGAAATTTATAATTTCAACTCACTATAAATCAGAAATGATAAAAGATTATTTGGGAGATGGGAGCAGGTATGACTGCAAAATTAATTATATTGAGGAAACAAATCCTCTTGGCACTGCGGGATGTTTAAGCTTAATAAATTCTACTGAAATCAATGAACCTTTTTTTGTAATGAATGCTGATATCTTGACTAGGGTAAACTTCAAACAACTGATTGAATTCCATCAAAGCTCAAAAGCTAGAATTACAATGTGCGTAAGAAATTTTTATTATGATATTCCTTATGGAGTTGTTTCTTCTGAAAATAGTTATGTAGATTCAATTGACGAAAAGCCAAAAATTTCTTCAAAAGTAAATGCTGGAATATATGTTTTAAACAGCGACATTTTAAAAAATTTTCCAAAAGATTTATATATGGATATGCCTTCGCTGATTAACGAAACTATATCAAAAGAAAAATCCTTGGTTGCTGCTTTTCCAATATATGAATATTGGCTTGATATTGGACAGATCGGAGATTACAAAAGAGCTCAAATAGACTTCATTTCTAATTTTTTAAATGAAAAGTAAACAATTTGTCTCTTTAATTCCTGCTAGAAAAAATTCAAAAGGGCTTAGAAACAAAAATCTGCACCCCTTAAATGGAAAACCATTGATTTCATGGACTATTGATGCCAGCAAATTATCTTCTATCATTGAAAGCACTTTTGTGAGTTCAGATTCTAATAAAATTTTACAAATTGCGTCTGATCAGGAGGTAATTCAAATAAAAAGAGACGACATGCTTGCAACCGATAATGCAAAAATGGAGCTTGTTGTTCTTGATGCAATTAAAAAAATTAATGATTTAGGTTTTGACTTTGAAAATATAGTTTTACTTCAACCAACCTCTCCTTTAAGGGATCATAAGGACATTGATTTGGCTTGCAAGCAATTTCTTGCTGAAGATTGTAATGCCTTAATTTCTGTTCAAAAGACACAAAATAATATCTTGAAATCTTTTATTTTAAATCAAGATGGGTATCTTAAAGCTCCTTTTGGAAAGCAATTTATATCGATGAATCGTCAAGAATTACCCGAAGCATATAAACCTAACGGGGCAATATATGTTATTAACAAAGAAGCTTTTTTAAACAACCCTATATTTCTTCAAAATCAAACAATACTTTATTTAATGGATGATGAAAAAAGCATTGATATTGATTCTAAAGAAGATATATCTAAAATCGAGACTATCCTCAAACATAGATAATAATTAAATAATCTAGTAGTAAAAATTTCAGCTACCAATAATTGGGAATAACTTTATCTTTTATATAAAATAAATACATGAATGTAACCGAGGCAGTCCTTTCAAGATCTTCAATTAGATCATTTCTAAATAACCCTGTTTCTGACGATCTTGTGAGGGTTTTATTGGAAAAGTCTTCAAGAGCTGCATCCGGAGGCAATCTTCAGCCCTGGAAAATATTTGTTATTAATAATAGCTCTATGAAAGATTTTCTCAAGTTTCAAGAGAACTGGACTCAGCCAGAAGTTCCGGCATACGACATTTACCCTCCGAAATTAAAGGAACCATATAGAACGTCTAGATATGAATTAGGCGAGCAAATGTATGAGCTTTTAGGTATTGGGAGAGAAGATAAGGACGCTAGAATTGCTCAAGTTATGAGAAATTTTAGGTTCTTTGGAGCGCCCTGTGCCTTTTTCTGCTTTGTTGATCGACAAATGGGTCCCCCACAATGGTCTGATTTAGGAATGTTTTTACAAACTTTTATGTTATTGGCTAAGGAAGCTGGATTAGATACTTGTGCTCAAGAGGCTTGGTCAATTAAGCATGATAGTGTTTCTGAGTACGTAAAAGCTGAAGATTGTGACATATTATTTTGTGGTATGGCGATAGGGTATAGAGATGAAACCGCAGCAGTTAACTCATTAAAGTCAGAAAGAAGGCCGCTGCAAGATTGGGCTAAATTTTTATAAGAAATATCTTAGTTTATTGATTGATAAAAATATAAATCTCTTTATGACTGAAGCCATGAATATGGCAAAGTTAGCATTCAGAAATGATGAAGTGCCAGTAGGCGCAGTTGTTGTAAATGACGGAAAAATTATCGGCAGAGGCTTTAATCAAGTAGTAGCAAAAAACTCAGTTTCCTCTCATGCAGAAATCATTGCGATTAATGAAGCGGGTAAATTTACAAAGAATTATAGATTAAATGGATGTGATATCTACGTGACCCTAGAGCCCTGTCATATGTGTGCAAAAGCAATAGTAGATGCCAGAATAGATAATTTGTATTTTGGTGCATATGAGCCAAAAACAGGCGCAATTGAATCAATTGACCGATTTCTGGATAAAAGTGAACTTAATCACAAAGTTTTTTTTAGTGGAGGACATATGCATGAGCAATCATCCTATCTTCTTAGAAAATTCTTTCAATTCAAGAGAAAAAAGCAGTCTTAATAAATACTATTTTAATTCCAGCCAAACTGGACAATGATCTGATGGTTTTTCCATTGCTCTGGCAGAGTAGTCTATCCCTGTTTTAAGCATTTCATTCTCTAAATTTTCAGATAATAGAATATGATCAATTCTTAATCCTCTTTTTGGATCATCATCAAACATCCTTGATCGATAATCAAACCAAGAAAAAATTGATCCTTCTTTGGGATTCTGTTTTCTCCATGAATCTATAAAACCTAAGTCCTTAATTTTATTCCACATTTCTATTTCTTCTGGAAGAAATGCTGTTTTTCCATCGCGTAACCACCTTTTTGCATTTTGCTCACCAATTCCAATATCTAATTCTGTTGGAGCAACATTAAAGTCACCCATTACAATCATATTTTCTTCAACCTTTTTAATTTTCTTGATGTGATTTTCTAAATCATCATAAAACTTTATTTTTTTTGGAAACTTCGTTTTATGAGACCTATTTTCTCCCTGAGGAAAGTATCCATTCATGATAGTAATTTTTTTTCTTTTCCACTTGAATGTAGCCTGAATAAATCTCTTTTGCTCATCCATTGAATCTCCTTCAAAACCTTTTTGTACATTTTCAGGTTTCTGTTTACTAAGAATAGCTACGCCATAGTGGCCCTTTTGACCCCAAAACTCAGGGTGATATCCAATTTCTTGAATTTCTTCAATTGGAAACAAAGGATCATCTACTTTGGTCTCTTGAATTCCAATTACATCAGGGTCAATGGTATCTCTTAGATGAATTAGTTGATGAGGACGAGCCCTGATGCTATTTATATTAAAAGATACAATTTTCATAATTTACGCTGCTTTAGATAGATAAATGTTTTGATCAAGCACTGTATAGTCTGAAAGTATTTGAAGGCTTTCATTTAAAAGATAGTCATTATCAATATCTATCTCATAATCTTCTCTATCGTCTTTGATTTCTTTATTGTCATTATAATTTTCCATTTCTTTGAACGAATTAAATGTTTCTAAATTAAGAGAGGCTCGTCTCTTATTCTCTACATTTAGAGCCCATAATTCCCTTTCTTTATTTTCAATTTTTCTATTTGTTAAGTTTAAAGAAATCATCTCCTTATTTTTTTGGATTTCATATCTTTTTCTTATATCAAGAATGTATTGTAAGTTTGGGCTTTGATTGACTCTTTTTAAATGCCTATCATTTAATTGAGAAATCAAAGATGACCCCATATAAAATTTTTTGAAACGCACTGGTTTAATTTCATCCCACGGAAGGGCTGCATCTAATGAACTTTCACCAATTTCTTCAACATCCCAGGTACTTGGTAAAGTAATATCCGGTTTAATGCCTTTACTTTGCATCCCTGATCCAGTGATTCTATAAAACTTTGATTCAGTAATTTTTATTTGTCCTGAGCTGAGATCATCTAATTTTTGGACCGTACCTTTTCCAAATGTCTTTTGTCCAATTATTATCCCTCTTTGATAATCTTGAATAGCTCCTGCAAAAATTTCAGAAGCTGAAGCGGAATATCTGTCAACCATAACAGCCATTGGCTTTTTCCAAACTTGCTTAGCTGTGTAGTCCCCCCAGGATCTTACGCTACCATTACTTTCTTTTACTTGTAGTGTTGCCCCAGAAGATACAAACAATCCTATTAATTTATTTGCCTCATAAAGTGAGCCACCAGAATTACCTCGGAGATCTATCAAGACAGCATCAACACTTTGATCATCAAATTTTCTCAGTATCATTTCAACATCTTTTGAGCTACTTCTAAAATTTGGATCTCTATTTCGCCAAGCATTGAAATCTATATAAAAGGCGGGTAAATCTATTATCCCAACTTTTATTGTTTGTAAATTTCTTTTAATTTCAATTACTCTAGATTTTGCTGCTTGTTCTTCTAATTTAACTTCTTCTCGTATGATTGTTACAAACTTCCTTTCACTAAAATCCTCGGTTTTGCCTGGAATGATTTCTAATTCAACTTTGGTGCCAGCTTTGCCTCGAATTAACTGAACTACTTCATCTATTCTCCAGCCAACTACGTCTGTTGGAGTTGAATTCAATTCCTCAACTTGAGATATCTTTACTATTTTGTCATCTGGATTAATTTTTCCAGTTTTTTCAGCTGGACCACCGGGCACAACACTTACAATGGTTGGATAATCATCCTCTGTTGTAAGCAATGCTCCAATTCCTTCTAGCTTTAAACTCATTCTCATTTCAAAGTCTTCAGCTGACTTAGGAGAGAAATATGAAGAATGCGGATCAAAAAAAGATGTTAAATTATTCATAGAAATTGAAAAGACATCCTCTTCATTTCTTTGAGAGATCCTTCGAAGTCTATTTTTATATCTTTTCTCAATAGTCTCCATTGCTTTTTCTAATTCTTTATCAGCAAGCATGGATGTTAATACATCATTTTTTGCCCTACTCCTCCAAGCTTTCTTAAGCTCAAATTTGGTCTTCATTCGTTTTTTTTGATCATAATCAATTAATATGAATTCTTCTTTTGTAAAATCAAAATTCTTTTTAGCAATCTCTTTAAGTTGATAGTTTGTTGCCTCGATTAACCGGTTAAAATATAGGTTAATAAATTCAAATTTAGATTTTAAGTCTATTGGGCAAAGTGAGGCTTTTATGTTTTGATTTTGATAACTTGTGGGATTATCAAATTTAAAAAATTTTTTTTTATAGAAACTAATTTCATTTTTTGTGAAATATATTTTTTGAGAATCTAGCTGATCAACTATTGCATCAAATATTTCAGAATTAATGGAGCTCAAGTCTTTTTCATTAAAAAAATGTTCATCGGTCATCTTTTTATAAATTTCCTTACATAGCTCTTGCTTTTCAGCTGATACAGGTATTTGGATTTTTGCTTCAATATTAATGCTTAGCAACAGTATTACTATTAAACTCAAAGCTTTCTTCTGTTTATACAAGATAATTAATTTACAATATTTATTAATGGTGAAAGCTAACTATATAGAATTTTACTTCGACTGTTCAAGCCCCTGGACATATTTAGCATTCGCTGAAATTGTATCATTATCACAAAAACATGAGCTAGGAATAGAGTGGAAGCCAATCTTAGTTGGAGGAGTTTTTAATTCTGTTAATCAAGATGTATATAAATTTAGAAAACATCCCAATCCTCAAAAGCTCAACTATTCAAATGATGACTTATATTTATGGGCAAAAGTTAGAGGAATTAGCATTAGCTTCCCTAAAATATTCCCAATTAATTCCGTTAAGGCAATGCGAGGCTGCTTGTTTGCCAATCAAGAAGGCAAACTGGTTGAGTTTGCTAATAATGTATTTCAAGCATATTGGAGTGAGGGTAAAGACATCAGTCAAGAAAATTTATTATTAAGCTTTGCCGAAAACTCAGATTTAGATACTGAGGAATTTAAAAAATTTATTAGATCACAAGAAGCCAAAAATCTATTGATAAAAAATACTGATGAGTTAATTAGGCGAGGAGGATTTGGCTCACCTACATTTTTCTATAAAGAAAGAATGTTTTTTGGTAATGATAGGTTACATCTTTTAGAAGAAGTGATTGTAAAAAATTTACTTTAAATCTGTGCTTTGTATGCTTCTTCTCGAACAAGTTCTGGGCTCCCAAGAATTTGACGATTTAATCCAATTCGTTTGAACCAGTAATGCAGACCAAGTAAGTCTGTGAAACCCATGCCGCCATGAACCTCCGTAGCTTTCTTCGATATGCCTTTACTCATTTCAGAGACATGTGCTTTAGCATGACAGGCCATTAATCTCGCCTCATTAGGAGAATTATCATGACAATGCGCAGCGTGCCAAACCATTGCATAGCAAGGCTCTAGGTCAGCAGCCATCTCTGCACACATATGCTTTACAGCCTGAAATGATCCTATGACTCTGCCAAACTGCTTTCGTTCCTTAGCATAATCAACTGCCTTATTAATCATGGTTTGTGAAGCACCAAGAGAATCTGCAGCAAGCATAATCCTGCCGGCATCAATTGCATGGATAAGTGGATCTGTTGAATCTGAAGAATTTTTTAATAGTTCTGCCTCTAAGTTGTTGCAAACCACTTCTGAATATTGTCTAGTTTTATCAACGGTTGTAAGTTTAACTATTTCTATGTTTGCAGATTTTGCATCTACAACGAATATTTGACCTTGTTCATCTGTTAGCAATACATGCGTTGCATCATCTGCATCAAGTACAAACATGGCTCTTCCGTTTAATGTATTGTCCGAAAAAGAAATTCCAGCATCATTTCTTTTGCCTATAAATTCACTAAAACCAACTCCAAAACGGTATTCATTAGTAGCGATTTTTGAAAGATAGTTTTCTTGCTGGGATTTACTACCCGCATGCTTAATAGCTGTAGGCGCCATGACATAGGATGCAATAAATGGAGTAGGGCCGACACCGCCCCCTAAAGCTTCTGAAACCACTGCTGCAAAGAGCAAATCCAGACCTAGACCACCAAATTTTTCTGGAATTAAGAGCCCATTTATTCCAAGATTTAGAAGACCTTTATGAATCTCTGCAGAAAGATTTTTTTCATCCCCGCTAGTAATGTGCTTAATGTTATCTATGGTGGCATGTTCTTTTAAATACCTTCTAACATTATCCTGAAAAAAGGATTGTTCATCTGATAAGCCAAAATACATTTTATGCTCCCTCTACTTTTGGTTCTTTGGGCATACCTAGACCTCGCTCAGCAATTATATTCTTTTGAATTTGACTGGTACCTCCGCCGATAATGAGGCCCAGAAAATACATGTATATAAATTGCCACGTACCATCATTTTTAAGATGAGGACTATCTTCATATAAGGTTCCAATCTCACCCATCACATCAATGGCAAGGCCCTCTAATTCATGTCTAAGCTCTGTTCCAGTAAGCTTTTGAATCATTTTACCTATCTTGACATCAGTTCCAGGGTTTAGCTTAGCTGATAACAGTCTTAAGGCATGAGATTGTTGGGCTAAAACTTTGCCTTGAATTTGCATCAACCGATCTCGATAAATTGGATGCTCAATTAGCGGTTTGCCATCAAGTGTTTCTTTTTTCATTAGATGCATCAACATATTCACTCTATTCATGGTTGCATCTGGTGGAGCCAGGGAGCCTCTTTCATGCCCTAAAGTTGCATTTGCAACGGCCCAGCCTTCACCTCTTTTACCTACAATATTGCCAGCAGGAATTTTTACGTCTGTAAAAAAGACCTCATTAAATCCAGCATTTAAAGTCATATCTACCAGAGGCCTAATTTCAATGCCAGGGGTATCCATTGGGATCAATAAGTAGCTTATTCCAGCGTGCTTTGGAGCATCTGGTTCAGTTCTAACAAGACAAAAACACATTTGGGAGTATTGAGCAGTACTGGTCCATATTTTTTGACCATTAATCACCCATTCATCACCAACTAACTCTCCCTTAGTTTGTAAACTTGCCAAATCACTCCCCGCATTTGGTTCAGAGTAACCTTGGCACCAAATCATTTCTCCATGCAGTGTGGGCTTTATATAGGCTTGTTTTTGTTCCTCGGTACCCATCTCTAATAATGTAGGAACCAACATATCAATACCTTGACCACCCATTGCTCCTGGAGTTTTTGATTTTGAAAACTCTGCAGCAATAATCCTGCTTCTGAGAATATCTGCTTCGCCACCATATCCTCCGTATTCTTTAGGAACTGAACGTGCAAAATAGCCATTCTTAATTAAGATTTTTTGCCATTCAGACCTAGACATTTTCGGCCCACCAGATCCACCTGAACTTCCCAGAGGATTATTTGAACTATCTATGAAAGATAGCCCTTCATATTTTTTACAAAAGCTTTGAACCTCTTTTGTGAAGTCTTGATATTCTGGCCCGTATTCTAAATCCATGAATCTTTCTTATTTATTTCCAATTTGGTTTTCTTTTTTCTAAAAACGCAGCAATACCTTCTTTGGCATCTTCACCTTCAAAACATTTAGCAATTTGTTTTTGTAAATAAGGAAGAGCCTCATCAAAGTCTAACGTATCTTGTTTTTCATATGCTTCTAGACCAAATTGCATGGTTCCTGGAGCTAGACTGGCTAGTTCTTTAGATAGTTCGCTAACTCTTTTATCTAGCTCATTAGCTGCAACAGACTCATTGATTAACCCCCAATTCTCAGCTTTATTAGCATCAATGGGTTGACCTCGCATAATGAAATCAAGCCCAGCTCTTTTTGGCATGACTCTGAATAATCCAGCCATGACCATAAAAGGCCACAATCCCCTGTGTATCTCAGGTGCTGAAAAATTAGCTGAGTCAACAGCTATAGCATGAGTTGCATTTGTTACTAGTAACAATGCTCCTGCTAGGACTGATCCTTGAATTTTGCATATAACGGGTTTGTGCAGTCTTCGAAGGGAGAAACTGATGTCATCTGCACCCTCTATTTTTGGAACATTGGAATCCTCTTTAGCAAGCCTCAGATCAGCTCCGGCGCAAAAAATATCTCCTTCTGCATCAATAACAACAACCCTAATTTCTTTTTCTTGTTTCGCATAAGCTAAAGCAAAATTTAGCTCATTCATCATCACATTATTTAATGCATTTTTTTTCTCAGGTCGATTCAATGTAATTGTTAAAATATTATTTTTAATATTTATTTTTGTTGCTTGAAAATTCAAACCCTCCAAAGATAATTTATTTATGCTCATAAGTTTTCCTCAAATAAAGATTTAGGGATATCTGCATACTTTGCTCTCAAGTATTCCCCTAGAGATTTAGCTTGACCATCTTTTCTGTTATTGGAAGAAACTCCATCTTCTAATATGTCATGGATGTAAAAATTTAGCGACAGTATGTTTGGAAGCTCATATCTGTCTATTTCAAATTCACTTATGTCAGGCATTAATTCTTTGATTTTCTTAACAGTTAAATAATTATTTAAAAAAGAGAATGCATTTTCACTTTTTGCCCATACACCAATATTTGCACAACCGCCCTTATCGCCAGACCTAGCTCCAAAAATTTCTCCTAATGGCCTATTGAGAGTTTCACCTGAGGGAGGAGGGGGAACTTCAATTGGCTTTTTTTGATAATATGTATCTTCTAAATCCATTTGATTAGTTGGCATTACATCAATTTTTTTGCCGTCTATATGAACAGTCTCTTTTATATGTTTACTATCTATTAAAGCTGGCCAATAGACCAATACAGGTCCTCCAGATCGAACTCCACTTCCTGTAAAAAAACCTGGATAATTTGCTAAAGCAAGCTCTATCATCTTTTGAGTAAACATTCTGCCAACTAAATCAGGATCTTTTGATTTAACTGAAATTCTCAGTGAGGCCATTGCCTCTTCATTAGAATTTGGATCTTTTTTGTCGGTTCTATCTAACAGGATTGAAACATCATCAAATTGGTCTTTGCCTCCAACATTATTAAATAAGGCGTCAGTAATTATTTTAGCTTTTTCTTCAATATCTATACCAGTAAGAATAAACTCCATACCATTTCTATATCCACCAGCAAGATTAATGCAAACTTTATGAGTATTTGTTGGTGAGCTTCCTCTGCATCCTGATACATATACTCTATCTTTAGAAATTTCCTCGATATTCAAGGTATCAAAATGAGCTATGACGTCAGGATTTAGGTATGCAGGTGAGCTAATTTCATACAATAACTGTGCTGTTACGGTTCCAGTGGATACCAAGCCACCAGTGCCTGGATGCTTTGTAATATAAAAACTTCCATCATTTTTTATTTCAGCTATAGGATAGCCAACGTTATCAAAGCTTGGCACCTCTTTAAAAAAAGCATAGTTACCACCGGTTGCTTGGCAACCACATTCAATAATATGACCTGCTGCTAATGCGCCAGCCAATGCATCATAATCATCTCTCTTCCAATTAAATTTCCATGCTGCTGGACCAATTACTACTGCAGCATCTGTCACCCTTGGGCATACGACAATATCAGCGCCTTTATCTAACGCCTCTTTAATTCCCCATGCACCAAGATATGCGTTTGCAGTGAGTGTTTGACATCCTGATTTATCAATTGGGATATCTTTATCAATGTTTAAAAATGATTCTCCTTCCTCTCTTAGAGAGTCCATTCTTGCCATCAAATCATCTCCAGTTATATAAGCCACATTGAGAGAAATATTGAGTTCTTCTAAGATTTTTTCTATTTCATTGGCCATAGAAGAGGGATTTAAGCCACCGGCATTCGTAACGATTTTAATATTTTGTTCTTTACATGATTTGGCTACTGCTTTCACTTGTTTTAAGAAGGTGCCCACGTATCCCTTATCGTCTCCGCGCTGCATCTTTTGATTAAAAAGAATTGTCATGGTGAGTTCTGCTAAATAGTCTCCAGTCAGAACATCTATAGGTCCTCCATCCACCATCTCTTTAGCAGCAGATAATTTATCTCCGTAGTAACCGCTACAATTTGCAATCTTTATAATTTCTTCGCTCAAGATTTCTCCATTTTGATGCCATCAATAATAACTTTTGTTAAAAAGTTACTAGTTTTTTCAGGGGTTTGGTATAAATCTTTTAAGAGTTTCTTAGATTGAAAATATCTACCAAGGCCTCCAAGTAGTAATGCAGTTGCCTGAGTATCAATCTCTTTGATTTCATTTTTAATTCTTGCTTCATCTAAAAGATTTTTTATAAGGTCAGTTATGTATTGTTCATGGTAGTCCACCATTGGCTTAGATGAATTTAAACTACTAAGAGATAGCGTGAATCTTTCAAATCTTGGCCCAACTGCTTGATTAGCGACAGTCAGAAAACTTTCTAATTTTTTTATAGGAGATGAATGAGCATTCATTGCATCTATTGCCATCTTGCCGTGTTTTTTTAGAACCCTATCAACGGTTGTCACTATTAATTCTTCTTTGCTTGGTGCAATTTCATATAGGGTTCTTAGTGAAATTTTCAATTGTTTTGCTAGGTCAGACATTGTTGAAAATGACTTGCCTTTATCAAGCATGCTTTCTAGTTCGTCCATAACCTCAAGATGACGCTTTCTAAGTTGAGGCGACTGTTTTGAAAGGACAGCTTGAAATTTCATATTATTTTTCAAGAACGAGAAGGGTAGCACCGTTATCAACTTGATCATTCAGTTGGATCATTACTTTGGCTATCTTGCCTGTCTCAGTTGCTTTAATTGAATGTTCCATTTTCATTGCCTCAATAATTACCAAAGTATCACCAGCTTTTACTTTACTGCCTTTTTTAACTTTCACATCAATAACTTTTCCAGGCATTGGAGCTATCAAACCTCCTTCAGGGATCTCATTACCTGGTTCAATAAACCTAGGCAGAACAGATACATTAACGTCTCCAAATGGCATATTTATTACGATTTCACTGCCTACCTTAGTTAAATGAGCATAAAATCTGTGAGAGTCTATCTCTATATCAATGCCAAAACTATCGCAATGGTAAATTTCACAAATGGAGCCCATAACTTCATATAAATTTTCTTTGTTTAATTTATACTTTACTTCGATCTCATCTTGCATAAAAAGTAATTTAACCCTTTGAAGTGGCATTCTTCCATTGGTCCAGTTTGCGGGCATAAAACCTGTAACGGGGTCAGAGACTCTATTTTGTTGCGCTATCCATAAAGCAATTGCTGTCGATGTTTGATGAAGCTCATTTACAGAAAGATGCTTTTTAGTTTCTAAAGTTTCACGTTCAATAAAGTCTGTTGTTGTATTTCCGTTTAAGAAATTTTCATTTCTTAAGCAAGAAATTAAAAATTGACGATTTGTTATCACACCTCCCATGTGAGCCTTTTCAAGTCCGCGTGCCAGTTTATTTGCAGCATCAATTCTATCAGGGGCCCAAGAAATAACCTTAGATAACATTGGATCAAAATCTGTTCCAATAACACTACCTTCTTCTACACCTGAATCCCATCTAACCTCTGAAGCTAGGCTAGTGTCATATGCGTGCAGGGTTCCTATTTCAGGTAAAAAGTTATTTCCAGGATCCTCAGCATACAATCTTGCTTCAATTGCATGTCCATGCCAATCAATATCATCTTGAGCAAATTCAAGCTCATCTCCTCTAGCTATCTTGATTTGCTCAGCAACCAGATCTATTCCTGTAACTTCTTCTGTAACTGGGTGCTCAACTTGCAGTCTAGTGTTTACCTCTAAAAACCAGTATTCATCTGTCTTATCATCAAACAAAAATTCAACAGTTCCTGCAGAGCAGTATTTAATTTTTTTAGCTAACTTAATAGCTGCTTGACCCATTTCCTCCCGTAAAAAGGGATCAATTCTTGGAGAAGGCGATTCTTCAATAATTTTTTGATGCCTTCTTTGTATAGAGCATTCACGTTCCCCTAAATGAACTACATTACCGTGTTCGTCTCCTAAGATTTGTATTTCAATATGACGTGATTTTTCTACATATCTTTCTATAAAAATTCTATCGTCATCAAAACCCAAAAGAGCTTCTCTTTTAGCGCTTGTGATTGAATCTTTTAATTCACTTTCTTTTTCAACAATTCGCATTCCTTTACCACCACCTCCTGCGGCAGCCTTGATCAAGATCGGATAGCCAATACTTTTAACATCTTTAGTATTTGAGGTCATTGGCAAAGTGGGAACCCCAGATTTTTCTGCTATTTCTTTAGCTTTTAATTTATCACCCATGACTTTTATTACATGGGGCGATGGACCAATCCAAATTAATTTATTGCTTTTAACCTTTCTAGCAAAGGCTGCATTTTCTGATAAAAAACCATATCCTGGATGGATCGCTTCTGCTCCAGATTGTTTAGCTGCATCAATAATAGCAGATCCATCCATATAGCCAGAAGATAACTTTATAGCTTCATCAGCCATCTTTACAAATGGAGCATCCTTATCAGCATCAACAAAAACAGCTACACATTTAATACCCATAAATTGAGCGGTTTGCATTATTCGACAGGCAATCTCTCCACGATTCGCAACAAGAATTGAATTAAATCTCATAATCTAAACACTCCATATTCTTCAGCTCCATCAATTGAAGAATTAGAAACTATAGATAGGCAAAATCCAATAACACTTCTTGTATCTCTAGGATCAATGATGCCATCATCAGTAACCATGCTGCTTGCAACCAGCGCCTCAGACATCTGGTCTGACATTTGTTCAACCATCTTTACGATTTCAGCATCTTGTTTTTCATCAAATTTTTCTCCTTTTCTTGCAGCTTGACCTCTTCGAACAATAGACATTACTCCAGCAATCTGTTTAGAACCCATAACAGCAATTTTTGCTGTGGGCCACAGGAATGTGAATCTGTTGTTATATGCTCTTCCTGACATAGCGTATGTACCTGCCCCAAATGATGCCCCAATAATAATTGTTATATGAGGAACATTAGAGTTAGAGACTGCATTAATAAGTTGAGACCCTTTTTTTATAATGGCTTGCCTTTCGAAATCCTTGCCAACCAAAAATCCTGTGACATTTTGAAGAAAAATTAATGGTATGTTTCGTTTATTACATAGCTGGATAAAGGTGGCCGCTTTTTCAGCACTTTCTGGGTAGATGGGACCATTATTTCCTAATATGCCTATTGGATAACCATGAAGCATTGACCACCCACAAATCATGGTCTTGCCATATCGCGGCTTATATTCCTCAAATCTTGATCCATCAACAATTCGACCAATCACTTCCCTGATATCTAACGGGCTTTTAAGTTCTTCATCTACCAGTCCTAACAATTCTTCTTGAGATAAACTTGGACTATCAGAATTAGGGAGAGGAGAGGGACCTTCTTTCCCCCAATGTAAGTGTGAGACAACACTCCTGCATAGTCTCAAGGCATCCATTTCATCTTCAGCCAAATAATCTGAAAGGCCTGAAACTTCGGAATGCATTTTTGCGCCCCCTAAGGTTTCGTCATCTGATACTTCACCAGTCGCCATTTTGACTAAAGGTGGCCCTGCAAGGAATACTTTGGCTTGATCTTTAACAAAGATATTGTAATCAGACATGCCTGGTTGATAAGCGCCACCTGCAGTTGATGAGCCGAAAACAATTGATATTACTGGGATTCGCATTTTAGAAAGTTCTGTTAGATCATAAAAATATCTTCCAGATGCTGCAAAATGCGTATGGCCTATGGTGGGTGCGATTGGGGGTTGATCTCCTTTCTTGCCGGTCCCCATTCGAAGATCTCCTCCTGCAGATTCAACAAAATTAATATACGGAAGACGGTTGTCTCTAGCGATTTCCATTGCCCTGTTCCATTTTTCTCCAACATAAACCGTCATAGCACCAGCTAAAACTGAGGGATCATTAGCAAATATTACACATTCAGTACCAGCAACAATTCCAATTCCAGCTACACATCCGCCTCCCACAGTAAAGTCTGTTCCATAGGCCGCAAATGGAGCAATTTCGAGGAAGGGTGTATCGGGATCAAGTAAATTAAAGACTCTTTCCCTTACAGGCATTTTGCCTCGCTTTGCTAACCTTTCATGGTGATAGGCACCGCCTCCCAATTCAGCCTTATCTAAAAGCTCATCTAGAAAATTTATTTTCTTTAACATCACATTTTTGTTATGAATAAATTCATCAGAATTGTTGTCAATATTTGTTTTAATTTCGGAGGCTATGTTTTTTCTAAGCATTTCTATTTAATAAATTGAGTGGTAATATAATATACAAATAATTACCATTTTTAAATTAATTTTTTAAAATTGTAATTTTTTTTCTGAGGGCAAAATAATGGGTATAAAGATTTACAGTTGTAATGATTCTAGAGGCTTGAGGCCGATGTGGACCGCAGAGGAAATGGGATTAAGTTATGAGACTGAAATGATGCCTTTCCCCCCAAGGTTTTTGCATAAGGAATACATGGATGTAAATATTCTTGGTACTATCCCATACCTTATTGATGGTGATGTAGAAATGACTGAATCAGTTGCCATGTGCCAATATTTAGTAGAAAAATATGGCCCCACAGATTTGTATGTAAACAGCGATGAAGCAGACTATCATCATTATATAAATTGGCTTGCTCACTCTGATGCAACTTTGACGTTTCCTCAAACTGTAGTTCTTAGATATACCCTTCAAGAGATAGGTATTGCTGATAAGGCAGCAGAAGGTTATCGAAGATGGTTTGTTGCTAGATTAAAGTTGCTTGAGCAAACATTGGAATCAAGAGAGTACTTGTGTTCAAACAGATTTACTATTGCAGATATATGTGTGAGTTATGCATTACATTTAGCTAAGTCACTTCAAATAGAGGAAGCATTTAAGCCTAATATTAAACGTTGGACTGATATGCTTTTTGATAGAGACGGATTTAATAGAGCTGTATCTATTCGTTATAAGGAACCTGAATAATTAATTACCCACAAAATTAGCTAATCTTTCATAGGCTTCAATAAAGTCCTCTTTAAATTCCTGCACAACATCGCTTGCTGAAATTGTTTGATTCATCAATCCTACACCTTGACCCACCCAATAAGTAGAAAGCTCTTTGGCACCCTCATGACCACCTTCTGCTAATTTATTGACTTTTGTTAAAGCTGGCTCAGCTACCATGGGTTGGAGAGGCAATGGAAGTGGCTTAGGAGCTCCGTCTGCTTCCCATGCCTTTGTCCATTCAGATACAAGTTGTCTTGAGTGTTTGCCTGTTCTGCTTCTTGATCTAGTTGTTTGACTTGAGGTTGCAGCTACCATCTTTTCTTTAATTACTGGGGGGACTTCAGATTCAGCAGTTGTAAGCCAGACAGAGCCGCACCAAGCGCCTGATGCTCCCATGCTCATTGCAGCTGCCATTTGTCTTCCTGTCGCGATTCCTCCTGCGGCAAGAATCGGAACATCTCCGAAGGGCTGAATAGCTTTATGAACTTCAGGGATCAAGACCATAGTTGAAACGCTGCCACAATGGCCACCAGCTTCTGTGCCTGAAACAACTAAAATATCTACACCTGCTTTTACCTGATTGATCGCGTGTTGTGCTGTACCTAGAAGAGCAGCAACCTTTACATCATTTTCTTTTCCCATCTGCACCATCCAGTCAGGCGGGACACCTAATGCATTTGCAATTATTTTAATTGGATGACCGAATGCAACATCAAGTAAAGCTTTTGCACCATCTGCCTTAGTATTTTCAGCCATGTAGGTTGCAGTTGGCTTAATCGTTCTTAATTCATCAGCTTCAATGTCATGCTGCTCTAAAATATCTGCCCTGAAATCTGCATACTCTTGAGGTATCATTGCGGTTAATTTCTCAGCGTCAAATTTTTGATCTTGATCTGCCATTTTATTGGGTATTAATACATCCACACCGTATGGAAGCCCATCGATATGATCATCAATCCACTTCAGCTCTTCCTCTAGTTGCTCAGGAGTCATTCCAACTGCCCCTAAAACACCACATCCTCCTGCTTTTGATACTGCTACGACCACATCTCTACAATGTGTAAATGCAACAAGGGGGAATTCAATATTAAGAAGTTCGCAAATTTTTGAGTTCATTATTTTTCCTTATAGGCCAAAAGGCTAATTTTTATATTACCACTTGGGATACACAAAATGGAATACATCCATCATAATCATGAATTATCAAGTAAACATAATTAAATATGAAAAAAATTAAGGTCGACTGTTCTATGATTACTCGAGACCCTGCCGAGGCTTCAGAGGCCAGTAAAAATCTTGAGAATCTTGGTTATGATGGAGCATACACATTTGAGGGACCGCATGAGCCATTCCTTCCTCTTGCAGCAGCCGCTCTAGCAACAGAAAAATTAGAACTTTCAACTTCAATTGCTGTAGCATTTTCTAGAAATCCCATGACTTTGGCTAATATAGGGTACGATTTGCAATTGATGTCTAAAGGGAGGTTCACTCTTGGTTTGGGCTCTCAAATAAAACCCCACATTGAGAAGAGATACTCCATGTCTTGGTCTGCACCTGCTAAACGCATGAAAGAGATGGTTGGTGCCATCAAGGCTATATGGGGATGCTGGCACGAGGGGAGAGATCTAGATTTCAGAGGTGAATTTTATAAGCATACATTAATGACCCCTTTTTTTAATCCAGGGGAGAACCCTTTTGGCATTCCAAAAATATATGTTGCAGGCGTGGGTCCATTGATGACTCAAGCCGCAGCTGAGTCCGGCGATGGGTTTATCGTACATCCTTTTCATACAACTAAGTTTTTAGAAAATATAACCTTGCCATCCGTTAAAAAAGGTCTTGAATTATCTAAAACTCAAGAATTTGATTTTTCAGTGGGTGTTATGGTTGCAACTGGGATAAACGACGAAGAAATTGCTAAAGCAAGAGATGCTTGTAAGGCACAAATTGGGTTTTATGGTTCTACTCCAGCCTATAAAGTAGTTTTAGAGCAACATGGTTGGGAAAGTATTCAGCCAGAGCTTAACAGCCTGACAAAGAAAGGATTATGGCAAGATATTCCAAATCTTATTTCAGATGAAGTTTTAGAAAGTATAGCTGTAACTGGAACGCCAGATGAAGTTTCGAACATAATTTTTGATAGATATGGTTCTATTGCTTCAAGAATAGCTCCTTCAATATTCTCAGGAGATCCCGAGGTAACCAAAGCATTAATTACCTCACTAAAAGAAAAATTATGAGCAAATCTTTTCTTGGGAGGCTAATGTTAGATCTGGATGGAAACTCCATTACTCAAGAAGAAAATAAAATATTGCTTAATCCTCATGTAGGGGGCGTGATTTTATTTGCAAGAAATATCTCTTCAAGAGATCAAGTTCAAGAGTTATGTGGAGCAATAAGAAATATAAATCCCAAGCTTCTTATTGCAGTTGATCAAGAGGGGGGAAGAGTTCAGCGTTTAAAAGAAGGCTATACAATTTTGCCTACTATGCAAAAACTAGCTGCATTTTTAAAATCAGAAAGTGATAAAAACTTTTCCTTTGCAACCGATTTAGGTTGGCTAATGGCTTCCGAGGTGATTGCATCAGGATTAGACATAAGTTTTGCACCTGTGTTAGATCTAGATGATTCAAGAAGTTCTGTTATTGGCGATAGATCAATAGGCGATAATCCAGAGAAGGTTATTGCTATTGCAAGCGCCTTTATTAAAGGGATGAATCAAGCGGGAATGCAGGCTACTGGAAAGCATTTCCCGGGACATGGCGGTATCTTTGCTGATAGTCATCTAACTTTTTCTCAAGATACTAGATCTTTATTAGAACTAGAGAACCATGACTTGCGTCCCTTTGATGCTTTAAAGCTTAAACTTGGTGGGATAATGACGGCTCACATATCTTTTTCAAGTATTGATAAAGAGATAGCAACTTTTTCAAAATTTTGGCTGCAAGATGTTTTAAGAAATAAAATTGAATTTACTGGAGCAATCTTTAGTGATGACCTCTCAATGAAGGGTTCAGATTATGTGGGAGGCATTGAAGCCAAAGTGAGTAAAGCATTAGAGAGTGGTTGTAACATGGTTTTGGTTTGCAATGACAGACCTGCAGCTTTAAAAGCAATCAATTTTTTAGAGAAAGAAAAAATTTCTCAGTCAGAAAAAGTAACTAAATTAAAAGCCTCAGGATCGATTGCTTGGGCAGACTTGGAAAATGATGCAAGAAGAATAGATATAATAGATAAATTAAACACAATAGAAAAATTAAAGCTATGACCTCTTTGCCAGATCTGTCTGATCAACATTCCAAGCAGATTCAAATTGGCAAACTTCCATTGCAATCCTTTGGGAGTAGGCATTCAATTTCAGGAGAGATATATACAGTTTCTTGCTCAGATGATAACTCTGTTGTGAAAGAAATTCTATCTCGGAAAGGAAAAAATAAAGTTTTGGTTATAGATGCTTCTGGTGTAAGTCATGCCTCAATGATTGGAGGCCAAATTGCAGAATCTGCAGTAAAAAATAATTGGGCTGGCATTGTTGTTAATGGGTACGTTAGAGACGTTGAGGAGCTGATTAATCTTCCTATAGGTATCTTTGCTAAAGGAGTGGTTGCCCAAAAAACAAATAAAAAAAACCATGGTTTTGAAGATGTATTAATTTCATTTGGAAGTGTTGTTATGACTTCTGGGAAATGGATTTACATTGATCAAAACGGATGGTTGATCGCTGATAATAATCTAGAACTTTAAATCTTTAATCGTTTGTTGCTTTTCAAACCAGATTGCATCTACGAATTTTTGGAAGCTTTTTCTGTAATCATCTTCATCCTCGAAAGATCTATTTTTAAGATTTTTTGGCAAAGCATAAGTTTTTGCAACTACTTTTGCTTCACTTAAGTCGCCGCAGAGGAAGTCCCATGTCGATCTTTTTTTAGATGAATAGACCACCGTAAAATCAATTAAAGTATTTACTTGAGGCATTCCGGATAATGCAATAGCAAGAGCTCCTATTTTTGGCTTTAATAAATTAGAGTAAGGGGACTTTTGCGCAGCATGTTTTTTAAAAGAAAATCTAGTACCCTCAGCAAAGCTAAATGCTGTAGCAGGATTTCTAGAGAATCTTTTTGCAGCTTTTTTTGCGTTCTCATAATCAACTTTTTTTAATTCTGGATTAGCTTGAATTTGAGCTCTAGAATGCCTATTCAAAAATGGCATATCTATTGTCTTATGCACTAAATAAATAATTGGTATCCACTGTAATTCTTTTTTCATAAAAAACTTTACGAGGGGAATTTTCTTATGACCAGCAATCAATAAAACAAATATGTCAGCCCAGGACTGATGGTTGCTCATAGCAATATACCAAGTTTCAGTATTTACATCCTCAGGTATTTGTATGTCCCATTTAAGCTTATGCAGTATTTTTAATGCTGTTCTTATATTAGCGACAGCTGCATTACCCATCTTATTTGAAACTGAGCCTAAATAAATCTTCAAATTCTGATTAGGAATAATTCTAGGAGTATTTGCAATTGATAGGGGTATTAACCAAAAACTGAGAATAATTAAAATTGCAAAAAAGGTAAGAATGCCTACAAAAAATCTTCTTACTTCATCCATACGACTTTATTTTAACCCAGAACTGTTCTAGCTCCTCAGCCGAAAGATTTTCTAATTTCTTTTTTTCTTTAGCAATCTCTACTTCCATTAGTCTAAAGCGCTTTATAAATTTATGGTTTGCTTGATTGATAGCCTCGCTTGCATCTATTTCTAAGTGTCTAGACAAATTGACTATAGAAAACAGTAAATCTCCTAATTCTTCTTGAGTGTTTTGTTTATTATTTTGTTGAATCTCATATTTAAGCTCTTTAAGCTCTTCTTCAACTTTTTCAATAACCTCAATGCTTTCTTTCCAATCAAAACCTTTTTTAGCGGCTTTTTTTTGTATTTTTTTTGCTTTTAAAAGTGGAGGCAACGATGTAGGTATGTCAGCAAAGGTCCAGCTTGCATCCATATTGCTTTTTTCTTGTGCTTTTATTTGATCCCACATTTGGGTTTGTTCTTCAGCTGAAAGAGGCTTTGAGGCTTCATCAAAGACATGAGGATGTCTTCTGATCAGTTTGTTATTTAAAGTATCGACTATCTCATCAAAGTTAAATAACTTTAATTCGTCAGCTATTTCTGCTTGAAATATAACTTGAAGCAGAACATCGCCAAGCTCTTCTTTTAGATTTTCATAATCATTTCTGGCAATAGCGTCTGAAACCTCATAAGCTTCTTCAACGACACAAGGAGATAGTGATTCAAAAGTTTGTTCGATATCCCATGGACATCCATTATCCTTATCTCGAAGCATTCGCATTGTCTCGAGTAAGGTATTAATCGAAGACATTAGAAGCCGCTTATATCTGCATACCTAGCTTGATGAAATTCTGAGGTTCCAAAAATTTGTTCAGCAACCCTTGCTCTTTTTAGATAAAAACCAATGTCATATTCATCGGTTACACCTATTCCGCCATGCATCTGAATCGCCTCGTTACTTACTAGGTGGAGCGTTTCACCAGCTTGAAATTTTGCAAGACTTGAAAGTCGCTCCAGTTCATTTGAATTTTCATCTGCAGCATGCATTGCAGCTATTACTGCGGATTTGGTTAATTCAATTTCACAGAACATTTTTGCAGCTCTGTGTTGAAGAGCTTGAAAGGATCCAATTTGCACACCAAATTGCTTTCTTTCTTTTAAATAATTAACTGTAACCTCAAAAGCTTCCTCTGTATTTCCTAACATCTCGGCTGAAATGGCAATGCGACCTAAATCAAGGATTTTCTCAAGGGTTTCACCTGCTAAATCTTGCTCGCCCAATAAAGCGCTTTGCTCTAATTTAAGATCTGAGATCTCAATGTTTGCATAATTTCTTGAATCAGCTGTAGAAATCTTTGTGATATTAAGCCCAGTAGTATCTTTACTTGCAGCAAAGACAGAAATTCCATTAGATTCTCCAGATTTACCAGAAGTACGTGCAACTAATAAAATAATATCAGCGCTTGCACCATCCACAACAAAGACTTTTTTTCCATTCAAAATCCAATGATCTCCATCAATAATTGCGTTTGTTTCTATAGCAAAAGGATCATGATGATTGCCTTCATCAATTGCCAAAGCTGTAGTTAATTCACCAGCTACTATTTTAGGAAGATAATCATCCTTTTGCTTATCTGAGCCGAGCATATTGATTGATGAAACGCCAAGAACGGATGTTGATAATATTGGAGAGGGTGTAAGAGTTTTACCAAGTTCCTGCATTATGACACTGATACCAGCCATCCCAAAATCTGAGCCGCCAAATTTTTCAGGAACTAGAATTCCAGACCATCCTAGCTCAACCATTTCTTTCCAAATTGTCCCATCCCAGCATTGGGCATTTTCACTGTCTCGGAGCTTTCGAAAATGGGTTACCGGAGTTTTATCTCTAGCGAAACTTTGAGCAGTATCCTTTAGAAACTGTTGCTCCTCTGAGAGTATTAATTTCATATTTTTTAGTTGGGTAAATCTAGAACTCTTCTAGAGATTACATTGAGTTGAACCTCTGAAGTTCCTCCCTCAATCGAATTAGCCTTAGTTCTAAGCCATGCTTTAGTTATAGCTTGTTCGTCATCTGAAAAACCTTCATTTGTCCAACCTAAACCCTTATTACCCATTGCTGCAATCATAAGTTCATAACGATCTTTGTTGTGTTCTGTACCATAGTATTTAAACATTGAAGAGGCAGCTGATGCTTTTGCGCCTTCATCACCAGATCTTTGAAGGGTTAGGCCAAATGCATGTTCTTTCATTTTGTGTAAAGTAATATTTTCTCTGTGAGTAAGATTGGCAATTTGACCATTAACTTCACCTAAATATTTTTTTGCAATGTTTACTATGTCTGCACCGGATCCTGTACCACCTCCAGCAAGCCCAAAATTTGAAATGAAGTTTCTTTCATGCTGTAAAAGCTTTTTTGCTATCGTCCAACCAGAATTTTCAACACCAACAAGATTTTCTTTGGGAGCTTTTACATTATCAAAAAATGTTTCACAAAATGGAGATTTTCCACTGATTAGAGTAATAGGCTTGGTGCTAACTCCTTCAGTTGCCATATCTATCAATAAGAAACTAATTCCATTATGTTTTGGCTCTTTGGGTCCAGTTCTTACAAGTGCAAAAATCCAATCAGCTTTGTCTGCATAGGATGTCCAAACTTTTTGACCATTTACTAAATAATGGTCTCCTATGTCCTCAGCTTTGGTTGAGAGGCTTGCTAAATCAGAGCCTGAGCCTGGCTCAGAATAACCTTGACACCACCTAATCTCACCTTTAATTATTTTGGGTATATGTTCTAGTTTTTGTTCTTCTGATCCAAATTCTATTATGCAGGGAGCAAGCATCCAAATCCCGAAACTATTTAATGGTTGCCTTGCATTTATTCTAAAAAGCTCTTGATGAAGCACTTTTGTTTGCTCTCTATCTAATCCACCTCCGCCATACTCTTTTGGTATGTTTGGTGCTGTCCATCCTTTTTCGCCCATTCTATCAAGCCATAATTTAGATTCAGGATTAACATATTCAGCATTTCTGCCTCCCCAAACTTCTTCCTCAGGCACCATGGGAGTCCTCATTGAGGGCGGACAATTTTCTTCCAGCCAATCTCTTACTTCTTCTCTAAATGCTGTTAAATCATTCATAATTTTTTCAAGGTTCTGTTTTTTGACAATTAAAACAATATTATAATTCAATAGAGTATATTTGAGGAATATTTATGATAGCTTATCAAGTTATTGAGAGCGGTAAACCATTGGTGTGTAATAAAATACAGACACCTAAACCCAAAGGCAATGAAGTACTTATAAAGACAATTAGTTGCTGCGTTTGTCATTCTGATGTTCATTTTTATGATGGTGGTTTTGATTTAGGAGCAGGAAAAATGCTTGAATTACCATTACCAGTTCCTTATACACTTGGCCATGAAATATATGGAGAAGTAGTTGGAACAGGCGAACTTGCAGATGTCAAAGTTGGCAAAAAATTTGTTATTTATCCATGGATTGGATGTGGTGGGTGCGAGATGTGTGCTCGTGGGGATGAGCACTTATGTAATTCTCCTCAAATAATTGGACTTCAAGTCTCAGGTGGTTTTGGTGATCATGTTTTAGTTCCTCATGAAAAATATTTACATGATGCTGGAGATACTGATCCATATCTTGCAGGTGCTTTCGCTTGTTCTGGATTAACCGCTTACAGCGCCTTAAAAAAGGGAGCGCCATATCCGGCTAATAACAAAGTAATTATTATAGGAGCCGGTGGAGTTGGCATGATGGCACTTCAAATCGCAAAAGCTGCTTTTAATTGTAATCCTATAGTCATTGATATTGATGATGAGAAGCTTAATGTCGCCCTAGAAAATGGTGCGTCAGCAACATTTAATTCTAAAAATGAGAATGTCATGCAAGAGATTATTCAACATACAGGAGGTGGCGCGCTTAATGCTATTGATTTTGTTGGTTCTGAGCTATCAGTAAACTTTGGAATAAATCTTTTAGTAAAAGGTGGCAAGTATGTAATTGTTGGTTTGCATGGAGGTGAATTTAAGTTTCCTCTGCCTCTTATTCCAATTATGGAAAGAGATATTCAGGGTTCATATGTTGGAAGTCCTGGTGATATGTCTGAGCTGATGGCGTTAGTTCGAGAGAATAAAATTGATCCTATTCCTGTGCAAGCAAGAGCCGCATCAGAAGCATCTAAAACATTGATGGATTTAAAGAACGGCAAAATTTTAGGCAGAGCCTCATTAGTACATAGTTAAATTTTATCAAGTAACTTGCCACATATATTTTTTAATTCGTCGTTAATCACAATATCTGCCATTGCATCATAAATTGTTTCTTCTCGATTTAAAATTACCAACTTAGCTCCTGATTGAATTGCTAAATTAGGAATCTGTCCAGCTGGCATTACGCTTAACGATGAACCCATAACTATCATCAGCTGACATTCTGAGGATATCTTAGAGGCTTTGAGCATATCGCTTTCATTCATTGGCTGTCCGAAAGAGATTGTTGCCACTTTTACAATCCCGTTGCAATTTATGCACTTTGGGAGGGGATTGTTTGCCTTGATTGCTGCATGAAAATCTATAATCTTTGCTTTTTTTTCACAATTTAAACATTTGGCTTCAATAGCATTACCATGAATTTCAATAATCCTATGCTCTTGTATCCCAGACCTTTGATGCAAGCCATCAATATTTTGAGTGATTAGAAGG
>CACBPT010000008.1 GCA_902541245.1 uncultured SAR86 cluster bacterium | reverse complement strand
AAAATTCTGTGCTGACTTTAATTGTGATGACATAGTTATATACTTCTTTTATGTGTGCTGACATTGTAGAACATGGAGATGAAATTATCTCTGTTGGACAACTAAACCAACAAGCAAAAAAACTCCTTGAAAATCAATTTAAAGGAGTTTCTGTTTTAGGGGAAATATCCAACATTGCTCGCCCCTCCTCTGGGCATATCTACTTCACACTTAAAGATGAAGATGCAGCTATACGATGTGCAATGTTTAGAAGTCAAAATTTGAGATTAAATTTTGAGCCACAAAATGGGGATCAATGTGTTCTTAAAGGACAAGTTAGCTTATATGCTCCTAGAGGTGACTATCAGTTAATTATAAGCTCAATGCAACCAGCTGGTGCTGGCAATTTAATGCACCAATTTGAAGAACTTAAGAAAAAGCTTGATGCGGAAGGATTGTTTGATCAAGCAATCAAAAAAAATCTCCCAAAACAGCCTAAACATATTGGTATCATTACCTCAGAATCAACTGCAGCATTTCAGGACGTTTTGACCACCATAGAAAGGCGTGCTCCAATTAGTCAAGTCACTCTCATTCCAGCCATGGTTCAAGGAGATACTGCGCCAAGGGCTCTTATTGCTGCATTACGGAGCGTTTTAGAATTTAATGATCTTAACCCTAATCCTTTTGATGTAATTATAATATGCAGAGGCGGTGGATCTATTGAAGATTTGTGGGCATTTAATAATGAAAGTTTAGCCAGAGAAATATTTGACTTCCCTTTGCCAATTATCTCTGGTGTAGGTCATGAAATAGACTTTACGATTACAGATTTTGTGTCTGATTTGAGAGCTCCAACTCCTACTGCAGCTGCAGAGTTAGTTACTGAGAATTATTTTCAACTCACAGATAAACTTCAAGAAGTTAAAACAAATCTTAGTAATCTTATGCAAGGACTTTTAGCTGAAAATAGCCAAAAAATTCTTCTTTCGGCTCAAAGCCTCAAAAGTCCATTAACTTTACTTAAGGAGCAATCACAATCCCTGGATAATTTTGAACTTCGTCTATCAGTAGCAATTCAAAGCATAGCAACGCATGCTAAACAAAATTTTCAGATATTGACGAGCCAAATGTATCAATCAAGTGCTATACAAAAATTTCGTATCTATAAAGACCGATTAAATAATAATTTTAAGTCCTTAAAAGTTCAGCAAGCAAATTTGATTGAAAAAAGAAAATTAACACTGCAAAGTATGTCTTCTAATTTAAAAGCAGTAAGCCCTTTGGCAGTCCTTGATAGAGGTTATGCAATAGTCATGAATAATAAAGGTCAAGCCCTGAAATCTTCAAAAGAAGTAAAGGTTGGGGATATATTAAAAACTCGTCTTGCAGATGGGGAATTAATTTCAAATGTGTCAAAAAAAAATTAATTTTTTAAGTATTCTGCTTATTGGATTTACAAGTCTTCAAGTCTGCGCATTAGACTTAATTGAAGGCCAAAGCGGTGAAATTATTTCTATCCCAGCTCCGCAAAAATTATCTACAAGTCAGCTTACTTTCAAAACTCCTTCCGGTGTAAAACAATTAGTAAGCTTGCCATTTGTTAAGCAAGATTTATTGATAACAAGACATCATGTAGATATAAAAGTTAATTGGGTTAACTTCGGTGAATCAAGAATTACAATTACAGATACTAGTAAAGTAACCCTTAACGATAGCGATCAAGCAAGGGCGAACAGAGAAGCATTAGAGATTAAAGAAGCCTTAAAATCGTCAACAACTGAAATTACACCCTCCTTTAACTTTATACCGCCTGTCCCTGGACGAGTAACATCTCCATTTGGTAAACAGAGATTCATAAATGATTTACCTAGATCAGCTCATTTAGCATTAGATCTAAGTGGTGCAATTGGAACTCCAATTATCGCTCCATTAAAAGGAAAAGTTGTACTAGTAGGTGATTATTTTTATACAGGTCTAACTGTAATTCTTGATCACGGTTATGGGCTCTTTTCCTCTTATGCCCACATGAGCGAAATACAAACTAAATTTGGTGATCTTGTAGAGCAATCTGATCCAATTGGAAAGGTTGGATCAACAGGAAGAGTGACAGGGCCACACCTTCATTGGACCGTATACTTTGATGGTAATAAAGTTAATCCTGAATCTTTAATCCAAAAAGATTATTTAAACTCCATTCTGTAAATCTCTATAGATTAATGATAGGCTTGCTTCATTTTGAGGTTGTAAACTTGCGAAGACAATCTCTCCAGTAGGCGAAATAAAATAAGTCGCAGGTAGGGTTTTTGGTGTTTCGATACCCCATAATGTTTTAGGATGAGTGATCATTGAAGGATAGCTAATACCAAACTTTTTAATCTGCGGTCTTAAGTCCTCTGCATCAAGTCGATCAAAATTAAATGCAAAAACTTTAACTTCTGGATTTTTTTTTGAAAAAGAAACGATTTCGGGTATTTCCTTAATGCATGGCGGGCACCAATCAGCCCAGTAATTTACTAAAACCCATTTTCCGTTAAGGCTTGAACTAAAAATAGGCTTAGAATCAAAAATCTCTATGTCACCCTTTTCACATGATATAAGAAAAAGACAAAATAAAGTTAATGGTAATTTAATTTTCATGTTTTATAGTAATGCAAAAGGAAACTATTATGCATCAAAAATATCTTCTAATCTTATTTTATTCTGCATCTGGAGCTGTAAAGAATCTTGCTCATGCCATTGCCGATGGAGCTGAAAAAAAAGGTCTTGAGGTTAGAATTAGAACTGTGCCAAAGGTTTCCTCGGTAGCTGAGGCGGTTGAGCCAAACATTCCCGATGATGGACCTATATATTGCACTAAGGAGGACTTAATCAATTGTGCTGGAATAGCGCTAGGATCTCCAACTAGATTTGGATCTATGGCCGCTCCTTTAAAATATTTTTTAGATTCAACTGGTGATATTTGGTCAAATAATGAACTAGAAAATAAACTTGGTTGCGTATTTACATCGACTGGATCAATGCATGGTGGACAAGAAATTACTTTATTTAACCTTATGACCTATCTATTGCATCAAGGAGTTATCTTTGTTGGATCACCATACTCAATTTCTGATCTTTCCATCACAAAAAGTGGTGGTACGCCTTATGGACCATCACATGTTGCAAACACTAATCAATCCGGAGGCATAACTTCCTCCGAAAAAGAAATTGCTGAAGCAACCGGTATGCGAATGGCTGACCTCATTTTTAAATTTAATAGCGATGAATCTTAGAAAAAGTTTTCTCATACTTAATGGATTACTTATTTTTAATCACCTAATAAAAGGTGTGCTTATTGGAACTCCTTGGATAGGATTATTGATTTGGTCCCTACCTCTAATGATTTTTGAATACAAAGCATATACAAATCCTACCGCAAAGGTTTATCAAGTCTTTGGTTTCATTATTCTGATCTATTTTATGAGTTCATGTCTCGTTGTTTTTGGGCTACCCAATCCCGGTCTTTTGAATTTGTTAGAGCTACTATTAATAGTTTCTTTATTTTTTGTTGGAGTCTACGCTGCAAGGGAAAAACTAAATGTAAAGTAAACTTGACAGTCAAGTAAACTTTACATATGATTCATTAAGACCAAATTTTAAATATTAAAATGGCAAAAATTACATATAAGGGTCTTTGGATAGAAGTAGCCTCCTTGAATCCAAAAGACAAAAAAAATTACATTAGATCGATTATTTTCTTTGCGCTTGGGGGTTTTTTTCTAGGCATTCACTTAGCATTTACAGGATTTGTAGGTGGCGAGCCTATAGAGGTTCGTGACTCCGCAAAGCCATTTATATTAATAATTAGATTATTGGTAATAGCTTGTTTTCTTACTGCATCAATCTATTACAAAATGTTCTATCAAACACAAGATGACTTTTTTAAAAGCTATCACAATTCAGCATTTGCAGGCGGGGCGTATGGTTTTGTGGTTTTTGGAACTTTGGTCAGTGTATTTTCACCATACTTTAATTTTCAGCCCACTTTTTATGAATTTTTTTTAGCATTTACAGCTGGCGCTTGCATCGGTGGGTATTTATTTTATAAAAAGTATATAGCTGATTAATGGAAAATCACCTTAAGAGTCTTAGAAATAAGAATAATATTAGTCAAGATGAGCTTGCATCAATTTTAAAAGTAAGCAGACAAACAATTAACTCTATTGAAACAGGTAAATTTGATCCATCATTAAAATTGGTTATGAAGATGACGAGATATTTTAAAGTAGATTTAGAAAAAATTTTTGTTTTTGAAGATAACGATTAAGATGATTGCACTTGCATTATTAATAATCGCAGTTACAGGATTAGCAATATGCATGAGTTTTTTTCTTTCAGAAATAATTTCAATCATTCTAGCTTTAATTACTTTTTTATTGTCCCTAGTTTTAATTATCGTAACATCTTCAGCTCTTTTGATACTTGTATTGTTGATGTTGCTAAAAACCCTCGCCTCAATATTTTTTTTTAATTTTTAAACTTACAGGAGATAATTTATGAACGCACTTAGATCAATTTTTGCTTGGCTTGGAAGATTTTTAGATAAAGCTAGGACAATAATGCTTAATCTTGGAACAGCAATTGTTTTAATATTCTTTACAGTCTTGATTATTGGTGCCCTTACATCATCTGGACCAAAAGCTGTAGATCCAAGTGGCAGAGTTCTCTTCATTGATCCTCAAGGGATTGTGGTTGATCAAGAAGTTTTTGGATCAGATTTTCTTGCTAGCCTTGCTGCTGGCCCATCATCAGATCAAATTCAAGCAAGAGATCTAGTAAAAATAATCAGAGAAGTGGCCGATCATGAAGCTATCCCTGCTGTATTCATCGATTTCTCATCTACAGGATTTGCAGGTCCAACAACGGCAATTAACATAGCAAAAGAATTAAAGGCACTTCGAGAATCCGGTAAAAGAGTCATAGCATATAGTGATCTCATGACAACAAGTTCATATCTAATGGCATCTCAAGCCTCCGAGGTATGGGTTCATCCAGTAGGAAGTGTTAGCGTTCAAGGTCTCGGAGGCGTGCGACCGTATCAAAAAGAGTTATATGAAAATTTAAAAATCAATTTTCACAATTATTCTCAAGGTGATTTCAAATCTGCGGTAGAGGGAAATACAAGAACTGACATGTCAGAAAATGATAGGCTGCAAAGAGAAGCGTTGCTCAACCCAATTTGGAGTGAAATGAAATCTCTAATGGCTAAGGGACGCGGAGTTAAATCTAATGATATTCAGGCATTTGCTGACAACTATGTAGGATTTTTTGGTGAAGCGGCAATGGGAAATATCGCCTACGCCGAAGCAAATAATATTATTGATGGCACAAAATCATTTCCTGAATTTCGTCAATACATGATTGAAGAATTTGGTCTAGATGAGGGAGCTGATACAGAAACTTATAAAACTATTTCTTTCAAGGAATATTTTAAGCAGTTAGATAAGGACATCTTTGATAGCGATAATCAAATTGCTGTAATTACAGCAGAAGGTGCAATTATGCCAGGTGACATAGCTCCAGGTGTTGCTGGTGCAAATGGTGTTGTAAAACAAATTAGATCTGCTCACGAAGACGAAAATACAAAAGCTATTGTATTTAGAGTTAATAGCCCAGGTGGCTCTATCATTGCCAGTGAAATGATGAGAGATGAATTATCTGCAGCTAAGAAAAAAGGCATTAATATAGTGGTATCTATGGGGGATTATGCAGCATCTGGAGGAGTTTATATCTCAACTCCAGCAGATTATATTTTTGCTGAACCAACAACGATCACTGGATCTATAGGTGTAGCAATTGCAATACCAACATTAGAAGACGCAATGGATTATATTGGAATTAATTATGATGGTGTGGTTACTTCTAAGCATGGCGGTTGGGATCTAACTCAGGCTATCGATGATGACTTGGATAAAATATTTTCTGCATGGGGAGCTGATGCATATGATCGATTTGTTAACTTTGTAGCTGATTCAAGATCTCAATCATACGAAGACATAAATAAAATTGCTGGCGGTAGAGTGTGGATCGCTACAAGCGCAAAAGAGATAGGTTTGATAGATGAGATTGGGGGCATTGAGAATGCAATTGCTTATGCTGCTAAGATGGCTGAATTGGATGATTATCAGGTTGAATATTATGGTCAAAAACTATCTCCGGAAGAGCTAATTATTAAAGAACTTCTTGAGAATTTTGATATTTCAATCCCAAAATCAAAAGTTTTATCTGCCCTTGATGGTATAGCAAATCTGTATGAAACACTCGAAGAAATCCAACAGCCTAAAGCACTTTTTACTTGTCAAGATTGCATGATTGATCTTGATTAAAGTTTTAGAGTCTCTTTAATCAGGGGAATCGTTATCCTTCTTTTTAGAGAGGCTGCTTGCTGATCCAACGAAAGAAGATTTTTAACTAGGAGTGAAAACTTCCTAGTCTGATGTTTTAATAAAAAATCTAACTCAGCTTTTTCTATTTTGATTTCTAATTTGTCAGACACAAAATCTAGTGCTTGCCTAAGTTCATCATTTTGCACTGCTTGCAAGGTCATAAATTCCATTCGCTTAATTCTTGATAGCAAATCAGGCAATTTAGTGACTTTATCTAATGATTGAGTATCACCAAGAGAGAATATTAGACTGCAACAAGATTGCTGGCACTCATTTATTAAATTAAATAGAGCTTTTTCCCAGTCTTCGCTTGATAATATTAGTTGCAGATCATCAATACAGATCGCATCCAAGTATGCTAAATCTTGGAAAATTTCAATGCCCATATTGATGACTTTATTCATAGGAACAAAAGCAAATTTTTTATCCTTTAGGCCTAGCTCGTTACAAATGGCTTGTATCAAGAAAGATTTTCCTGCGCTTTTCTCCCCACTAATTATTATTTCATGCACATCATTACTTGAAACAATGTCACTAAGTCGAGTTATTAGGTTGCGATTATCTGATGAGCAAAAAAAGTTATTAAAAGATGCCTTTTGATTAAGCTGAAATGGAAAAATTAGTTGCTTTGGATTATCCACGATTTAACTCAGCGGTGAGTTTGAACCAGTTGTAACCATATAAAAGTAAACTAGTTATAGTTATCAAGGCTACGAACACATCTATAAAAAAGTTGATAATATTAAGTGCAAAAATAATATCTATAAAAACACCCACTAAATAACCAATATGAACGAAGGTGGTAATTTTTCCAAAAATATTTGGGTTAGGAGTTGCAGTCTCATACACCGTCATATGAAACGCTGCTCCCATGATGATGATGAAATCTCGAAGCACAAAAACAATGAGTACGTATATTGGGATATGGTTATTAATCCATAAGATTAATATAGTTCCAATTAACAAAACCTTGTCAGCAACTGGATCAAGAATCTTGCCCAAGTCAGTTTGCCAATTCATAACTCTTGCTAGATAACCATCGAGCCCATCAGTAGCAGCGGCAACAATAAATACATATAAAGCAAAAATATAATTTTCCTCTAAAATAAAAGTAAGCAATGGATACATCAGATAAATTCTAATTATGGAGAGTAAATTCGGTAAAAATATAAAATATTTACTCATTGCTAATTTAAATATTCTAGTTCTAATTGATTATTCTCTTCTTTATATTTTTTGATTAAGAAATTAGTGCTGCCTCGAAGTTCCTTAATTAATGATTCTTTTGTTTGGAATAATTGAGCGCTGTAATCAATCCTCTTTGGCTCAAATGAGCGAAAAGTTCTAGATTCAATAGCAAAAATTTTATCCAGCTCAGATTCAACTGATTGAAAATCCTTAAAATTATTTAAACCAGCAACAGAAATGATAATCTTTTCTCCTGATTTTCCAGGTTCTAGCTGCTGAACTTCTAGAAAATTATCTAAAAAGTTCTGAACGTCATTTTGGAGATAATTCAATACCTCCTTCTCTTGAATAGTTGAAAGAGTTTTCAAGTCTCCACTAATGGTCCATTGATTAATACCAATTCTTATCATCTCAATGGATAAAAAAGCATCGTTATAAAATTTTTCTTGTATATGGGTTGATGGAGAGAAAAGTATATTTGTTTGCTTAAGTAAATTTTGATCCTCTAAGTCAAATTCAGGCAGCTCAAGATAAACTCCTCTATCTCGAGATATATCCTCAAACATTTGTTTTATCTCAACTGCAAATGAATTAGCAGATTGGCTTCCGTCTATGTAAATTGGAGATGATTCACCAGTGTCAAGCTTAATTAAAAAGAGAATAACTGGCCGATTAAAACCTATTAGGGGTATGTCTAATTGACGTAATTGTGGAATAAGCAAATCACTATTAAACAAAACTGATAAATATTCTTTGTCCTCTATCATTTGAGTAGAATAAGAAGAAACAAAATCAATCTTTTTTAGCTCAGCATCACCAATTCTCCATAAAAATTTTTTACTTCTTGATCCAGAAAGTTTTTGAATCAATCTATTGAAAGCTTTATTCAATCCATCGTTAGTATTGGTATACTGATCAGAAGAAATCGTTATTTCAAACAATGTTGGTAACTCTTTGCTAGATACTAGATTAATTAAAAGGAAGTTCAGCAAAAATAAGATTTTTAATTTTTGATTCATATTTTTATTGTAAATGACTAGTAAAACAAAACCTACAGATCCTTATGCAAAGGCTGGCGTAAATATTGAAAAAGGAAATAAGTTAGTTAAATCTATTAAAGCTAGTGTCAATGCAACTCATGATAAAAGAGTCCTTGGAGGGATTGGAGGTTTTGCAGGTCTTTTTCAACTTGGATCCAAGTATAAAAATCCTGTTTTGGTAGGTTGCGCCGATGGCGTTGGAACTAAAGTGTCTCTGAGTCAAATACACAATAAAATACATCTCACTGGGCAAGACTTAGTTGCTATGTGTGTTAATGATATGATCACATGTGGTGCAGAACCCTTATTTTTCTTAGATTACTTTGCTGCCTCAAAACTCGAACCTAGATCAACTGCAAAAATTGTAAAGGGCATTGCTAAAGCATGTAAAAAAAGTAATTGCGCCCTTCTAGGAGGAGAAACTGCTGAGATGCCAGGCCATTATGTAAAGAATAATTTTGATTTAGCTGGCTTTTCTGTTGGCGTTGTTGAGAAGAGCAAAATAATTGATGGAAAAAATATAAAGTCTGGACATATAATTATTGGAATTGAATCTAGTGGTCCTCATTCAAATGGCTATTCATTAATACGCTCAATTATTAAAAAACATAAAGCTCCTGACTCAATACTGCATGCATTGCTCAAACCGACTCATTTGTATACTGCGCCTATTTTAGAACTAATTAAAAAAATTAATGTCAAAGGTATGGCACATATTACTGGAGGCGGTTTAACAGAAAATATTCCTCGTATTCTTAAAAGTGGATTGGTGGCAGATATAAATTTATCATCATGGAAATTTCCTAAGGCTTTCAAGTGGCTTCAAGAAAAAGGAAGAATTTCTCAAGCAGACATGTTGAGGATATTTAATTGCGGGATCGGAATGATATATATCATAGACAAAACAGATCTAGCAAAAGCACAAAAAATTTTATCAATTCATAAGTTGCGTACCTTTGAAATTGGCTCAATTACTGAAAGTAATCTCAAAGAACAAATTCGATATTATTAATAATGAAAAAAATAGTGGTGCTAATTTCAGGCGGTGGCTCCAATTTAGAAGCCATTGCGAAAGCATGTAAAATAGGCAACATACCAGCTTCCGTTGAACTTGTAATTTCAAATCAAACTGATGTCAAAGGTTTGGAACGTGCTAAAAAATTTCATTTGATGAGCAAGGTGATTGAACATCAAAAATATAATTCAAGAGAAGAATTTGATCAGGCTTTATTAGAACAGATACTTCCCATAGAACCAGACTTAGTTGTGCTTGCTGGATTTATGCGAATTCTTTCAAAGGATTTTACAGACGCTTTAAGTGGAAAACTAATCAATATCCATCCTTCATTATTGCCCAACTATCCTGGATTAAATACGCATAAGCAAGCTATTGAAAATGGAGACTTAATGCATGGTATATCTGTGCATTATGTCAATAATGAGCTTGATGGTGGGCCAATAATTACTCAGGGCGCTTTAAAAATTGATCCCTCACAATCTGAGACAAAACTAATTAATCGAATTCATAAAATTGAGCACGCGGTTTATCCAAAAGTCATTGCAGATATAGCAAAAGGATACATCTCACTTCAAGGCGATCAAGTCAAATTTGAATCTGAAAGTTATTTTAGTCCTAATCATATGGAGTTCTTTAATGTATAAATATCTTGGAATTTTGTTTGTTTTGATTGCTTATAATCTAGCAGCTCAAGAGATTCCTGACTACAAAGGTGAATATGTTTTTACTAACTCACGACTTTCCATGAAAGGAATTAGAGAGCTAATAACTCATCAAGAGGCTGGCAAAAGAACAATTCAATTTAATGCAAAATTTCCACTTGGAAAAATTAAAATAATTTCAGATTTCTATGAAAAAAATAATCTCATGACTTCTATTAAATATTTTGTTGATGTTAAGTGGACTTTAATTACTGATAAAAGGACTTTAAATTTTGATCAAGTTTCAAGACTGTTAACTTCAACAGGAAAGTTTGAATGGAGCCAAGATTTGCCACTAAATGAAAATGTATTCGATCCTTTGAATGTTCAAATTCAAATTAGAAGAAATATTATTGCTGGCATGAAAGAATTTTCATTAATGCTTCCAGATTTAAAAACAGGAGCAATTGAAGCAAATAATTATAAGGTTGTTGAGAATGGAGAATTTGAAGTAGAAGGCACAAATTTTCCATGTATCATTGTTGAGCGCATCAGACTGCAGGATGATAGAACTACCCGCTATTTTTTAGCACCTGATCTAGACTATTTAATAATTAAGGTTGAGGATGAGGACCAAGATGGCGATACCTCGCTTGAACTCAAGAAATTGTATTAGGTTTTTGGGAGAGTGACGCCTGTTTGTCCCTGATACTTTCCTCCCCTGTCCTTATAACTAACTTCGCATTCTTCATCGGATTCAAAGAAAATCATTTGTGCAACGCCCTCTCCGGCATATATTTTTGCAGGAAGATTGGTGGTATTTGAAAACTCAAGGGTTACATGACCCTCCCATTCAGGCTCTAGTGGTGTAACGTTGACGATAATGCCGCATCTTGCATATGTTGACTTCCCTAAACATATTGTTAGAACGTTTCTCGGAATCCGAAAGTATTCAACTGTTCTAGCTAGAGCAAAAGAATTTGGAGGAATAATACATACATCCGAGGTTATATCTACGAAACTATCATCATCAAAAACTTTAGGATCAACTGTTGCTGAGTGGATGTTTGTAAAAACTTTAAACTCATTGGCGCAACGAACATCATAACCAAAGCTTGAGACACCATATGAAATGAGTTTTTCACCTTTTTCATCTACTCTCACCTGGTTTTCAGAGAAAGGCTCAATCATCCCCTCTGATTCAGCCATTTTTTTAATCCACACATCCGGTTTAATAGACATTAAATTTCGATCCTCCCTTGGATAGCTCGCGCAATAGTGTTGCCGTCGACATACTCTAACTCTCCACCAATAGGAATACCATAGGAAATTCTTGAAACTTTAACACTCTCAAGATGATCATTGATAAAAGATGCTGTTGCATCGCCCTCAACGGTTGAACTGGTTGCAAGAATGACTTCCTCGATTTTTGCGCCTTTTATATGACGTAATAAATCTGGAATGCCGAGATCATCAGGCGATACTCCGTCAATTGGTGAAAGACGACCCATCAGAACAAAATATTTACCCTTGAAACCTCCAGTTGATTCTATGGCTAAAACATCTGAAGGACTTTCAACTACACACAAACTGTATGCATCCCGGGATTTATCACTACAAATTCTACAAATGGGTTCTGAAGTTAATTGTCTACATACCTCACATCGTTGAATAGATTCAAGACACTCTTGCAACGTTTGCGCTAAATGTAAAGCGCCATCTTTATTTTTATCAAGCAAAAATAAAGCCATGCGTTGAGCAGACTTCTTACCAACTCCAGGCAAAATAGTAAGAGCTTCTATAAGCTCATATAATAAATCTTTACTCATGAGCTAGCCTTTTTAATAGATTCATCAATAATTTTTCCACCGAATGTATCAAGAATGTCTTTGACAGCTGCATTCTTTAAAAGAGCATCTTTATATTCATCAAGCTGATTTTGAGCCATTTTTTTCTCAAAAGCTGCAGGTGATTCTCTCACCTCTCCACTTTCTATGACCAATGAGATCCTTTGGCCCAGTTGAACGGCAATAGCCTCTATAAATTCGGTTTTTAATCCCTCAGTTGGATTGATAAGTTCATCAGATTTTTTTAGCGTCAATTCATTGTCAGCAAAGCTTACAAACTCAAACTCTGAGAACACTTGACTGACAAACATAGATAAATTAAGTGAATTAAATATCGAGTTCCAACTTTGCATATCAAGATCTTTAAGCTTAGCTGTATTTTCGGCACTTAATTCCTCTGAGGCAGCCGCAATAGTTATTGCGTCTCTTGACTTATGCCCATCTTGCGAGGGCACGTCAGATTTAACAATATTCTTTTTTAATAATTTTGACTCAGATGCTAATTTAAGATTTTTTTTTTCTATTTGTGGAGCTGAACTCTCTGAAAGAGGTTGAAAAGCAAGCATACGTAAAATGCATAATTCAAGAGCTTGTTTAGGGTGAGGATGAACATGAAATTTACTTAAAGCATTAAGAGAGATCTCATAGTGCAATTGAATGATCTGAGGATCAATATTTTCCGCTAATTGTTTTATAGCTTCATCTTCACTATCCTGAAGGTGTTGATGCAATGAAATTTTATGGAAAACAGAAATAATAATTTTCAGTACTTGTTCATACTCAACGTTTAGTTCAGTAATTTTATTTAACGCTAAATAAGCTCCATCTCCATCAGAATTAGCCACATAATTTATGAGCTCAATGATATAAGATTGATCAATAGTTCCCAACAATGCTTTTACCTGATCAGAGTCCAGCATTCCATTGCCATGAGCAATAGCTTGATCTAATAATGTTAATCCGTCGCGAATGGATCCCTGGGCTGAGTTTGCAATGAGAACTAATGATTCCTCATCATATTTTATACCCTCAAGATCAAGCAAAGACTTAATGTGATCTCTTATTTGATGTTCTGGAATAATCTTAAGATTCAGCTGTAAACAACGTGATAAAACGGTCTTAGGAACTTTTTCTATCTCAGTAGTTGCCATTAAAAACATTACATGAGCCGGTGGTTCCTCTAGAGTTTTTAACAAAGCATTAAAGCTGCTTTTAGATAGCATGTGCACCTCATCAATGAGATAAATTTTATACCTTGCATTTGTAGGCTTGTATTGAACAGATTCAAGTAACTCTCTCATATCATCAACACCAGTCCTTGATGCTGCATCAACTTCTAAAAATTCAATGTGGCGCCCTGCTTTAATTTCTAAGCAGGCGGTGCATTCGTTGCATGGCTCTGGTTGCGGTGCATCTCCCTTTTGACAGTTAAGGCATTTAGCAAAAACCCTTGCAATAGTTGTTTTTCCAACTCCCCTAGTACCGCTAAAAATATACGCTTGATGCAGCTTATTGTGATGAATACTATTTTCTAGAGCTTTTAAGATATGCTCTTGTCCAACCACTTCAGAGAATGTAGCGGGTCGATATTTTCTAGCAAGAACCTGAAAGGACATAATAGTAAATCATACCATGTCAATTTATAAAATCCGTTCAATAATTTGCGAGCTAAACCCCCTATTAAACAGAAATTGTTTCTGCTTCATTTTTGAATTGTAATCAGTTGGTTTGACCCCTTTAAATTTCTTCAATAATTCATTTTGCGCATTCTCAGTCCAGCTTTCATACTCTGCTATGGCAATAGCAATGAATGAAGAATCTACTTTTTTAAAATTTAATTCCATCTCAATTTTTTTGGGTCCAAATCCCTTTCTAGCTCTTGAATTAAGATACATCTCCGCGAAACGCTCATCATTTAAAATATTATTTACAGCTAGTTTTTTAACTACCTCTTCGATAATGGGCATTGTTTCAGGAAAACGCTTATTAAGTTTTTGAATAAGCTCGTATTGAGAGTGCTCTCGCCTCGAAACCAAATCAAGAGCTTTGTTATATATTACAGTAAATGCTTCTGAGGTCATTGCAAAGGCAGCACCCTTGACTTGCCTCTATTTTTTATAATTTTAACTCTTTGTCCAACAGCAAAACTATAGTCACCTTCCTCTTGAATGATAGAAATTGTTTTTCCAGAATCTAAATCTAGTAAAAGCTCAATTGCAGGTTTCCTGGTAGCAGCATCGCCAACTTTTGAGCCAACAGCTGAGCCCACTAGAGCTCCCAAAACGCCTGCAATATCAGACTCTTTTTCAGAATCAGTCACAGAAGATCCTGCAACGCCGCCAATAATTGCACCCGCAACAGCTCCAGTGTCTCCATCACCAGATAAGATAACTCTATCAATAGAAACAACAGTTGCAAAGATAACAGTTTGCATTCTTTGTGCATCTGCTCTATCAACCACTTCAGGTCTCAATGAACTATATGAGCAACTTACCATTAACAATGCAAAAGTAATTGCTATGATATTTTTAGACATTCTCATCCTGATTATTCTCCTCTTCAAAATTCTTTTTTAATTCTTCACCAATAAGATAATATTTTTTGCCTTTGTGGAAACCATCTAACAGCTCTACTTTATATATAGCTCCTTCAAATTTATAATCAAGTATTTTTATAGCATCCTTCTTCTGCAATCTGACTAAGTTCCTACTATCCACAGACGAAAATTGATCCCACATTTGAAATTTCCTGCTTCTGTAAGTTTGATATGCATCACTTGAGAAAAAATAGACTACTTGTCCAGGCCCTGAGGATAAATTAGGAGATCCATTTTTTACTAAGTGCCAAATACTCCCGGTTTGAGGATACTCTGATTCATCCTTCTCAAATCCCAGAGCAAAAGGAATGATTACAAACAATCCTAATAAAAATATTCTTTTAAACATATAAGCTTTGACATTTTTCAAGCTAATAAGTTCATGCATGCTTTTGATTTTATGAAACATAGATATATATTCCCAGCACACTCATTACCAACATAATTAACCAAGTTCCCAATGCGCCAACGAGACGATAAGGAGTACTTTCACGAGAAATGGAAACTCCATATGCATGTAAGATTCTTGCAAGAAAAAATAATGACCCACAAAGATGCAGTACCCAATCAGAAGTATTTTGCATTTCAAGTAATGCTAATAAAATCAAAGCAAAAGGCGCATATTCTATAAGATTGCCATGAGCGCGAATTGATTGAAGAAGCACTGAGGACTCTCCCTCACCTAGCATCGTGTTTGTTTCAGTTCTGTTCATTCCTACTTTTATTGCTAAAAAAATAGCAAGAATTGTTAGCAAAGATGTGTATAAAAGTGTAATTTCCATAATTAATAAATTTTAAGAAAGTTAAATTAATCTTATCATGCAAAATATTTTATTTTTTCTCAAATAAAGGCTTTTTCAACTAAGATATCCTTTATGGAAGCAATGCAAAACATTCTAACTAGAAATTCTCCAAGAGAATTGACTAGCCCAATACCTTCGTGTGCAGAAATGCAGGAAATCTATCAAGCTGCCCTAAGAGCTCCTGATCACGCGTGGCTCAGGCCTTCACGCTTTATAGAAGTTACTGGTAAAGGTTTGGAAAAACTATCAAAGATTTTTGTTGAGTTTGCTAAAAACGAATTTGAAGATGTGACGCCAGAGCAACTGGAAAAATATCGAGCTGCTCCATTTAGAGCGCCCATGATTATTATCTTAACCACCAAAGTGACAGAACATCCAAAGGTACCAAAAGTTGAACAGATGCTCTCAACAGCTACTGCAGCTGAAAATATCCTGCTTGCGTTGCATGCGAAGAACTTTGCAGGAATGTGGAGAACTGGAAAATTTGCGTTTCATGAAAAATTAGCGCAATACTTAAATTTAAGTTCTGACCACGAAGTGATTGGCTATTTATATGTAGGAACTCCATCAGGAACTGCAAAGAAGATACCCGAGCTTAATCTAGATAAATTTGTGACTCACTGGAACGAATAATTCTTTTATTCCTTACTTGAAATCCTTTTAAAGGTACATATATAAGTACTGTAGATGCCATTAGGGTCTACGTATATTAACCGCATACGCCATTTGGGTATGCACATTTAGTCGCTACTAAGGAGGACTATATTATGGTACTTAATTTTACCGATCCGTTCCTAACAACTCGTGTGTTAGGGTTTGAAAGCCTGTTTGATAGATTGCAAAGATTTTCTGAATCTACAGAAAGATCTTCAAGCTATCCGCCATATAACATTAGAAGAGATCAAAATAAGATCTTCATCGATGTTGCAGTTGCTGGTCTTGCAAAAGAAGATCTCAACATAGAATTGGCAGAAGGCGTATTAACCATTGAGCACAAAGGCCCAAAAGCTGAGTTGTTAAATGGTGAGAATGAAGTTGTCTATCAAGGCATAGCTCAGCGAGCATTTAAGCAACAATTTACTTTAGCTGAAAATGTTGAAGTTCATGGTGCTGACCTAACTAATGGAATGTTAACTTTAGAGTTAGAAAAAATCATTCCTGATGCTCAAAAGCCACGCATGATTGATATTAAGACACCTAAGGTTTTAGGTAGCAAATAACTCATTCATAATGTGATCGGGGAGCCTTGGCTCCCCTTTTTTTATTACAATGGTTTAACATGAGCTTCATGAAAAATATCTTATTGAGCTGCGCTATATTTATAAGCTCATTGCTTTTAGCAAATCCTGTAGAAACTGGGCACGCAAAAGCAAGCCTGATAACAAATCTTCAAGACCCAAATCAAGAATCATTTTACGTTGGCATCCGACTTCAAATGCAAGAAGGTTGGCATACTTATTGGGAAAATCCTGGAGATTCTGGCAGTCCCTTTGATGCTGTTTGGGCAACTGACGAGGGCGTTATAGTTGAAAATGTTCAATGGCCAACACCAATAACCATTCCCTATCCTCCTTTGATGACTTACGGTTATGAGGGAGATATTGTATTTCCTTTTCAAATTTTTCGTTCCCAAGAAACAAACCTTAAGGAAATAAAGGTAGATTTTAATTTTTTAATTTGCGCTGATATTTGTATTCCTGAATCAGCATCACTATCTTTGGACTTATCAGTCATTGCTCCTAGTGAAATTTTAGACAAGCAGATAAGATCTCTACCAACAAAACTAATCTCTACAGAAAGTTTAATTAAAGGCGGCAGCCTAGTGGTTCGTTTTCGACGCGATGCACCCTTTTTAAATGCATACTTGTTTCCTCGAGAAGATAACTATTTTTCATATCCGGAAACTCAACAGCTAGAAAATGTGGCTGATAACATCTATGAAATTTCAATTCCTTTGGTGAGCGCAAATTTAGAATCATTCTCAGGAATTCTAAGTTTAGATGGCGAAGGTTTTTTAGTTAAAGAAGAACTTCAATCCGCAACAGGTGGCATGTCATTATGGCAGGCTTTAATGTTTGCTTTACTAGGAGGTCTAATTCTAAATCTCATGCCCTGCGTTTTTCCGGTCATATCATTAAAAGTCTTAAGCTTTGTTTCAATGGGCGGTGATGATCATACAAAAATTCGCAATCATGCATTGGCCTTTGTCGGAGGAGTAATGTCTACTTTTCTTTCAATTGCGACAGCCCTGATGATTATTAGATCAACTGGCTCCATGATTGGTTGGGGTTATCAACTTCAATCCCCTGTGGTGGTGGGTATTTTAACTTTGATTATGTTAGGCATTGGTTTAATCCTACTCACAAATATCAATATTGCCTCAGGTTTAACGAGCCTGGGCACAAACATTCAATCAAGAAATGATTACTCAGGCTCTTTTTTTACTGGAGTATTAGCCGTTGTTGTAGCTTCACCATGCACAGCTCCATTCATGGGTGCGGCTGTTGGCTATGCACTTCTCCAACCCTCGTTTGCAACTTTGCCAATATTTTTATCTTTAGGGCTTGGATTTGCAGGTCCATACTTAATTCTTGCAATCAAACCTGAATGGATAGGCGCCCTTCCTAAACCAGGAGCATGGATGGAAACATTGAAGCAGTTCTTCGCATTCCCAATGATTGCAACCGCTTTGTGGTTAATGTGGGTATTCATGGTACAAACTTCAGGAGATGCATTAATCCAACTTTTAATTTTAGGTCTTTGCTTGGGACTAGCTATATGGCTGATAGCTACCTTTGAGAAAAAATGGAGGTGGTTTGGTTTACTGGCAACAATCATGCTTTCAATTCAAATTTTTAATAACCTGCCCACCCCTTCAGTCATGCAAGCAGATGCTAATTCAACCAGCTGGACTCCTACAATTGAAGCAGAGTTGCAATCCAACAATCAAGCATATCTAATCAATTTTACTGCTGCCTGGTGCATTACATGTCAAACCAACGAAAAAGCTGCCTTGGGTAGAGATGAGATACAAGCATATCTCATGAAAGAAGACATTCGATACATTAAAGCTGATTGGACCAATAGAAATGAAGACATCGCTGAAGGCTTAGCTCAGTACAATCGAACCGGCATCCCCCTTTATATTTTCTGGAAGCCTGGCATGAATCAGTCTAAAATTTTGCCTGCTGTTTTAACCGACGATATTTTGATAAGGTATCTAAGATGAAATTAATGCTCAGTTTTGTAACTTTTCTAATCCTCAGTTCAAATTTAATGGCTGCCGAAATCGTTTTACAAAATCCCAAAGTCAATGAACAAGCGCCTGCTTTTTCAGGAATTGATTCATATGGCAATACGATCAATTTATCAGATTTTATAGGACAACCCGTGATTCTTGAGTGGACCAATCATGAATGTCCATATGTGGCTAAACATTATGATGAAAATAACATGCAAGCGGTCCAAGAACAGGCTAAAAGAGAGGATTTTATTTGGCTAAGTATTATTTCCTCCACTCCAGGAGATCAAGGCCATGTAAAGCCAAGCAAAGCTAATGAATTAACTGAATCAAGAAGTGCTTATCCGTCTCATGTTTTACTCGATGAATCGGGAGACATTGGGATGAAATACGGAGCCAAAACTACGCCTCATATGTACATGATTGATAGCGAGGGAATTCTCAGATACAAGGGCGCAATTGATGATGTTGGCAAGGGGATGCAGTTTTTCTCAGCCTCGCTAAAAGATGCAATCAATTACGTTGCAAATCAACTAAATGATGTCAAAGATAACCGCCAATTAGAAATAAGCACAACAGTTGCCTATGGCTGCAGCGTTAAATATAACTACGACTGAAAGATATATTTGTTCCATTCCCTGTCTGGAAAATTACTCTTATCAATTTGATGGCCACGAATTAAATGTCTTAATGTGGGTTTAATGGGCTCAACTTTAGGCCGAATATCTTTATCACTTTTTTGCAAATTACATCGTTTACATGCTGTGACAACATTCTCCCAATTGGAGCCCCCATTTCTGCACTTGGGTACAACGTGGTCCATGGTTAAATCTTTCTTTTCAAAGATATCAAAGCAATACTGACAAGTATAAAGATCTCTCAAAAAAACATTGGTTCGAGAAAATTTAACGTAACTGTGAAAAGGATGATAGCTTTGCAGCATCAAAATACTCGGGACTTTCATCTCTACTGAAGGCGATCTCACCACCCAATCAGCATGTTCTTTAATAACTATTACATCTCTTGTAATGCTAAGTTTTATAGCTGTTTTCCAATTTAAAACTGACAATGGAAGGTAACTAACCGGGCGGCCATTTCCATTTAAAAGTAAACAATCTTGAGACATAAATTTTTATTAATATTGTATTAAATATTACATTAATTTGTGTAAATAAAAACCCTATTAAGATGACAGATTTGTAACATTAATTGCTTACCATGTATTTTTTTGGGACTCTGATATAACATAGTTGAAAAATTTATTTAATAAAATGAATTATCCAGCATTTGAAGTATTTGGGACCCAGCATCTTATTACTCTATCGATATGTGCTGCCTTAATCTATAGCTACATCAAGTACTTCCAGATTCAAAATGAATCTAGACAAATCTTGGGTGGAAAAATAGTTGCTAGCATTATCATTATCCACATGCTAACCCAGCCGATTTATGATGTTATGTTGTTTGATTTGCCATGGCAGGGTGAGTTTCCTCTGCACATGTGTGACTTTTCAATGATTGCTATGATTATTTATTTACTTAAAGATAATGCACCTAAAATTCTTTTTAACTGTGCTTATTTTTGGGGAATTTGTGGTGCGTCCATGGCTTTAGCTACCCCAGATCTTGAATACGGATTTCCTCATGGCGAATACTCTCCTTTTTTTTGGGGTCACAGCTTTATTCTTTTGGCTGTTTTGTATGTTGTGATGGTATTCAAAGAAAGGCCCTACCTTGTAGATATCCTCAAAGTTATCGGAGTAACCCTGGGCTTATTAATTCTGGTTTACATAGCCAACCTTTTAATAGGCTCTCCTGCAAATTATTGGTACCTTGTTGATAGACCAGTTGATGGCACCTTAATGGATTACTTCCCAGATCCTCCGCTACATTTAATAGCAGTGATTCCATTGGCTGTCATTCTGTTTTATATTGCCTATTTACCATTTCAAATTAAAGATAAATTAAATAACAAATAAGCATGATAAAACTCGAGCCAAATGTTTGGTTTGATGAGGTCGTAAAAACTTATCACCTCATTTCACCACATATCCACCACACTCAACTGGTCACTTGCCCTGATTTAAATGAGGAATTGGATGGCATGTATCTTTTCAAACCTGAATCTTTACAAATCACAGGTTCTTTTAAAGTCAGGGGCGCCCTTTCAGCTATATCAAGGCTTTCTAAAAAAGAACTCAAACGCGGAGTGATAGCTTATTCGTCTGGCAATCACGCTCAAGGGGTTGCCCATGCAGCCAAGGTTTTTAGCACTCCTGCAACTGTGGTTATGCCCAAAGATGCTCCGGCAAGAAAGATTGCTAATGCTCAAGCTCTGGGTGCAGAAGTAATATTTTATGATCGACGCACCGAAAGTAGAGAAGAAATGAGTGTACAAATTGCTAAAGAAAGAGATTTGGTCATTATTAATCCCTACGATGCCCTTGCAACCATTTATGGTCAGGGCACCGCGGCCTATGAAGTTATCAATGATGCCAATAATCCCAAGCTTGATAACGCAATCATTTGCGCTGGTGGTGGCGGTCTTACAGCAGGCTCATGCATTTCAATTAAACATATTAATCCCGAATGCAGTGTCTTTACTGCTGAGCCAGAGGAATGGAATGATCATCAATTGTCTTTTGAAAAAAATGAGAGGGTTGCCATGGATACTAATCGTGGCGGACTTTGTGATGGTTTGCTAACTCCAATGCCAGGTGAAATACCTTTTGCCATTAATACACATTTTGGCGTTAAGGGCTTGGCTGCCTCCGATCAGGCAGTATGTGAAGCAATGCGCTTTGCTTTTAATCGACTTAATTTAAAGCTAGAGCCCAGCGGTGCCGTAGCTTTGGCTTGTTTATTGCAAAACAAAGAAAAATTTAAAGGTTCCAGAACTTTGGTCATGCTCTCTGGTGGCAACGTTGATCAAAAAACTTTTTCTGAGTGCTTGGCTAAAGCTAATCCGTAGAATTTTCTTCTGCTTTAATTAAATCATCGATTCCACTGCCACCTGTCATAACATCAACGATTACGCCTATGACCATATTTAAAAGTATGACAGCATTGATAATGATAAAAGACACAAAGAAAATCCACGCAAATGGATAAACTTCTGTGACTTGCCCCATGATTGCAGCCCAATCATCATAAGTTGCAACTTGAACAAGGGTAATCAAGGCCAGGCCTATGTTACCCCAGTTTTCTGGATCGACTCTCCCAAAAAACATGGTGCCAATTGCGCCCCAAACATACATAAAGATAAACATGAGCAGCGCAATAAAGCCGACCCTTGGAATGGTTTTAATTAAAGAATCAATGATATGACGAAACGCTGGTACCACTGTTATGATTCGTAGGACTCGAATAATTCTGAGGAGCCTTGCTACAAAGACACTTTCAACATTGTTAATTGGTACCAGGGATATGGTCACAATTAAAAAATCAAACACATTCCACCCATCGCTAAAGAATTTCTTCAATGAGCGCTCTGAAATTATCCGAATGATAATCTCTATGAGAAAAAATAAGGTGATCGCATAGTCAAAAAGATCTAGATAAATGGTGTATTCAGGAGCTATGTTATAAGAGCTGACACCCGCATACACGGCAGAGGCAACAATAACAGCAATGACGATGGTACTGAAGACTTTGCTGTTTCTTATAGTAAGAAAGAACTCTACAAAACTATTCATATAAGCACCTCATCATAAAGATATGTTTCTTTTTTACAACTTTTAAACTAGTCAACAAGATAAATTCCCTCAGCCATGTAAAAATCATTAGCGCCTGCTGTGCCTGTATCGCCTGATTTATATAAATTGACATTCACTCTACCACCACTCTCATCCGGTGATGAGCCACCATACAAAGCACCGGCAACCGATGCCCCACCCAGCCAAGAATTACTGAGACTGTCAGTTGAACTGCCTGTGTAAGTGTTGGTTGTGCCAGTGATGGCAACATTAAAGGATGTAAAGCCAGCGTTTGAGACAATAGGATTTTTATCATCAAAATTGGTAAAGGCTAAGGTTCCAGAATAGCCGCTGGAGCCCCAATTAAAGGTTGCCGCCACATCGGCGCTAGTGGTGTATTTATGCACATCATAGTTGGTGCCGGTTTGATTGTAACGATAAGCCACATTCACCACCGCAGCCCCACTCATCGAAGCTGAGCCTGAGGTTGGTATCTCACTTTGATCGACCACTTCACCGCCGACCCATGTACCCAAGTGAACTGAAGCATTTTGCGTGCCAGCATTGGGAGAAATATCAGCCGCGCTCATGGCCCAAAAACCCCAAGTCGAATAAGCAGTGTTCGGCATGGAATCATTGCCGCCTGTGTGAAATAGATCAGAGTCCTCTTTTTCCAAAGTGTTATAGGAAACCATAACCCCGGCTAGATTATTTGAACCTCCCGAAGTTCCATCAATTTGCGCCCCATCGTCTTGAATCTCAGCACCAAAGACTTCGTGTGAAATGTAAGCTGATTTTGCTGCATCATTGGTGGCATCACCAAACTTTAGAGTCATAGAGCCGGTATCCACCGTGCTCCAATTAGATGTATAGTTATTTGATGGAGCAGCGCTAATGGTCATCGGAACCACCACTTGCACATCATCGTTGGTGGCATCAAACGTAAAGGTTGCAAGCGTGCTACTTGAGCGAATAGAAGAAAGCTGAGAGTTACCTGTGCCACTGACATCAAATTCTAAAATACCGCTGAAAAATCCGCTGTAACCCGTAGCACTCGATGAATAAAAAGTAGATCTAAAATTAGTTGCTTGTAAACTTACCATGTAATTACCACTAGCTGAGTCTTTTGCATCTACCTGAACAATGGACTGATTAAAGGTGCCGGTGCTGAAGGTGTCATTATTGGAGTTATAATTAACTCCCAAAGTCATATCACCTGACTTATATGGATCAGAGGATGTGATCATGGCGCCACGAAATGTTTCGGCAGAGTCGGTACCCCAAAAGCAACCGGTGTCCGTAGAGGTTGCACACTCAACTGGAGAAGTACCATAATTAATGCCTAAGCCATCATTATCGGCATTGGTTGCACCTTGATAGGACCAATAATGATAACCATCCATGCCCAACCCAGTATCTGTAGCTGAGTATCGAGTCGTATCATTTTTTCGATAATCAATGCTAGAAATAACCACATTAAGCAAACTTTCTTGATCATCTCGAGTGGTGCTACCGGATGCTCCGTCGTATGAATCTTTAAAAGAAATTTGTGCCCAAAGCCCAACTCCTTTATTGAAGGTACCACTTGGATTTAGCACCTGCCACCACATGGATTGACCTTCAGGAAAATCATTGGCTGACCCAGTGAATCTGGATGTATCAATCCTTTTAGTGCCGCTGTTAGTTGCTTCAGAAAGGGCGATGCTAGAAAAGTCATAGTAATTGTCATAGGTATTACAGTCAGAGGCGCTATTACTAGACATGCCTAAACAATAATCGTGCCCCACATCGCCATAGGACCAAAGCGTTGTTGGAATAAAGTTAGGGTAAAAATAATCGTTGCTGGTTCCACTGGCAGCAAAGTTTTCAATCGGAATGACCAGAAAACCATATACTCGCTTGTTAGTGGCATAGCTGTCAATATGAGTTTGAAAGATAGCATCGGTGTAGACCTTACCTGCTATAGTGACTTGATCCTCATAGAGGTTATAGGTGGATGTGGTTGCGTTACCGCCTCCTGCCTTTGCTACCTCAGCAAACCAATCCCACATAGGTGTATTATCACAGGGCTCAGAGTTGACTTGGGTTGGGCAACTACTAGCGCCCACGCTCTTCGCAGTACCATCGGAGTTGTTCCAGTAATTGATTACGTTTAAATCAGCATATCCAATGAATGTGCCCGCCAATCCAGTTGCTGATGGATCACAGATAAATAGAGAGTTATTTGCGGTTAAGCCAGTACATACGCTTGGAATGTCTAAATAGCCTGCTGCAGCCCAAGAAATATGGGTTGGCATACTGCTGTAGGGCACCCATGAATTTGGGTATGAAGTGGATGGATTAGTGATGGGGTGTCTATTATCTCTGTAGCTTGTAGAACCACTTAAATGACTTGATGAGTAGCCGCTCCAACCCAGTGCGGCAAATATATTGGTGGCATTAAGCCAACTAGTTGTTCCACCACAACAACCACCAGAATGTTCACCTAAAAGCACAACTACAGTTGCTCCGTTTGTAAGTGCGGTGGTAATTGATTGAAGCCGATCGGAGCCTGCAGGTGAGAAGGCGCTCCCAAGGTAGTGAAACCATAGCAGGCTAAAGTCTTCGGAAAAAAGAAGGCTATTACAACCTAGATTTGCCCAAATACAATTAGAGGTGTATCCCAAAGAATTGCCTCCACCATTACTGTAAGTGGTGAAATCATCATCAATTATAGGTTCGACAACATCCAAAGATCCCGTAGCCCCACCAAAATAAAAATATGCATTTGTGCCACTGATACCTGTTTGAGAGTCATAGCTAATGCTAGCACCTGCCTTATCAGTGGTCATGAACCAATATTCTGCGCCTTCTAGTCGTCCTGCAGTCAGGAATTCAGCATTGGCTATGGTGGTAGTTACTGCCGTGCCTAAAGGGCTGTAATACTTGCCATCTAGTGCAGAAGAATTTGGTGCAAAAGCAAACTCCCCATTGCCTGAAGTATCTATGGGGAAATAATAGCGCCAATTTAATACGGTTCCAGAATTGATTTCCACTGGAACATAGTTGTTAGACGTATCATCCACACTGGTAATGACAGTTGAATTGGTAGTACCGACTTGCTCTAAAGTGTATGCAGCGAGGCTTGATCCAGATGGACCACGGGTAGCAGTGGCGCTAAAGCCACTTCTAGAAACTGAATTATAAGCTGCAGAATAACGCAGCACCGCTGATTCAAGCTCTTCTACATTGCCCACATTGACGGTAAAGGTATCGGTGACAGTCGTATCTCCTGTGGTTGCCGTGAGCGTTAAGGAATAACTTTTTGCAGTTTCAAAATCTAAAGTTGCATTGGTGATAACGTTACCACTACTATCGACACTAAAATTACTGCTGCCAGTCCCACTTAAAGAGTAAGTCACAGAATCGCTATCTGGATTGTTGATGCTTGATGAGGCCACGCTGCTACCAGAGCTTGAACTTTCCCCTATCGCCGCACCACTGTTGGCAAGGGTTACAGACAGGCCATTGATTACTTCATTGGTAACATTGACTGTAAATGTCTCTGTCACTGTGCTGGTACCATCTGTTGCCGTTAAAGTGATGGAGTATAATGAAGTCGTCTCAAAATCTAAAGAACCGTTGGTGGTGATGGTGCCATCGCTGGAAACACTAAACTTATCACTGCCAGTTCCAGATAAAGAGTAGGTCACTGTGCCACTGCCATCGGTGGTTGTCGTGGTGGTTGTGACGGCAGATCCTGAAGCAGCGCCTTCGCTTATCGAGATGGTGCTACTTGCAAGTGCAATGGAGAGCTCAACAACATCAAGCACTGAGAAACTAATTACTTCAGAGGTTGAATTAACTCCATCGCTAACGGTCAAAGTAAATGAAAATGATGAGACTGTCTCATAATCCAGGGCACCGCTGAGTGAAATGTTGCCATTGCTATCAACTGTAAATTTATCACTGCCCTCGCCCGTTAAAGTGTAAGTAATGCTGCCACCCTCAGGATCAGTTGCGGATGCATTAGCAATGGTTGTCCCAACTGCAACATCCTCTGAAAAAGAGCTTGAAGTCATTGCAATAGAGGAAGTAGGAGCCTCATTAACATCTGTAATTGTTATAGAGATGACCTCAGACACTTGATGAACACCATCGGTCACTGTCAAGGTTAAGCTGTAACTTGATGCTGTTTCAAAATCAAAATTTGAATTGAGGGTGATATTTCCTGCAGCATCGATGGAAAAAAGCTCACTTCCAGTTCCAGATAAAGAATATGTCATATCTCCAGCCTCAGGATCAATTGCAGTGAAGGTAGCGATTTGAGAACCTGTGGTGATATCTTCAGCAAATGAAGCTGCAGAAGTTGCCGCTGATAAGGTAGGTGCTTCATTGACGTCACTTATTGAAATGAGTATTTCAGAAGTAGTTATATTCTCACCATCACTGGCTGAAATGGTAATGTTATAACTAGCACTAGTTTCGTAATCAAAATTACCAGCTAATGTGATGTTACCTTCTGCATCAATGCTAAATAAGTCGCTGCCGTCGCCAGAAAGGGAAAAAGTAATGTCAGATGACTCTGGATCAGTTGCATCTATAGATGCTATGGCAAAGCCGGTGGATATATCCTCAGCAAATGAGTCTGAGTTAATAACGCTTGAAACCACTGGAGCTTCATTAATATCTGCGATAACAATCGATATTTCCTGAGTTGAAATATTATTGCCATCACTAACTGAGAGAGTTAATGAGTATTCGGTGATGCTCTCATAGTCCAAAGGATTTTTAATGGAAATATTTCCATCCGCATCCACTTCAAAATCATCACTACCCTCACCTGAAAGTGAATAGGTAATTTCTCCCCCCTCTGGATCAATAGCTGAAGTTTCAGCAATGACCGAGCCTACATCAAGATTTTCTGCAAATGAATCAGCGGTCAGTGCAGATGATAGATCTACGGGTTCATCTATATCGGATACACTAAGGTCGAATAAAATTTCAGAAGTGTCTCCATTTTCTGATTCAATGGTGACAACAAAATTAAGACTGGTTTGGGTTTCATAATCTAATGCCTTTGTAAGCATGATAGAAAAACTCTCATCATCAAACTGCACAAAATCTGCATCATCACCAGAAATTGAAACTGTAAAAGACAGATCACCGGGATTAATAAAAGTTAACGCAGCTAAAACTTCATTATTAATATTTTCATCGATGGATTCTTTAGGATCGGCATTGTCAACTTGAAAAATGGGCGCAACTTCTGCTGCCGCCTCCTGAGTACTTTCTGTTGCTGCCTCACCGATATCCTCAGTAGGATCTTCATTCATGTCGTCTGCTTCAACAGTTTCTGCCTCTACCTCAGCCTCATACGCATCTGCTGTGCCTAGATCCTCTGGTTCCACATCCGATGAGGCCTCAGACACTCCTGAAGAATCAAGCATGCTCTCATCTACATCTACATCGCTGGAATCACCTGCATCGTCATTGGTATCTGCTGGTTCTTCTGCAGAAGGAGTCTCCTCAATAGGTTCATTATTATCCTCAGTTTCATCACTAGAAATTGGTGCAGATTCTTCTTCGTTAGCATCTTCGTTTGGGGATTCTTCAGCCTCAGGTGATGAAGAATCCTCTTCAGTTTGATCATTTTCGGATTCGTCAGCTTCGGCTGAAGAAGAATCCTCAGGCTCTTCATCAGAAGCTTCCAGGTCCTCTTGCATTTCATCCAAGCTTTCTTCGGTGACTTCAACTGGCTCGCTTGGTTCAGAGTCTTCATCCTCCACAGTTACAGAAAAACCTGGTTCGGTGACAGTGGTTTGATAATCGGCTGAACATTGGTCGCCAAAAGAATCTAGGTCAACGCAGTTGGGTGTGACCGTCATTTCGTCACCATATAAAAAAGTTGCTGTGGTTTGTGTGCCCTCAGTTTTTACAATACCTATGCCGCCTCTAATGCCAACCGTGGCAGAATTAGTACGAATAAGCGCAGGTTGTTTTTTAGTAACTTTGCCACCAACTATCCTCAGTAGACCCCTGGCCGTAACCTCAAGTGAACCTTCAGCAGTCTCCGGGTTATAAATAAATCTATCTAAGATAACGCTTGAATTTGGGCCAACCGAAAATGCTGTACCGTCCAATAACAACATTTGAGCACGCCCAATTTCATCAGTTTCAATGGTATGGTTTTGGATGATTTCATATCCGGCATCAATGAGCTTACGTTCTTGTTCAAGTGTAAGATCGGTTGTGTTTTTATTAACCGCAGATGCGACGCCTATTTGTTCTTGAGAAAAAGCAGAGTTAACACTCAAAAGCAAAAGAAATAATGTAACTTTATTTACAATCTTCATAATTATTTGAAACATTGATAGTTAACTTGTGCAGTAAAATTATTAGATCGTCTTTTATATATGTTGATGGTACTTTTGCTATCTGAAAAAACCATGCCAAAATTGAATGACCAACAGCTGCCATAGGGTTTAAGTAAATTAAATCTCAACGCTTCCAGCTGATCATGTCGATCGCCAAATAAAGGATAATCATCATCATGAGTCTTATCCTGAAAAGAGTATTTGGAAGAAAACTGCCAGTTGTTACCTAGGGGCTGAGCATAACTAAATTCAATCCCATAATTTTCAAAATATTCATATTTAGCATTTGCTCTATAGTTTTCTATGGATAATTTATATCCTATTAGAGCTTGAGAGCCCATGCCAACAAAGCTTTGACCAAAGCTGACGCCAGTTAAGTGGCCATTTTTTTGTGAACTGGTATCAAAGGCTTTTGCATCTTTATAATAACTAAAAAGCATCGAAGATCCATTGTCTAACTGGCCGCTATAGTCCAATGAGGTTCTGATACTTTGCAAAATCTCTTCCCTATTTAGCACCACCCTAAGAAAATTAATGTTAGGGGCAAAAACAGCGTCTTCTAAATTAAAAAAAGAAAAATAATTTTCATCTAGATTAAAGTTCCTTCTAGCTGAAAAGATATTTGTTTGAATATCAAATTGAGAGAATGTATCCAAACGATCTGCCCCATATGCAAAAAAGTACTGAGCATTGTCACCTCTGGGGTGTTTGAGATCATGAGTAATATTTAATGAATAATTCATGAGCCGTGATCGATCACTCTTCCTTTTTGAGCTTGAATCTAAATCTAAGAGAAAATCTCCAATCTCAATAAAATCAGCGTTGATGCCTGAGTTACCATTGGTGGTTCTTTTAAAACCTATGCTGATGTTTTGTTGCCATTGAATCGGATTCTCTGCATCCTCTATGGCAGCTAAGAATTGATCGACTTTATCAAGAACTGCTGGCGGTGGATCGTATTCCTTCACACTTTTAAGATAGTTATTTGCTAAGGCAAAGGCGCCTAAACGAAAATATAAAACGCCAAGCTCTAATCTTATCCTGGGAAGAGCTGAATCATAAATTAGCATTTGCTCAAAAACTCCAATAGCCCCCTCTAAATCTCCAACTATTATTGATAAGTTGGCATATTCAAATAGCAGTGAAAGATTGGTTGGATCCTTAAAAAGTTGCTGAAAAACCTCTTCTTTTTTCTTCTCAATAGCCTCAAGCGCCTGAGGATCAGATATTGTGGGAGCTACATTCTGAGCAGACAAATCAATGCATGCAAAGATAAGGTATGCCAAAGTTATGGCCCATAATTTACACTTCATTTCACTAATAGATTTATAGTATCTATTAAAAATTTACAACATTATAATGAAAAGATGACAATTTATCATTTAAATTCCTTCCTTCAATAAGGAAAGGATCTAGGGGGTTATAATTGCCATATGAAAAAGGGCAGCAAACAATTTATCCGTTATGGTTTGCTTGGTTTCGCTATGTTGATTAGTTTTTTACCCTTAATCAATCCTTTTCAAATTTTTACGAACTTACAAAATTTTTCTTTTGATGCTTTTCAAGAAATCTTACCAAGAAATATTTATGCTGAAGATCCTGTTGTAATAATTGACATAGATGACAATTCTCTTGCCCAAATTGGTCAATGGCCTTGGTCACGGAATACCTTAGCTGAATTAACCAATCAAGCATATTTAGCTGCAGCTTTGGGCTTTGATATAGTCTTTGCTGAACCTGATAGATCTAATCCACAGAATTTAATTTCACTCTACCCTGAAAACGAAATTCTAAGCAAAGAATTAAATGCCCTTCCCAACAATGATCAATTATTTGCAGATGCCATTGCAAATCACGGCACAGTTGTGCTGGGTCAAGCCTTAAGTAATCAAAATCAATCATCAAGTATCAGCAATAAGTATGGATTGGTGACTCAAGGCGATGATCCAAAACAATTTCTTGCAAACTATCTTGGCGTTCAAGGTAATATCAAGTCTTTAGAAGATGCTGCCCAAGGTATCGGGTCAATGAGCATAGGTAACAATGATGCAATAGTTCGTCAACTGCCTACTTTTGAAAGAGTTGGTGATCAATTGATTCCAAGCCTTGCATTGGAAATCACAAGAGTTGCTATTGGGGCATCGACTTATCAAATAAAATCTTCAAACGCTTCGAGTGAAGAAGCGTTTGGATCGCAAACCGGCATCAATCATGTCAAATTAGGCTCCCTAACTATTCCAACCTCTGCAAGCGGAAATGCTTGGATTTATTTTGCTCCATCAAAAAATATTCAGACTGTTTCAGCTGCTGATGTCTTATCAGGAGTTATTGAACCAGAATTTTTTGAGGGTAAGGTTGCATTGGTTGGTACCTCAGCCTCCGGATTATTAGACCTCCGCTCAACTCCAGTTGAAAAAAATATTCCTGGAGTAACTGTCATTGCTCAATTTATTCAACAAATCTTTGCTAACGAATATTTACAAAGACCAGATTGGTTATTTGGAGCCGAGTTTGTTGCTGGATTAGTTTTGGCTTTACTTATCACTCTTGCCATCCAAGCTTTAGGCCCGATTGGAGGATTAAGTATTTTTGTAGTGGGTTCTGGTGGAATTATTGGTTCAAGCTACTATTTCTTTAAATCAAAACTGTTTTTGGTAGACCCAATTTCACCTTTAATCATTTCATTGATTGCATATATAGCCATTACTTTCTTTAATTTCTTGTTCACTGAACTTGAGCGCAGTCGAGTTAGAGGTGCCTTTGCGCAATATTTATCTCCAGAAATGGTCAATCGCCTAGCTGAGTCAAGCGATGCATTGGTGCTAGGGGGGGAAAGAAAAGAGATGACTTTTTTATTTTCTGACATAAGAGGTTTCACCAAAATTTCAGAACAATACAAAGATGATCCTGAAGCTCTTACGCAACTCATTAACCGTTTACTTACCGTTTTATCAAATGCAATTTTGGATCATGGTGGCACCATAGATAAATACATGGGTGATTGCATTATGGCCTTTTGGAATGCGCCTACTGATCAAGTTGACCACCGCGAATTAGCCATTAAGGCAGCTCATGCTATGAATAAAGCTTTGTCTCAATTAAACGAAGAGATGAAAGATAGTCTAAATTTCAAGTTGGAAATAGGCATTGGCATTAATTCTGGAGAATGCATCGTAGGCAACATGGGATCTGATAAGCGCTTCGACTATACAGTATTAGGCGATGCTGTAAATCTAGCTTCTAGACTTGAAAGCCAGTCATCTAACTACGGACTGAGCATGATCATAGGAGAAAATACTTTTTTAAATAATTCTGCTTTTCAAATCATTGAAATAGATAAAATTGCAGTTAAAGGTAAGACAGCTGCAGAAACAATTTTTACGTGTTTTGAATCAAATGCAAAATTAACCAATGATTGCCTGACAAAACATATGAATTTCTTGGATAAATATCGTTCTCAAGACTGGGAGCAAGCCAAGATTTTAATCAATGAATTAATCTCATCATCTAAAGAGCTTGCACTATACTACGAGCATATGAAATTAAGGATAGATGAATTTACAACTAATCCGCCACCTGCTGGATGGGAGGGAGTTTATGTTGCACAAAATAAATAAGCTTCAATTTATCTTTGTTGCTGTTTTTAGTGCCTTATCTTCAAACGTTCTAACACAAGCTATTGTAAACATTGAAGATTTAAGACGAGAAGGAGAAATAGGATTTTTTACTAATATTTCAGCTAGTCTTGACGCATCTAGAGGAAACAGAGACAGAGACTATTACTCACTTCAACTCAGGTTTGATAATAACTCTGAAAATGCAGAGTCTTTTCTTATTCTGCAGCAAAGTGAGAGAAAATCTAATGAAATTACCATGGATGAATCAACCTTCATGCACGGCAGATACATTTTAGTTGGAGAGGAGCAAGTTAATTGGGAAATCTTTGCTCAGTACAGTGAAAATCCCTTTCGAAATTATAAAAAAAGATCGGTGTTTGGCGGTGGATTAAGGTATGAGCTGTCAAAAACTGCTCGATTTGGCGCCGGTTTATTGGGCGAAGATGAGACAGATCTTGTGGGAAAATCCATGCAGACAGATCGCCTTGGTTTTTATCTTCACAATATTTTTGAACTAGCTGAAAATATTTCTTTTAATCCAACAATCTATTTCCAACCAAGTCTTGATGATTTTGAGAATGACTACAAAACAAGTATGATTCTAGCCATAGATTTTAAGGTAAATAAAGATTTTAAAATAATGTTGCAATATTCATCTTTTCACGACTCGGATCCACCGATGCTGGCAGAGAAATCAGATGAGTCTATTTCAACGATGTTTTCATATAATTTGAGTGAACTATGGAAGGATTAACAGAGATTATTATGAATGTTTGGGATGAAGGTTTCCTAGGCATTGGTATCACAGAAATTATTGTTTCTTTGTTGATATTTATAGCTGGCGCCATTGGGAGAGCATTTTTTGTTGGCAGAGTACTAAAATGGTTGGAAACTCTCACCGCCAATACTGACTCAGAGATTGACGATGTCCTTTTAGAATCTTTAAAAAAACCCTTGGGCTATATACCTATAACGGTTGCTCTTTATTTTATAACGGTTTATCTACCTTTATCGGGCGTTGCTGATACCTTTGCAACTAATCTTGTTAAAGCCATGATAGCCTTTACAATTTTTAGTGCCTTAGCTAATAGTATTGCTCCAGTTTTTCAAATTTTTACCTCTAGCTCGGTTTTAACTAGATCCATGACCATGTGGCTTGAAAGAGCTGCGCGAATCATTATTTGGATCATTGGTCTTGGGATAATCTTAGATATTTTTGGCATACAGATTGGCCCCCTAGTCGCAGGTCTTGGGTTGTTTTCAGTGGCTGTAGCGCTTGGTGCGCAAGATTTATTTAAAAATTTAATCTCAGGTCTTTTAATTATTGGTGAAAATAGATTTCAGCCAGGTGATCGAATTGAAGTTCCTGGCTCGTTGCATGGCATAGTTGAAGATATAGGCTTTCGATCAACTTTAGTCAGAATGTTTGATACGGCTCCTATGCTTGTTCCTAATAAAGATCTTTCCGATGTAAAGGTTATCAATCATGGCAACATGGAGTATCGCAGAATTAGCTGGACGATAAACTTGATCTATTCAACTACCCAAGAGCAGCTAGCAACAATCTGTGAGGAGATTTCAACCTTCATCAATACTTCCGAAGAATTTGCAATAAATCCTGGCCAAGAGTCATTTGCCAGAACTGAAGAGCTAGCTTCTAGCTCCATTGATCTGCGTGTTTTATGTTATACAGACCCTGTTGGACTAACTGATTTTTCTAAAATAAAACAAAATCTAATTTTTGAAATAATTAAAATAGTGCGTAGCAATGGTTCTGAATTTGCTTACCCTTCTACTTCGGTTTACGTCGAAAATACAGATCCATTAGACATATCTGAATATTCTTCAGATGGCTTAAAATCAAAAGATATTTCTCATTCTGCTGCCCCTGATAAGGGCGATGATTAACTAGAAGTTCTCGAAGAAGCGCTTAACTCTAATTCTTTAAACAGCCCAGGATGTTCTTCTGAAAGTTCCTCTAAATCTGCTTTTGTTAATTCAAGTAATTTTGTATCATCAGCGGCTGTAATGGTTGCATTTCGAGGTGCATTACCCAGCAGACCCATTTCTCCAAAAAAATCTCCTGCTACTAAAAAAACTGGATTGTCTATTTCAACTTTGACCTTGCCATATTCAATGATAAACATAGAGTCAGCCTCGTCACCTTTTGAAAATATTGTTTCATGCTCTGCCAAAAGAATTACTTGTAGTTTTTCATTAATTTTTCCAACAGCTCCAATTGGGAGCTCTTGAAATAGAGGCACAGAAGCAATAGCTTCAAAGCTGACCAAAAAGTTTTTCTTTTGAATTTCCTCATAGTATGCAGAGGCTAGAATTGCTGCCGGCAATGCAAACATACCAATACCCACTAGCATCGTAAAGCTTGCCAATAACTTGCCTAAATCTGTCATTGGCACTACATCTCCATAGCCAACAGTTGTAAGAGTTGCTATGCCCCACCACATGGTTGAGGGTATGCTGCCAAAAACTTCCGGTTGGACAGCTGATTCAAGAAAGTAGATAAATGTTGAAACAATTAATAATATTGAAATCACCATAATCTGTGATCCCAGCAAAGCATTTTTTTGTTTAACAATTGTCTTAATGAGAGTATTTGTAGGCGATAAAAATTTGGATTGGCTGAAAATATCGAATAGTCTGAATAATCTTAAAATTCTTAAATCATATACAGAAAAAAAGAGTTGATTAATTAGAACAAGGGTATCGATTGAAATTAAAAAAGAGAGTTTTTTTTCACTACCTATTCGGAGTATTAATTCTATTGCAAAAATGATGATTGACGCCCAGTAAAGTATTTTGATGATTGGAATGCTTAAAGCAAGGTACCCTGTGCTTGAGACAATTTGATGAAAAATATTTAGAGCGATGACTAACCCAAATAAATTATTCATGATATCCAGTAATCTTTTCATTGGTTCAGTATAACTTGCATAACAGATATAAAAAATTCTTATCTATAAACTCAAATAGTAATTACATGTTGTGTTTTTTTGGTTAGGATGTCCTTAGATGTTTCACATAAAAGGTGTAAAAGTTAGATATGACTGATCAAACGATTCTTGCGTTAACCATAGGTGTTTTGATAGGTCTGCTTATTTGGGGAAAGTGGCGATATGATGCTGTTACTCTTGTATGTCTTGCGGCATTAGTTTTACTTGGAATTGTGCCTGCAGAAAATGCATTTTCAGGCTTTGGACACCCAGCTGTCATTACGGTAGCTTTAGTACTCTTAATCAGCAGAGGCTTGCAAGAGGCTGGAATGGTCAGTTTAGCAGGTAATCTTATCTCTCGACTCACTTTAGGCGAAAATCAATATCTGATATTAATCATGATCGTTGCAGCATTTTTATCTTCGTTTATGAACAACATTGGTGCCATGGCATTGTTATTGCCAATCACTCTTTCACTGTGTCAAAAAATGGAGTGGAATCCTTCAAAATTTCTTATGCCATTAGCTTTTGCCAGCATCCTTGGAGGAATGAATACTGTTATTGGTACCCCTCCTAACATTATCATTGCGCAGTATAGACAAGATTACACAGGCGTGGCGTTTAATTTCTTTGACTATTCATTCGTTGGCCTAGCGGTTAGCATACTGGGCGTTATATTCATTGCAGTTATTGGATTTAAACTGGTTAAGATCAGAGAAAACACCAACAATATAACAAGACTCATTGATCTAAAAAACTATCTTTTTGAAGTTAGGGTCAAAGAAGACAGTAAAGCAATTGGAATGAGACTGTCCGAAATTAAAAAGATTTCAGGCCAAGAGACTGAAGTTATGGGCTTGGTCAATGAAAGTGGAAGCGTATCAAGAGTTTCGATGGGTCGAAAAATTCAACCTGGGCAAACTTTAGTAATAAAAACATCGCCTGATGATATTTCTAAAATCCAAGAAGCCCTCGGATTTGAAATTGCAGATGATTTAATAACTGTCAAAGAATCTGATTTAGCTGAAATTGAAGTCATGGTAACCGCTGGCTCAAGACTAATTGGACGAAAGCATGAATTTCTTAAAAGACTTGCATCAGAAGATTTAGCCTTACTTGGCTTGTGGAGACAAGGTGCAAAATTTAGAACCAGGCTGGCTAGGGAGGCATTTAAAGTTGGAGATGTCTTGTTGTTAGGAGTCAGAACAATTGATGATGAGGGTGTCAAAGAACGGATTAAACATTTAGGATTAATGCCTCTAATGGAAAGAGATCTTCAAACCATTCCAAGCAGGAGTCGCCTTTTAAAAAGCTTGGTCTTCTTTAGTTTAGCAATAGGCCTAACTGCGTTTAATGTCGTTGATATTGTTGTAGCCTTCTTGCTATGTGTCATAGCTTTTATCTCAATAAGAGTTCTAAACGGCAATCTTTATAGAAACATTGAATGGCCTGTTGTTGTTATGCTTGCAGCTATGATTCCTGTTGGGCAGGCGCTCGAGACTTCTGGAATCTCACTAAATATTGCCAATTTCATATCTACAACTACTGATGGCATGGCTCTTCCATGGTTGATCTTGATGATCTTGGTGATCACAATGTTTGTATCAGATATTGTCAATAATGCGGCAACTGCAGTGATCATGGCTCCTATTGCAGCAAATCTTGCTCTCCAAGTGGGGCAGCCGGTTGAACCCTTTTTAATGGCAGTAGCTGTTGGGGCAAGTTGTGCATTTTTATCGCCGATTGGGCATCAATGCAATACTTTGGTGATGGCTCCTGGTAACTATAAATTTGGAGATTATTGGCGTTTGGGTCTGCCATTGGAATGTGTCATTGTTGCCATTTCAATTCCAATGATTTTATTTATTTGGACTTAGGCTAATTATTAAGCAAGTTGAGAAATTAGTTTACTAAGCTCATTGGGTTGCTCAAAAAATAGGAAATGCCCTGCTTCTTCAACAGTGTGAGTTTTACATGGCACTATATTTGAAAATGATTCAACGGCCTTTAAATCAACCAACTTATCCTTGCTTCCTAGGATTATAGATAT
>CACBPT010000007.1 GCA_902541245.1 uncultured SAR86 cluster bacterium | reverse complement strand
TTCCCTTCTTTAAAATCTTTAAAAGCAGGTTTGCCTGTATCATATTTAAGAGCTGCATAATCTAAAATATCATCCTGTATTTGGAAAGCAGTGCCCAAAGCCCTTCCTAATAATCCCAAGTTTTTAATTTCTTCAGGAGATTTTTCTGCAAGCATTGCTCCAGTTTTTGCAGACGCTTCAAAAAGCCTGCCTGTTTTAAGATAGCTAACTTTCAATAATTCATTGAGCTTAATGGATTCTTTTTTTTCACATAGCTCTAATTGAATAATTTCTCCCCTTGCTATGTCATTGGTCGCTTTAGCTAATTCATCTAAGATGGATGGAATGCCAAGCTTTACCATTAATATGAAGGCTTTTGAATAAATAAAATCACCTATTAATACACTGTATGAATTTGTCCATACTTGATTTACTGACTTACTGCCTCGTCTGACCTCTGATTCGTCAACAACATCATCATGAACTAATGTTGCAGTATGTAAAAGTTCAATAATGCTAGCTAAATCGATTCTTTGAGCCGACTTTATTTTTGAAGATCTTGAGGACAATAAACTTAATAAAGCCCTTGTTTTTTTACCTTCTGTATTAAAAATGTATTCATAAATATCTTGAATGATTTTTTCACTAGCAAGTTCTTTTTTTAAAACAGTTTGAACTCTATTGAGTTCATTTTTTGTTGTTGGTTTTAGATAGTTCATCTTCAATTGTTAGAAGCCTAAAATTATACATAAGTATTGATAATTTCCTCTAGAAAGCGTATATTTTGCCACCTTTAGAGATAACTATGTACGCAGTAATAGAAGCAGGTGGAAAACAACACAAAGTTGAGTTAGGTCAAGTCCTAGAGGTTGACCTTTTGCATGAAAAATCAGGGGCTGATTATGCTTTTGAAAATGTAATGCTCTATGTTGACGGTAACGATGTTCAAATTGGTCAACCTTACATAGAAAATGCTAAAGTTGTTGCTGAAATAGTTGAGGAAGTAAAGGGTGATAAAGTTACTATTTTAAGATTCCGCAGAAGAAAACATAGCATTAGAAAAATAGGTCATAGACAAAAATATACTCAAATAAAGATAAAAGAAATTAAAGTAGGTAAGTAGAAATGGCTCATAAGAAAGCAGGTGGTTCCAGTAAAAACGGCAGAGATTCGAACTCAAAGAGACTGGGTGTAAAGCGCTTTGGTGGCCAAACTGTAAAATCTGGCGAAATCATAATTCGTCAACGTGGAACAAATACTCATCCTGGCAAAAATGTTGGTATGGGAAGAGACCATACTTTGTTTGCTACTTCAGATGGACAGGTGCAGTTTACCTATAAGGGAATCAAGCAAAAAAAGACAGTCAACGTCATCTCACAGTAAATCATGAATTTCATCGATGAAGCTCTGTTAGAAGCAAGAGCTGGAAACGGTGGTGCAGGCTGTGCAAGTTTTAGAAGAGAAAAATTTATTCCTAGAGGCGGGCCTGATGGGGGCGATGGTGGCAAAGGAGGAGATATAATTTTTAAAGTAGATCCTAACCTCAATACCTTGGTAAATTTCCGAAATATAAAGTATTTAATTGCTGATAATGGGGGCGCTGGCGCAGGTAAAAAAAGAACAGGTCAAGATGCAAAAAATCTTATTGTTAAAGTACCAAAAGGCACTGTAATTTTTGACTCTTTATCAAACAAAATTATTTATGACTGCTGTGAAGAAGGTATTAATTATCTTGTTGCTAAAGGCGGAGAGGGAGGAGTGGGAAATTTTAGATTTAAATCTAGCACTAATCAGGCCCCAAGGCGTCATACTTTAGGTTGGCCTGGTGATGAAATTTCTATTAGATTAGAATTACGCTCTCTTGCTGACGTTGGGTTGGTTGGATTTCCAAATGCTGGAAAATCTACTTTCTTAAATAAAATATCAGCCGCTCGCCCTAAGATTGGAGACTACCCATTTACAACATTACGCCCAAATTTAGGCACAGTTCAAATCTTTGATACTTCATTTATTATTGCTGACATTCCAGGTTTGATTGAGGGAGCATCAAAAGGAGCTGGTTTAGGTCTAAACTTTTTAAAACATATTTCCAGAACAGGCCATTTACTTCTTTTGCTAGACCCTCAAAATATTGAAAGCTCAATTGAAGATCAGCTTTATATTCTATTAAAGGAGCTAAAAATATTTGATCCAAGTTTGCTCGACAAAAGTATATGGATTGCTATTAATAAAAAAGATACGATTACTAAGAAGATGCAGTCGAGCTTCATTGAACTAATAAGAAAAAAAATGTCATCTCTTAATCAAAAATATGAGGGGATTGAAATTATTTCGGGTTATACAGGTGACAACACAAACAAATTGCTTGGAATGATTGCGAACGATTTGTCTGAAATTCAGAATTAACTGATTGATTTTACAGCCTTGACCAAACGGCTTTTTGTTCTAGCGGCAGCATTTTTATGAATCACTTTTTTAGAGGCAGCAGAATCTAATACCTTTTGGGCAGTTTGTAAAAGAGCAGATGCTGATTCTTTATTATTTTCAGCTATTGCATTTCTAACTGCTTTTACTGCTGTTCTAGCTTGAGATCTTTGAGAATGCTTAAGTTTGTACCTATCTGCATTCTGACGAGCTCTTTTGATTGCTTGTTTACTATTAGCCATATATATCAAGTTTGAGGCGGTAGTTTAATGATGAATTTAATATAAGTAAAGTAGCCAGTAATTTCATTTTTTTTGGAAAATCTAAAAATACTTAAAACTTCATGAATGGTGGAGGCGGCGGGAATTGAACCCGCGTCCGCTAGTCCTTCAGCCTAACTTCTACATGCTTAGCTCATTCTTTTTGTTTCACCTTGATGACCCGAAGAGCAGGATATCTAAGGTTAGTCTAGATTAGTTTTGATTTTACTGCGTTAAGACTCCACAATAAAACTAGTCTATGTAATTTGCCAATGCTTCAAACCATAGACAATTTTTGCATTGGTTAGCTAATTAAGCAGCTAAAGCGTAGTTGTCGTTTTCTGCAACTAATTTTTTTGTAGTATGTTTTACAAGAGTTACCACAATCTTGGCATGCGCTTTGGAATCCAATAAAAACGTCGAACCCAATTCGCCCCCATGGGGTGAGTGATTATATATTAAAATGACTAACGATTTGAATTTTTCAAAATTCTTTGTTTTTCACGATTCCAGTCTCTCCGCTTGACATCTTCTCTTTGATCGTAGGTTTTTTTACCTTTTCCGATAGCAATATCACATTTAATTTTATTTTCTTTCCAATAAAGAGAAGTCAAAACACATGTAAGGCCTTGCTGGCTAATTGCATCAAGTATTCTATTAATTTCTTTTTTATTTAAAAGTAATTTTCTTGATCTGGTGGGGTCAATATTTTCATTTTTTAATGATGCTGGAGCATCAATTTTCAAACCAATAATCCATGCTTCTTTATTTCTTAAGGTAACATATGAGTCCTTAACATCCACTTTTCCATTTCTTAAACCTTTTACCTCCCATCCCTCAAGCACTAATCCAGCTTGGTATTTGTCACTCAAGTGGTAATTTCTTGAAGCATTTTTATTCTTTACGATGATATTATTATTCTTAGCATTCATAATGATCATCATAATTATGAATCTGTTAAAACTATTTGCAAATTTTGAGGCAGTATATGCAGGAGACTAAAGTAACACTTATATATTGGGGTTTGAGCTTATTTGTTTTTTTTGCATTAATTCCATGGATTTTTAATCCTAATTTAGCCGTAAAATCCATTCAAGCTTTAGCAATTTATGGAGGCATTATTGTTGCTTTTTTGGGCGGCATAATCTGGGGCTGGAAAAATGAACATTCTTCATCAAAAAATCTTTGGATTGCAATTGTTTTTTCTATCTTAGGTCTTGGAGTAGCATTAACTTCATTTGTAAACCTTACTTCAAGTCTTGTGTTGCTCATTATATCGCTTCATGCTTTTCTTAGATTTGAAAGACAAAACAGTGAATATTTTCAACTTAATATTAAATATGCAAATGCACGAAATTTAATTACAAACTTAGTTACAATATGTTGTATATCTTCAATTGCGTTTTTGAATAATCCATACACATAAAATATGAATATTAGTTCTTCAAAGAATATTTCTGAGTCAGTTACCTGGGTTGGAAAGTGGACTTTTGTATTAGCAGCTGCTGGATCTGCTGTGGGTTTAGGAAATATATGGGGTTTTTCTTACAAAGTAGGAGAGGCTGGAGGTAGTGCTTTTGTTTTGATATATTTAGGCTGCATTCTGGTTGTTGGCCTTCCTATAATGATGGCTGAAATAATGATTGGACGATATTCTCAACACAGTCCTGTAAGTGCCATGAAAAAAGCTGCAATTGATTCTGGTAAATCTGGTTACTGGCAATCAGTAGGGTGGACTGGATTATTTTCTGGGGTTTTAATTTTATCTTTTTATAGCGTTCTTGCTGGAATTTGTATTAACTATATTGGAATCGCAGCTATGCCAAATACAGATATTTCATCTTTTGAGCAATATGCACAAGTAACAGGGTCTCCGTCGACATTATTTTTCTGGCACTCAATTTTCATAGGAATGAACATTGCCATAATCGCATCAGGCGTTATTGCAGGTATTGAGAGAATGGTTCGCCTATTAATGCCCATTTTGTTCATTTTAATGATCGTGATGCTGATCAATGCGATGATAAATGGAGATTTTAATGCAGGTTTAGCCTATCTGTTTACTCCAGATTTTTCTAAGGTTAACCCTGAAACTTTTTTAAGCGCAATGGGTCAAGCATTCTTTAGCCTCAGTTTAGGCATGGGTTCCATCATGTGTTATGGATCTTATATGCGAAAGTCAGAAGATATTTTTAAAACATCTCTTACCGTTGCTGGTTTGGATACCCTGATTGCAATATTAGCTGGACTTGCTATTTTTCCAATGATCTTTGCTTATGGTATGGAACCACAACAAGGAACAGGCTTAGTATTTAAGAGCCTATTAACAATCTTTATTGAGATGCCTTTAGGAAATATTATTGGCCCGGCATTTTTTATGTTGTTATCCATTGCAGCTTTGAGCAGCGCAATTTCTTTGCTCGAACCAAGTGTTGCATATTTTGAAGAGAATAATATTTTTTCAAGATCTGCTGCTGCAATAATCCTTGGACTCATCATTTGGTTTGTTGGTATTGGAAGTATTCTTAGTTTGAACAGTTGGGAAAATGAATATTTCCTTGGAGAAAGAAATTTCATGGACTCAATCATCTATTTAACTTTCAATATATTGATGCCGTTAGGTGGAATGCTTGTAGCAATTTTTGCAGGATGGTTTTTTAAACCTCGTCTTGCTATGGAAGAGCTCTCAGCTGCCAATGTGAATATTTTCAAAACTTGGAGATTCTTTATTAAGTTTGTTTCTCCAGTGCTTGTTGCATCAGTTTTTATATATCAATTACTTGGTTAAATATGTCGAGCAGCTTTGAAGGATCTGAAATATTTCAAGCCTCTCCTGAAGAAATTCTTAATCTAATTAATAACTTTGAAGCCTACAAAGAATTTTTACCTGGATGTATTCAATCAACCAGGATGTCATCCTCTGAAGATGATTTGGTAAAGGGGAGATTAGTTTTTTCATTAATGAATAAAACTTACTCATTTGAATCCATTAATAAAACAGATGGTTTTGACGTATGCATTTCACAATCAAAAGGGCCGTTCGAAGACTTTTCAGCAATATGGAGCCTTGAATCAATAGATTCAAAAAATACAAAGGTTAAATTTTTGACCAAATTTCAACTGCCATTTTTTCTTAAGATTTTTGCAAAACATAGCTTGATAGAAAAAATTGGAACAAAATTTATGAAGGCATTTGAAAAACAGCTAACAGAACAAAACCTATAATTTTTTCTGTTTATTAGCAAAGGATGCTCAAAAATTAATTTTTATTTAAAGTACTTTCTTGTAGAGTCCATGTATTTAATTTTTGATTGTCGTCAAAGATTAAAGATAGCTTTTTCTCTCCAATTAATTGATCGCCAATCGTTACGGAATATATATAATCCCATCTATCGGGATGTAATGGACTATTAAGCATTGGTGTACCGAGAAGGTATTGAACTTGATCTTTTGTTAGACCTTCTGAAAGCTGTTCGACATCTTTTTCTTCAATTATATTACCCTGTAAGATGGGTACTTTGTATGGAGATAAAGATGAACAACCAAGCAACCCAAAAGATAAAAAAGATATTATGTATAGTTTAGTTAATTGCTTCATTAGGTATATTGATTATACTTTCAATGAGTATAGAGTGGAAAATTCATGAGTAAAGAAAATTTTGATCTAAAAAAAGCTGGTTTAAAGGCTACGCTACCAAGAATAAGAATCTTGGAAGCTTTGGAGTCTCATGGAAAAGAGCGAATAAATAGTGGGCATCATTTAAGCGCAGAGGACATATATAAACAGCTCATTAACTGCGGAGAAGATGTAGGATTAGCAACTGTATATAGGGTTCTAACTCAATTTGAGGCAGCTGGAATAGTTAAGCGACATAACTTTGAAGATGGGCATTCTGTTTACGAGATTGCTGAAGATGAGCATCATGATCATATGATTTGCCTTGAGAGTGGAACTGTAAATGAGTTCAATGATGAATTGATTGAGCAGCGGCAAAAAGATATTGCTGAAGAATTTGGTTATGAGCTAGTCGACCATACGATGGTTCTATACGTAAAACCTAAGAAATAAATCTATATTTAACCCCTTGAACTCATCTAGGGTCACCCCTATATATTTACCATAGGGGCTTATTGATGGCAAAAAAACAAAAAATAAAAGATAAATTAAACTCTGAAGACATTTCTGTTACATCCGAAGAAACTATCGATGTTGAAGAAATCCAAGAAGAATTCATTGATTCAATTGATGAGGATGTTGATGAGGCTGAAAACGAAGAGACAAGGATACAGGAACTTGAAGAAGCTCTTCTAAGATCAAGAGCTGAGCTTGATAATACTCTCAAAAGAAATACTGCTGATATTGAAAAAGCACATAAATATGGCGTAGAGAGACTGCTTAATGAATTATTGCCTGTTGTGGACAATCTTGAGCATGCACTTAATAACTTCTCCAATGATTCAACAAAAGAAGATAAGGAAGGAGTAGAACTTACTCTTAAATCTTTTGAATCAGCCCTTGATAAATTTGGTATAAGACCCATCTATCCAATTAATGAACAGTTTGATCCAATAAAACACGAAGCTGTAATGACTTCAAAGGATCCGAAAAAAGAGAATAATGAAATCGAAAATATATTTCAAAGGGGTTGGGAGCTCCATGACAGGGTTGTGAGACCTGCCAGAGTCTCCGTGATTAAAAATTAGTAAATAGAGAAATAGATATGTCAAAAATTATAGGAATTGATTTAGGAACAACTAATAGTTGCTTAGCAGTTGTAGAAGGACAACAACCTAAGGTAATTGAAAATGCAGAGGGAGGTAGAACTACCCCTTCAGTCATTGGTTATTCTGATGAGAGTGAAATTTTAGTTGGAACACCTGCTAAAAGACAGGCTGTAACGAATCCAGAAAAGACTTTATATGCAATTAAAAGATTGATTGGAAGAAGGTTTGACGATGACGTTGTCAAAAAAGATATGGACATGGTTCCTTATGAAATTATTAAGGCTGATAATGGAGATGCTTGGGTTAAAGTTGATGATAAGAAATTAGCACCTCCTCAGATTTCAGCAGAGGTTTTAAAGAAGCTTAAAAAGACTGCAGAGGAGTATCTTGGCCATGAAGTCAAAGAGGCTGTTATAACAGTTCCAGCTTATTTCAATGACTCCCAAAGACAAGCAACCAAGGATGCAGGTAAAATTGCTGGTCTTGAGGTAAAGCGAATAATTAACGAGCCGACAGCTGCAGCTCTTGCATACGGACTAGATAAAAATAAAGGTGACTCGGTTGTTGCCGTTTATGATCTAGGAGGAGGCACATTCGATATTTCTATTATAGAGATTTCCGAAGTTGATGGAGAGCACCAATTTGAGGTCTTATCAACTAATGGTGATACCTTTTTAGGTGGCGAAGATTTCGATCTTAAGTTAATTGATTATTTTGTTGATGAATTTAAGAAAGAATCTGGTTTTGATCTAAAAAGTGATCCGATGGCTCTTCAACGTTTAAAAGAAGCGGCAGAGAAAGCAAAAATCGAACTTTCCTCATCAGATCAAACAGAAATAAATCTTCCGTATATAACTGCCGATAGTTCTGGTCCGAAACATTTTGTTCACAAAATTACTCGTGCAAAACTTGAGTCTCTAGTTGAAGATTTAGTGGATAGAAGCCTTGCTCCACTAAAACTTGCTTTGGAAGATGCCAAACTTAGCATTGGAGATATAAATGAAATATTACTTGTTGGCGGGCAGACTCGAATGCCAATGGTTCAACAGAAAGTAAAGGATTTTTTTGGAAAAGAGCCTAGGAAGGACCTTAATCCTGACGAAGCTGTTGCAGTAGGTGCTGCTATTCAAGGATCAGTTTTGTCTGGTGACACAAAAGACGTACTCTTGCTTGATGTAACCCCCCTAACACTAGGTATAGAAACCCTGGGAGGCATTGCGACACCCTTGATTGAAAAAAATACGACAATTCCTACTCAAAAATCTCAAGTCTTTTCAACAGCGGAAGACAATCAATCAGCTGTAACTGTCCATGTTATTCAGGGTGAAAGAAAGCAAGCAGCTCAAAATAAATCTTTGGGCCAATTTAATTTAACAGACATTCCACCAGCTGCGAGAGGAACTCCTCAAATTGAAGTTTCATTTGATCTTGATGCAAATGGTATTTTGAATGTTGCTGCCAAAGATAAAAATACTGGCAAGGAGCAGTCTATAGTTATCAAAGCCTCTAGTGGATTGTCTGACGACGATATAGAAAAGATGGTCAAAGATGCTGAAGCAAATGCGGAGGATGATAAAAAGTTCGAGAGTCTTGTACAAGCAAAAAATAATGCAGATATGCTTGTTCATGCTACTAGAAAGTCAATTTCAGAAGCTGGAGATAGGCTTACTGAAGATGAAAAAGATTCAGTAGAAACTTCCACAGTGAATTTAGAGGAGGCAATCAAACAAGACAGCCTAGAAGCTATAGAAGAAGCTACAAAAAATCTAAACGAGGTATTAACTCCATTAACTCAAAAACTTTATCCTCAAGCTGAGGAAGGTTCTTCTGAAACTGCAGATGAAAACTCTAGCGACGAGAATACGGTTGATGCAGAGTTTGAAGAAGTTAAAGAAGAAGAAAAATAAATAATGTCACAGAGAGACTATTACGAGGTCTTGGGTGTCTCTCGAAGTGCTTCAGATGCTGAATTAAAAAAAGCATTTAAGAAATTAGCTATGAAATATCATCCGGACAGAAATCCGGATGACTCATCTGCTAACGAAAAATTTAAAGAGGCTGCAGAGGCCTATGAAATACTTTCTGATCCAGAGAAAAAGTCAGCCTATGATCAATTCGGCCATGCCGGTGTTCAGGGAATGGGAGGTGGACAAGGAGGAGGGTTTCAAGATTTTAATTTTGGAGATATATTTGGAGATATATTTGGAGATGTATTTGGGGGACGTACTTCCTCTAGAAGATCCGCAAGGGGCCAAGATCTCCAATACAACATAGAGCTTTCTTTAAAAGAAGCAATCCTTGGTGTCAAAAAGACAATTAAGATACCTGTAGATAAAATATGTGTTGAATGTTCAGGATCTGGTGCCAAACCAGGTTCAGTTCCTGTTACCTGCAGTCAATGTAATGGTGCAGGTCAGGTGAGAATGCAACAAGGTTTCTTTTCAGTTCAACAGACATGTAATGTATGTGGAGGAGAAGGTAGAATTATAAAGGATCATTGCAATGTCTGCAGGGGAGCTGGAGTGATACAAGAAACTAAATCACTGTCTATAAGCATTCCCTCTGGTGTAGATAATGGTGATAAAGTTAGGCTTTCTGGTGAGGGCAGTGCATCAAGAGGTGGCCATACCGGAGATCTATATGTTGTTATTCAGGTTGCTCAAAATGAAATTTTCGAAAGAGAAGGAAGAGATCTTTATTTTGAAGCTCCAATCCCTTTTGAGACGGCTATTTTGGGAGGAACGATTAATGTTCCTGGACTGGAATCCAAAATTGCATTAAAAATTCCAGCTTACACACAAACAGGTAAAATTTTTAGGATCAAGGGTAAAGGCGCTTCTTCAGTTCGAGATTCTAGAAGAGGCGATCTTTTATGCAGAGTAGTTGTCGAAACACCGATCAATCTTTCAAAGGCACAAATTAAGGCATTTAAAGATTTTGCTCAATCAATAGCAGGTGATGAACATCATCCAATAAAACAGTCTTTCAAAAAAGCTTCGGATAAATTTCATAACAAATAAAAAATTGCATATATTAATTAATGGTTTTAACGGAAAAATGGGTCAGGCAATTCAGGCTCAATGTAAAACGTTGTCTGATATTCAGGTTAATGATTTTCTAGCAAAAGAGAATAATCCTATCGATGTATCTGCTGTAATAGATTTTTCTTCACCCGAAGGATTCGTTAATGCTTTGAGGTTTTGTGTAACAAATAAGATTCCTTTAATATCAGGAACAACAGGATTAAGTGCCAAACATTTTGAAGGTGTAACAGCCGCAAAAAAAATTATTCCTATTTTAATTGCACCGAACATGTCTCTTGGAATTGCAAACTTAAAAAGTTCAATCGAGAAGTATCTTATTTCAATTAACACAACTGTTAAGGTTAAAATTATTGAAATTCATCATACACATAAAAAGGACTCTCCATCAGGGACAGCATTAGACATCATTAGATTTCTAGAAAGTCATCATGCAAACAAAATTAACGGCTTAATAGACGTTCAGTCTTATAGAATTGGGAATATCTTTGGAATTCATAGAATTGAATTTCAAAGTGAGGATGGAATTATAAATTTTCAGCATATTGCAAGCAGCAGAGATGTATTTGCAACAGGAGCTTTGAAAGCAGCAAGATCAATCAATTCAATGGAAATTGGGGAATATAGCTTTGCTGATTTCTTAAATAAAAAGCTTTAATCTGAGTAAACTTTTCTATAAAATACTCACACTTTAAATCCCGAAGGTTCCAAAAAGATTATAGTTGGGGTGCTCATAAAGTTTGGGTCAACTATATGTGGTACCGGAGAATAACCCCGGAGGAAATTGTGAGTATTGTTTCTATAAAAGACCTGTTAAACGCAGGCGTTCATTTTGGCCATCAACAACGGTTTTGGAATCCTAAAATGGAGTCCTTTATTTTTGATACTAGAAAAAAAATTAGCATAATTGATCTTGAGATGACTCAAGAGTGTTTAAATGCTGCTGCATCCAAAGCTGAAGAGATTTGTTCAAAGGGGAATAAAATTTTATTTGTTGGTACAAAACGCTCAGCTTCAAAAACCATTAAAGAATCTGCTTCAGCGATCGGTCTGCCATACATTGACAAAAGATGGCTAGGCGGTACTTTAACAAACTGGAAAACAATTAGAGGTTCAATTAGAAGACTATTGGACATAGAAGAACTTCAATCATCTGGAAGAATTAATAAACTCTCTAAAAAAGAAGTTGTGGACATTACCAAAGAGTATGAAAAATTGGATGCAAGTGTTGGTGGTATTAAGGAGATGAAAGGTCTTCCAGACGCATTATTTGTTGTGGATGTTGCTTATGAAAAAATAGCAGTTACTGAAGCGAAGAAAATGGGCATCCCAATAATTGCTTTGGTTGATACCAATTCAAACCCAGAGGGCATAGATCAAATTATTCCAGGTAATGATGATGCAATTAGATCAATTCGATTGATAACAAAAGTGATAAGTGATGCATGTGCTAGAGGCCTTGCTTCCTCAAAAGGAGGAGCGGTAAACATACAATCCGATGATGAGGTTACGCCAATTAAAATTAAAAAAGCTTCGGTAACATCTGGAAAAGCATTAAACCTTGTTGAAGAAGCTGAGTTGAGCGAGCCAGAAGAAGTTATGCCAATTGATGTAGAGGAGTCTAGCGATGATATTGCCAAGGATGAAGTTGATTTAAATGACGAATCAGTAGATCAGATTAATAAAGTTCTTTCAGAAGATTCAAGTGAAACTGAAGATATTGATAAAGATTCTAAAGAAGAAAAAAAATGAGCATTCCTGCAAGTCAAGTGAAAGAGTTAAGAGAAATGTCTGGTGTAGGCATGATGGAATGTAAAAAGGCATTAGTTGAAACTGATGGCGATTTACAAAAAGCTTTAGATCTTCTTAGGGCAAACAGTTCACTGAAAGCTGAGAAAAAAGCTTCCAGGGTTGCAGCTGACGGCGTTGTAGAGATTGCAGAGAATGCTGCATACACAAGTATTGTAGAAATTAACTCAGAAACAGATTTTGCAGCTAAAGATTCACAGTTTAAAGACTTTGCAACTGATGTTGTCAATTATCTTTCAAATAATCAAGTTATCAATATAAGTGATTTAAGTGGTGAATTTGAAGGGAAAAGACAGACCCTTATTCAATCAATTGGAGAGAATATCCAGCTAAGAAGATTAGTAACACTTGAGGTTCCATCTAATGGCTGTATAGGATCATATATTCACTCAGACGGAAAACTTGCTGCAATAATTTCTATTAGTACAGATAACAAAGATTTAGCAAAAGATTTAGCTATGCACGTATCTGCTACTAATCCTAGTTGCCTTAGATCTGAAGATATAGATCCTGAATTACTTGAAAGAGAAAAGTCAATATTTGTAGCTCAAGCAAAGGATTCGGGAAAAGACTCATCTATTATGGAAAAAATGGTGGAAGGTAAGGTAAAGAGATTTTTGTCAGAAGTAACTTTGCTATCTCAGGGCTTTGTTAAAGATCCAGATAAATCAATTGAGGAGTTATTAAATGATAACAATGCGTCAATTATATCCTTTGCTCGTTTTAAAGTTGGCGAGGGCATTGAAGTTGAGGTTAAAGATTTTGCAGCAGAGGTAGCCGAACAACTTCAACAATGACATCTCTTAGTTATAAACGCCTTTTAGTAAAATTTAGTGGAGAAGCTGTTGCTGGAGATGATGATCAAGGCATAGATCCAAAAATATTAGATAGGATGGCTCAATCAGTAAAAGATTGTAAAGAACTTGGTGCCCAAATTGGAATCGTAATAGGCGGAGGAAACCTTTTTAGAGGAGAGAAGTTAAGTAAAGCGGGCATGGATAGGGTTGCAGGGGATCATATGGGCATGTTGGCAACTGTTATGAATGGGATTGCTTTGAGAGATGCCCTAGAAAGAGCTGGTGTCAAAACTAGAGTTATGTCAGCCATATCAATGTCTGGTGTTGCCGAGCATTATGATAGACGTCTGGCAATTCAACTTTTAGCCAATGATTTTGTTGTAATTTTTACAGCTGGAACTGGCAATCCATTTTTCACGACTGATACTGCAGGATGTTTAAGAGCAATAGAGACTCAAGCAGATATTATGCTTAAGGCAACCAGAGTTGATGGAGTGTATTCAACTGATCCTGAAAAAGATAAAAATGCTATTTTTTATCCTTCTCTTTCTTTTGATGATGCAATTCAACAAAATTTAAAGATTATGGATGCAACCGCTTTAACTCTCGCAAGGGATCATAGTTTGCCTTTAAAGGTTTTTAACTTAAACCATTATGATGCTTTGAAAAGAATCGCTTGCGGTGAGGAAATTGGAACTTTAATATCATAGTTATGAACGAAATTATTGATCAAATAAAACCTAAGATGCAGAAAGCCATAGATGCTCTAGCACATGAGTTTAATAAAATTAGAACTGGTAGAGCTAATCCTAGTATTCTTGATTCAGTAAAAATTGATTATTATGGAAACCTAACTCCCATTAATCAAGCAGCTAATATCTCGGTAGAAGAAGGAAGAACTTTGACCATCTCTCCATGGGATAAATCTCTCATAGCTGAGATAGAAAAAGCAATTATGGCATCTGATTTAGGCTTAAACCCAAGCACAAGTGGTGATCTAATTAGACTGACAATGCCTGCTTTAACTGAAGAGACACGTCAAGAGTATATTAAGCAAGCAAGAAATGAGGCAGAAAACTCTAGAATTTCTGTTAGAAACACCCGCAGAGACGCAAACAATGCAGCAAAAGACCAGCAAAAAGCTGGAGATTTTTCAGAGGATGATCTTAAGCGAATAGAAGGTTTAGTTCAAAAAGAAACTGATCACTTTATCGGACTTATTGATGCAGAACTTAAACAAAAAGAAGAAGATCTTATAGAGATTTAGTTATTCCATATCCAGTCATAATGGAAGAAAGTAAAAACTCATCACACAACCTTCCAGGAATAAATGCAGCAATTATTATGGATGGTAATGGAAGATGGGCAAAAAAAAATGCTTTAAGTGTAACCTCAGGTCATGAAAAGGGTGTAGATGTTGTAAAAAAGATTGTTGAGTCTGCTGCAAAAGCTAAACTAGAATCTCTTAGCTTGTATGCGTTTAGCACTGAAAACTGGTCGCGTCCTAAAAAAGAAATTTTGGGAATAAAGAAACTTATTATCAAAGCAATAGACTCCCAATTGCCAGAATTAATTAAGCAAGAAATAAAATTAAATTTTTTTGGAGATTATTTTTCATTCGGAGAAACAGTCATTGATGCCATAATAGACGCTGAGAGATCAACTGCATTTGAATATCCCAAGCTTAAATTAAATATTGCCCTAGGTTATGGAGGTCGTGCAGACATTATACAGGCAACAAAACTAATAGCTAAAGAAATCAAATTAGATAAACTCTCGCTTGAGGAGATCTCAGATAAAACTATTTTTAAATATTTAAAAGCTCCGATTCATGATTTAGATTTGCTTATCAGAACAGGCGGCGATCATAGAATTAGTAACTTTTTGTTATTTCATCTAGCTTATTCTGAGATCCAATTCACCGAGACACTTTGGCCAGATTTTACTGAAGAAGAATTTCTACAATGCTTAGAAGCATTTTCAAACACGGAGAGGCGTTTTGGTAAAAGAACTTTATAAAAATATAATGCAAAGATTGCCCGCTGCATTAATCTTAGTTATATGTTTATTTGGAATTCTGTACTTGCAAAATATTATTCTTATTTTAAGCATTATCTTTGCCGTAGGATTGCTGCTTATTAAAGAGTGGTTGATGCTTTCTGAATCAAAAATCGATTTTAAACAAATAATATTTTTTGTGACTTTAATTATGCTGCCCATTTTTTTTGGAGCAAGCTTCCTTGAGTTATCAATTGGAATTACCTCATTATTTTGGTTTGCATATAGCATTTGTTTGATTCTTAAGATAACTTCTTCTTATATTAGCTTTCAAAATAATTATTTGGGTGCTTTTTTAGTAATGGGTTTTTTGTATGGCCTAATTTATTTAATTTTATTTTCTGAATTCATCGGCATTAATAAATACTTTTTACTTTTTGTAATTTTATTTAATACCATATTAGCTGATGTAGGTGCTTATATTGTTGGAAGCAGCATTGGTAAGACCCCTTTGTTCAAAGAAATAAGTCCAAATAAAACTATTGAGGGTTTTGTAGGCGGGGTAGGATTTGTCTTAATTTTTTTATCAGTAATTTATTTCTATAACTTTATACAATTAGATCTGATTATAGCTGCGCTTTTAAGTTTGCCTTTCGCATTTATTGGCGACTATTTTGAAAGTCAGCTTAAAAGAGATAAATCAATTAAAGACAGCGGATCATTAATTCCTGGGCATGGTGGTATCTGGGATCGTTTAGATTCACATATTGCCGTGGTACCAATTTTTATGCTAATAACAAATTTAATAATATGAAGAATGTTGTGCTTTTGGGAGCTACTGGCAGCATAGGAAAGAGCTGTCTAAATGTAATAAGGCAAAATAAAGAGCATTTCCATTTATTTGGCATTGGATTTGGGAGCAACTTAGATAGGGCTCAAGAAATTGCGAAAGAATTTAATCCAGACCATATTTTTGTTGATCAATATCAAACTGATAAATCTCATATTTTTTGGCAAGATCATTCGAATACGTTAAGTAGCGAAGATGAATTGCGAGGATTGATTCAAGATTCAAGTGTAGATATAGTGATATCTGCAATTTCAGGATTTGCTGGATTGAAAGCAAGTTATTTTGCCATTGAAGCTGGTAAAGTAATTCTTATTGCAAACAAAGAAAGTATTGTAGCGGCCGGCGATATTTTAATGCCGCTTGCCAAAAAGAAAAACTCCGAAATCATTCCGATAGATAGTGAGCATAATGCTATATATCAATGTCTTCCTCTTGAAAAAAATCTTAAGGAAATTTCTAAAATACTTATCACTGCTTCAGGCGGACCTTTCAGAGAAAAGCCTTTGAGGGATTTAAGGAGAGTGTCCCTTAACGATGCTATGAATCATCCAACATGGAGCATGGGAGCTAAAATTACAATTGATTCAGCAACTCTTATAAATAAATGCTTAGAATTAATTGAAGCACATTATCTTTTTAATATCCCTGAATCTCAAATTGAGATTGTAGTTCATCCTCAAAGTATTATTCACTCCATGATCACATTTATTGATGGATCAACTATTGCTCAGATGAGCAATCCCAGCATGGAAGTCCCCATTTCGAATGCATTGGGAATGGGGAAAAGACTTCCAATAAATTTCACAGAGATTGATTTTACTGAGTTAAATTTGTCATTTGAGCCTGTAGCGCATGATCGAAAAATGATTTTTGATATGGCCAGAGAAGTATGTAACAAGAAAGGAAATCTTGGGGTTATTTTCAATGCTTCTAATGAGATAGCTGTTGACGCATTCATAAATAAAAACATTGATTTCGTTGATATTTATGAGGCCATACAAAGAACTTTTGATTGCTTTACATGTTCTAAGATAAATACAATAGATGAAATATTTGAATATGACAAAGAAGCACGCATTCAAGCAGAGATGGTGATAAAATCCTTACACTAAATTTTTCAATATTATGATTTATCTAATTTCAGCAATAGTACTACTAGGCGTTCTCATTGCAATTCATGAATTTGGACATTTTATTGTTGGAAGGATCTGCAATATTCACATCTATCGCTTCTCCATAGGTATGGGACCAGTTATCTACAAAAAGTTAGATAAGCACGGGACTGAATTTGCGCTTTCCGCACTCCCATTGGGAGGTTATGTTGCTTTTCATACTGAAAAAGCAGTAGAAGAGGATTTAGACCTATCAAAGCCTTTATCTCCTGAGCAGAAAAAAAATACCTTCGAAAGCAAACCAAGGTGGCAAAGAGCACTTGTAATGCTAGCAGGCCCAGTTGCAAATTTTATTCTAGCCGTAGGAATTTTATCTATGATCTTCGCAAACTCTGTAGAGCGCCAATTTATACCTGAAGTATCATCAGTTTCCTCAGAATACCTGCAGAACAATTCTGCTCTAAAGGCAGGAGATATCTTGATTGCAATAAATGAAAAAAAAGTTTCAACCCTCCAGGACATTAGATTAGAACTTCTTTCCTTATCAGGTACAAATGGAAGTATTAATTTTACTTTTCTTAGCGGTCAGCGACCATTTGAATATGAGGTTTCTGTTCCTGTATACAACTATCTTTCAGATCCAAGTGAACAAAATGCACCAGAAAAATTTATGGGCTTCGCATTATCAATGAAATTACAACCCACGGTGGGTGTTATTGCTAAAGATAGCAATGCAGCTAAAAGTGAATTGAAAGTCAATGATAGAATTCTAGAAGCAAATAGCCAGCCAATAAAATCCTTTGAAGATTTGAGAATATTATTACAGGACTATCAAGGATCTGATATAAATTTTAAGGTACAAAGAGATGAACAGACCATCTATTTGAATGTGCCCCTTAGTATTAGAAAAAATGCTGAAGGAAGTGAAGAAAAATTTATTGGAATAATGCCAGGTCTCAAAAGGTCATTTTTTGCTTCACTTTCAAAAGGAACCTATGAGACTTATAACTTGAGTATTAAAACTTTAACTTTTGTTGGTAAGATGATTACCAGAGATTTAGGCACGCAAAATCTGAGTGGCCCAATTGGCATTGTGCAGATGGCAGGTGACACAGCCAAAGCTGGTTTTATGCCATTTTTATATCTCATGGCTCTATTGAGTATCAGTTTAGGTGTGTTGAATCTGCTTCCAATTCCAGTTTTGGATGGTGGTCAATTAGTTATGCTCGGTATCGAAGCACTGCGTGGATCGCCAATGCCAGAAAAAATGGAAAACTTTTTTTATATGTCAGGTTGGGTTGCAGTAGGCTTTCTTATGATCTTTGCAGTATTTAATGACATTTCTAAATTTCTATAGAATCTTTGATGAAAAAAATAGCGCTCTATTTCTTTGCTTTTATATCACTCTCAACTTCTGCATTTGATGAATTTTTAATTACAGATATAAGAATAATAGGCCTACAGCGTGTTTCTATTGGAAGTATTTTTACTGCAATTCCTGTAAGTGTCGGAGATAAAATGAGTCAGGCTAAAGTTAGAGAAATTTCAAAGGCTTTATTTGCTACTGCACAGTTTAATGATATTCAAATAGCTAAAGATGGAAATGCATTAATTATTAGCTTGCTAGAAAGACCATCAATATCTTCTATAGAATTAGAGGGTAATAAAGCACTTAAATCTGAGGACCTATTGAAAGGTCTAGAAGGCGCTGGTATTTCTGAAGGACAGGTTTATAAGCGCTCCACTTTAAATGGAATGAAAAGTGAATTAGTGCGTCAATATTCATCCCAGGGTAGGTATGGTGCGAGCGTTAATATCGAAACTGAGGATAGACCAAGAAACACATTAGCTTTAAAAATAATTATTGACGAGGGTAAAAGCGCAAAAATAAAAAAAGTTAATATAATTGGTAACAAATTGTTTTCTGACGAAGAGCTAATGACTGGGTTTGAGCTACAAGAGGGTAAATGGTACACATTTTTATCAAATAAAGATAAGTACTCAAAAGAAAAGCTCGAAGGAGATATAGAAAACTTAGAGTCATTTTACTTAGATAGAGGCTATTTAAAATTTTCTATTGAATCCTCTCAGGTTTCAGTTTCAAAAAATAAAGAAGATGTTTTTATTACTCTTAGTGTTTCAGAGGGTGAGCAATATAAAATAGATGATGTAAGCGTAATTGGCGAGATGCCCTTAGATGAGAGTTTATATAATCCAATAGTTGAGAGCCAAAAGGATAAAATTTATTCTCAAGCTCAAATTACTCAAATAGAGGAATATTTTGTTAATCTTTTAGGAAATGAAGGTTATACCTTTGCAGAAGTTTCTGGAAATCCTGAAATCAATCAAGAAAATAAAACTGTATCATTGCTATTTCTGGTTCAACCGGGAAATAGGACATATGCAAGAAAAATACTTTTTGCCGGAAACTACTTAACAAATGATGAGGTTTTAAGAAGAGAAATGCGTCAATTTGAGGGGGCATGGGCCTCAGATAATCTAATTGAGGGATCCAAGGTTCGTCTAGAAAGACTTGGGTTTTTTAAAGAAGTAAATGTTGAGACAATCCCAGTACCCGGGACTGAAGATCAGGTAGATATTGAATTTACAGTTGAAGAAGAAAGCACATCCTCCGTGGGAGGTTCTATAGGATATAGTGATTTTGGAATGAATATTGGGCTGAATCTTTCTGACAATAATTATCTTGGTTCAGGGAACAGATTTATTTTTGGGATAAATAAAAGTATTTATCAAGAATCATATAATATTTCATTTTTTGATCCATATTTCACTATGGATGGGGTCAGTAGAGGCTACAGCATTTATTTTAGAGAGACAGATTATGGTGAATATAATATCGCAAATTACTTAACAAATTCCCAAGGGCTCGGAGTGCAATTTGGGTATCCAATTAGTGATACACAAAGAATTGGTTTAAACATTAATTTTGATAATACGGATATTGATTCTGGTTCTTTACCATCTCGTGAAATTTCAGATTTTTTATCCTCTGAGGGCAATGTTTTTGATGTCTTAAAGGCACAAGCGGTATGGTCAAGAGTAACCCTAAATAGAGGCATGTTCCCTACTTACGGATCATCAACTGATGTAATGCTTCAAGTTACAGTTCCTGGCAGTGACTTAACCTACTACAAAACTAACTTTCGGCAAAAGTTCTACCGACCACTTGGCTTTTCTAACCTTGTTTTTGGATTTGATGGTGAGCTTGGATATATAGGGGCTTATGGTGATACCGAGAAAACTCCATTTTTTGAGAATTTTTATTCTGGCGGCCCCAGATCTATAAGAGGTTTTGAATCTAATACACTTGGCCCGAGAGTGACACCATCACCATGCTATAACTTTGATCCAGTTACTGAAGAGTGCCCATTAATCGTCGATTCAGATTTTGATGGAACCCCTGATTCAATTGCTCAAAATCCATACCTTTATCAGCAAAGAAGAGATCCAATTGGCGGCAATCTTTTAATTGAGGGAAGTCTTCAATTAATTTTTAAACTGCCTATGATAGAGGATCAACGATCAATGCGGTCAGCTTTCTTTTTGGATTTTGGAAACGTTTTCTCTACTGATTGTCAGGATTATCAGATTAATTGTTTTGAGCCTTCAGCCGATGAACTGCGTTATTCCATTGGAGTGGGTGTTACATGGATAACAGGCTTTGGGCCGATGAGCTTTAGCTTTTCGCAACCATTTAATGATGGGATTTATGATAGAACAGAAGAATTTCAATTCACTATTGGAACTGTATTTTAACCACCTAGGTAGTGTTTTTTGTCATAATTACTATAGAATATAACAACCATTTAAGGGGTGAAAAATGAAAAAATTACTATTTGTACCTTTCTTTCTTACATCGCTGCTTTTAGCAATTCCTGCTTTGGCTATGGATGGAGTGGGCGTTATCAATATGAGAGATGCTGTCTTAGGGACTCAAGTTGCTCAGGATGTCTTAAAGGCCTTGTCTGAGGAAACTGATTATGCTGCAAATATTGAAAAAGCAACTCTTCTGCAAACCGAAAGACAAACTTTAGCTGAAAAGTTGCAAAAAGACGGAGAAACTCTTGCACAAGATGAAATAGTGGATATGCAAAGAGATATTCAAGAAAAAGGTCAAGAAATTGAATTTATAATTGGTAAGGTTCAAGCCAAGCAAAATCAAACAGTTGAAAAGATTTTTGCAGATATCAATCCTACTCTTCAAAAAATTCTTTCAGAGCTTATCGCAGCCAAAGAGGTAAAGCTTCTTCTTTCACAAGAAAATGTTCTTTTTTCAGATCCTGCTCTTGTTTTGACTGATGATGTAACTTCATTGCTAGATGTTGCCTTAGCTGAAGGGCAAAACGAATAATAAATTTGTCAGGGCAATCTTATAGCCTTAATGAGTTAGCTAAGGAAGTTAATGGAGAGGTGATTGGAGATTGCAATCTCCAGATCTCTTCAATTTGCACAATTCAACATTCATCTTCAGGGTGCATTACCTTTTTAGCTAATCCAAAGTATAAGAAATATCTAAATAAAACTTCTGCATCTGCGGTTATTGTTAGCCCAGAATTAAAAGATAAAATTAAGGCAGGAATTGTAGTTAATGATCCTTATTTAGCATATGCAAAGATATCTTCTTTATATCAAAAATATCAAAATCCATATGATTCAAAGCAGTCTTCCTATTTTATCCATGAAAGTTCTGATGTCGATGAATCTGTTATTATTGGACCAAATGTATTTATTGGTCCTGATTGCAAGATCGGTAAGGATTCGATCATTCATGCAAATGCTTCATTGGTGATGAATGTTGAAGTTGGGAAGAACTCAATTGTGCATTTCAATTCAGTATTAGGCTCAGATGGTTTTGGTTATGCGCCTCATAAAAATGGATACACAAAGATTGAGCAGCTTGGAAAGTTAATTGTTGGTGATAATGTTGAAATTGGAGCTGGATGTACTATAGATAGAGGCGCAATTGAGAACACTGAAATTCATGATGGAGTAAAACTAGATAATCTTGTACATATTGCGCACAATGTAATTCTTGGAGAAAACGCTGCGATTGCAGCCTCTTGTGCTATAGCTGGATCAACTATTATAGGAAAAAACCTACAAATGGGTGGTTTATCTGGCATCTTAGGGCACTTAAAGATAGCTGATGATGTTTTAATAGGCGCCCATACTCTTATTACTAAGAGCATTAATAAGCCTGGAAATTATGTTGGTATAATGCCCGCGCAAGAACACAAAGATTGGGCAAAGTCATCAGTTTTTATAAAAAGACGAATTACAAAATGAGTTTCGAATTTTCAGATATCCTTAGACATCTACCTCACAGACATCCATTCTTATTTGTCGATAAGATAGTATCTGTAGAGCTAGGCAAAAACATTCATGCCCAAAAAAATGTCTCAATTAATGAAGATTTTTTTAATGGACATTTTCCTAATAAAGCAGTTATGCCTGGTGTTTTGATAATTGAAGCGCTTGCTCAAGCAGCTGGAATTTTAGGCTTTATGACAATGAAAAAGACTCCTGAAGAAGGAAGCATTTATTATTTTGCTGGTGTTGATAAGGCAAGATTTAAAAATCCTGTAATTCCAGGAGAAGTAATAGATTTGCATGCAATTATCCGATCTGAAAAAAAAGGTATTTGGAAGTTTGACTGTATGGCTGAGGTTAGTGGTAAAAATGTCTGTGAGGCAACAATCCTTTGCGCTGATCGACCTAAATAAATATGACTAATTCTGTAATTGATTCTTCAGCAAAAATTGATAAATCAGTCAAAATTGGACCATTTTGCGTAATAGGGCCTGATGTAGAAATAGGTCCAAATTGTATTCTTCATTCTCATGTTGTAATTAAAGGACCAACTAAAATTGGTAAGAAGAATACTTTTTTTCAATTTTCAACAATTGGGGAAGACACTCCTGATAAAAAATATGCAGGAGAAGTGACTACTTTAGAAATAGGAGATAACAATATTTTTAGAGAGGGAGTTACAGTTCATAGAGGAACTGTTCAGGATAAATCTAAAACTGTAATAGGGAACGAAAATTTATTTATGGCATATGTCCATATAGCTCATGACTGCATTGTTGGTGATAATAACGTATTTGCTAATGCAACTTGTTTAGCTGGACATGTGAAGGTAGGAAATAATGTAGTCTTAGGTGGGGTAACACTCGTGCATCAATTTTGCTCTCTTGGGGATCACTCATTTACTGGAATAAACACCATAATCACAATGGATGTCCCTGCATTCGTAAAAGTTGCTGCTAATCCAGCTCGACCAATAGGTTTAAACACAGTTGGAATGCAGAGAAATGAATTTGATAATGATTCTATTAATATTATTAAAAAAGCCTATAGAATTATTTACAGAAAAGGCTACTCTCTCAAAGATGCTATTAAGCAACTTCATGCATTGAATAAAGATCCAAATCTTGCACTTGAAACTTTTATTAGCTCTATTGAAAGATCTGAAAGAGGCTTACTTCGATAGGTGGTAAAAGAAAGGTTAAAAGTTGGCATCATTGCTGCAGAACACTCTAGCGATAGACTCGGTGCAAAAATCATTGAATCATTGCAAGATATATTTGAGGTCGATTTATATGGCTTAGGTGGCCCTGAAGTCAATACTTATCCAATCGTTACACCAAATGGAATTGATTATCATGACCTTCATGTAATGGGCTTTATTGACCCGTTAATAAAACTTCCACAAATTTTTTTAAATAGAAGAAAACTGTTAAAGCTATTTATTTCTAGCGATATTGATATTTTTATCGGTGTTGACTCGCCTGATTTCAATGTTTTTTTTCATAAAAAACTTAAATCAAACAATGTTAAAACAATTCAAGTTGTAAGCCCCTCAGTTTGGGGATGGAGAGAGAATAGAATTAGAGCTATTGAAGCTTATATAGATTTAACAATGTGTTTATTTAAATTTGAATGTGATTTTTATTCAAAAAAAAATATGCAAAGCTTTTTTTTGGGGCATCCATTCAGTCAAATTAAGCCAAAAAATATTGAAGATATTATAAAGAGCCACAGTTTGGTAGCTTCAAAAAATTTTATCAGCATTTTACCAGGAAGCAGGATAAGCGAAATATCTGAATTGATGCCGGTTTATATTGCAGCAGCCAAAAAATTATTGAACCAAGATCCAAATGCATATTTTTTAATACCTGCTGCAAACAAAAAATTAGCTACGATTATCGAATCAACAAAAGGCATTAACGAAATACCTTATAAGCTATCTCTTAACTCTGCACAGGACTTCCTTGCACTATCTCCAATTTCAATTGTTACTTCTGGTACAGCTACTCTTGAAGCTGCAGCATTAGGCTCATTACCTATTATTTGCTATAAAACTAATAAACTTAATTATGCAATTTTAAGTCGCTTGATTAATACTCCATTTGTTGGACTTCCTAATCTTCTGCTTCAAAAACCTATATTCCCTGAGTTAATTCAATATGATTTAACATCTGACTCAATTGTTAAAAGTTTTTCGCAAATACTCTCTACGCCAGAACAATACCAATCTCATTTTTTAGAGATCAAGAATGCTATGTCTGGAAAAGGTTTTGATGAGGCGGCCAGAGCAATAAAGAATTTATTGTGATTATTGCTGGAGTTGATGAGGTTGGAAGGGGCTGTTTGGCAGGTCCTGTCACTGCTGCGGCAGTAATTTTAAATAATCATATTCCAGGATTAACTGACTCTAAGAAAATTTCTTCTTCAAAAAGAGAAATTCTAGCTAAGATAATTAAAGAAAAATCTATTTTTAGTTTCGCAAGTATTTCAAATGATAAAATTGATGAAATAAATATCCATCAGGCAACATTGCTTGCTATGCGAGAAGCTATAATGAAATTAACTATAAGACCAGATTTGGTTTACATTGATGGAAAATTTAAGCCAAAAATTGAAGTAAATTGCAAGGCAGTGATAGGAGGTGATAAGCTAATTTCAGAAATTTCAGCAGCCTCAATTATTGCTAAAGTACATAGAGATGATTTTATGAAAAAGCTAGATAAACAATATCCCGTATATGATTTTGCAAAAAATAAAGGTTATGGCACTGCACATCATTTAAATGCCCTGAAAGAATATGGCCATACGTCCTTGCACAGAAAATCATTTAAAGGTGTCGTCGTTTAATGATGCAAACTTCCTTTGTTCATCTTCGCGTATCCTCTGAATTTAGTATTTCTAGAGGATTACTAAGAATTAATGAGATTATTGAAAATGCCCAAAAATTAAAAATGCCAGCTGTCGCATTAACAGATTTAAATAATATGTTTGGCATGGTCAAATTTTTTAATAAAGCAGAAGAAGCAGGCATTAAACCCATTCTAGGAACCACCTTAAATCTAAAATCACCTTCTGGCGAATTTGGCGAAATTTTATGCCTTGCAAAAAATAATGATGGCTTGAAACTATTGATGGGAATCATCTCAAAATCTCAACTTCACCAAGAAAATGGTCATATTTCTGTATCTTTTGATGACCTTAGTGGTTGCGCAGGTAATATCATAGTAATTTCAGGAGGATCATCATCTACAATTTTTAATCTGGTCAAGAATCAGAAAAATCAAGATCTTAAAACCGAATTACTCTCTTTCAAAGAAACTTTTAAAAATGATTTTATTATCGAAATTCAAAGATTAGGTAAAATTTTTGAGGAAGAATTTATTCAATGTATTTTGCCATTAGCATCCGAATTTTTAATTCCAGTAATTGCGTCAAACGATATAATGTTCTCTCAAAAGGAAGATTTTGATATTCATGAGACTAAAGTTTGCATTAATACAGGCAAAACACTGAATGACTCAAATCGAGAAAGACTTTTTACTCCTGAACAATATTTTAAATCTACAAAGGATATCTCCTCTCTTTTTAGCGATTGTGACTCTGACACTTTAATAAATAATACTCTTACAATTGCGCAAAAATGTAATGTAACTCTGACGACAGATCAGTATTTTCTTCCAGAATACCCGGTTCCCAAGGAACATGATTTTAATTCTTTTTTGTCTGAGTTATCTAAGACTCAATTGCAAGAAATTATAAAATCTTATTCGAAAGAAGATAAACTAACCTATCAAAAACGACTTGATTATGAGCTTGCTCAGATCCATGCAACTGGCTTCTCTAGTTATTTCTTAATAGTTGCAGATTTTATTCAATGGTCTAAGGATAATGATGTACCGGTTGGCCCTGGAAGAGGCTCAGGAGCAGGATCATTAGTCGCTTATGCTTTGGGAATTACAGCACTTGATCCAATTGAGCATAATCTTCTTTTTGAAAGATTTATTAATCCAGAACGAATATCTATGCCAGATTTTGATATTGATTTTTGTATGGATAAAAGAGATTTGGTCATTGATTATGTGGCACAGAAATATGGAAAGTCTGCAGTATCTCAGATTGCAACATTTGGTACTATGGCTGCTAGAGCTGTAGTCAGGGATGTGGCCAGAGCTTTAGGCAAACCATATGCTTTGGGTGATCGAATTTCAAAAATGATTCCATTCATTCCTGGCATGACTCTTGAAAAAGCGATTAATTCTCAGCCAATATTTAAAAAAATGATTCAAGATGAAGATGAAGTTTCTGAAATAATAGATTTAGCTTATAAACTTGAGGGAATAGCGAGAAATGTTGGTAAACATGCTGGTGGAATAGTGATTGCGCCTGGCTCAATTACAGATTTTTGTCCAACTTATTTTGATCCACAATCCAGATCATTAATGACTCAGTTTGATAAAGATGATGTTGAGACTATTGGGCTGGTTAAATTCGATTTTTTGGGACTCAGAACTCTTACAGTAATAGATCGAGCAGTAAAGACTATTAACGAATATTTAACTGAGCAAAATAAAGAGATTTTAGATTTAAACACTTTAACTTTAGATGATCCTAAGGTTTTTGATTTACTTGCTTCTGGAAGAACCACTGCTGTTTTCCAATTAGAGTCAACAGGCATGAGAGAGCTGATTCGAAGATTAAAACCAACTAAATTTGAAGAAATTGTCGCTTTGTTAGCTTTATATAGGCCAGGTCCTTTGGAATCAGGGATGCATGATGAGTTTGTAGATAGAAAGCATGGAAAAAGTAAAGTAACTTACCCTCATGAACTACTAGTACCTGTTCTATCAGAGACGTATGGGGTAATTTTGTATCAAGAACAAGTCATGCAAGCTGCACAAGTTTTAGCTGGCTACTCTCTTGGCCAGGCAGACATTTTACGCAGAGCAATGGGTAAGAAAAAAGTTGAAGAGATGGAGCAACAAAGACAAATATTTGTAGATGGTTGCTCAAAAAATGATATTAAAAAAACTACAGCTGAAAAAATCTTTGATCTTATTGAAAAGTTTGCAGGATATGGTTTTAATAAATCGCATTCTGCAGCTTATGCAATGCTCTCCTATCAAACTGCATATCTAAAGACATATTTCCCTGAACACTTTATGGCAGCAGTTCTATCTACAGAATTAGGCAATACCGATAAAATCAGCACTCTTATTAACGAATGCAATGAAATGCAAATAGAGGTATTAACTCCTGATATTAAAACAAGTAATAAGCATTTTAATGTTAACGCTGACTTGCACATTAAATATGGATTGGGGGCAATTAAGGGTGTTGCAGATTCTTTTATAGATCATGTGATTGATATTCGAAAAAATTATTCTTTTAAAGACCTCTTTGATTTTACTAAAAAAGTAAATATACGATTAGGCGGTAAAAAATCTATTGAAGCTCTTACAAAGGCAGGTGCATTTGATGAATTGGCTCCATCCAGATCCATAGCGCTGGCTTGCATGGAAGATATGCTTAGAGAGGGGCAAAAGAATAGCTCTCAAATGACTGGAACGATTGATCTTTTTGCTTCAATGGAAGAAACATTTGATCCATATGAGAAATATCTTAATGTGAAAGATTTATCCAAAGAGGACCTGCTTAATCATGAAAGAGATGCACTTGGATATTACTTTTCAGGACATCCAGTAATTGCAATTGAGAGCATGATTGGTAACTTAAGATCTCATAAAGTTAGTGAAGTGAATGATGATGTAAACAGAGCAAAAATAGTTGGCCTATTAAATTCTTATAGGCAGATCAGAGATAGATCAAACAAACAAATTGCATTTATCAGCTTTGATGATGGAACAGGAACAATGGAAGGAACCATAAGTACAGATGTTTTAGAAAGATACCACTTACTATTAAAGACAAACTCTATTCTTATTTTTGCAGGAGCTGTTGAGATTGATGACTATAAATCCAAAGAACTAAACCGGAGAATGTATAAGATGAAAGTTGGATCTGTAAATTCTCTAGAATCCCAGATGAGTCAAGGCAAAAACTCCATTATGATAGATGCCAGAAATTTGCCGAATGATTCCATTCAATCAAACATGACTAATTTAAAGAATTTAAATGGAGATTTTTGGAAGCATGGAAGTTGTAAAATACATATAAAAATCTTACTTGAGGACTCCGAGGCTATAATAGAGCTTGGTGATGAATTTAAACTTATGCCTTCATTTGAGAACATAAAAATACTCAAGGATCTGTTTGGGGATGAGGCGATCATATTAAACAAATGACTGTAAATATTTTGGACTTTGAAAAACCAATAGCTGAAGTTGCAGAGAAAATTGCAGCATTGCAATTGGCTGCATCAGATAATCCAGAACTCTTACCTAAAATAGATAAGTTAAAGTCTAAAAAAGCGGCACTGACAAAGAAAATATATTCTAAGTTGACAACGTGGCAAAAAGTGCAGGTTGCTCGTCACCCAGGAAGGCCACATACACTTGATTTTATTGAGAGAATTTTTGATGAATTCGAGGAACTTCACGGTGACCGTCAATTTGCTGACGATGCCTCATTAGTTGGAGGTATCGCAAAATTAGAAGGTATGCCTGTCATGATTATCGGCCATGAAAAGGGCCGAGATACGGAAGAAAAAATTAAAAGAAACTTTGGAATGCCTCAACCTGAGGGTTACAGAAAAGCTAAAAGATTAATGCAACTTGCAGAGCAATTTAATATGCCAGTCATAACTTTTATTGATACCGCGGGAGCTTATCCAGGTGTAGAGGGTGAGGAAAGAGGACAAAGTGAGGCAATTGCTAGAAACCTAGCTGTTATGTCTAGTCTGAAAACTAAAATTCTAGTTGTTGTTTCAGGTGAAGGAGGGTCAGGAGGAGCCTTAGCATTGGGTGTTGGTGATCATGTTGCTATTTTAGAGTATGGCACTTATTCAGTTGCATCACCTGAAGCATGTGCGTCAATAGTTTGGCGAGAATCAGACAAAGCTCCTCAAGCAGCTGAAGCCATGAAGGTGGGAGCAAATGATCTTAAAAAAATAGGTATAGTCGACGAGATAATTACCGAGCCTATTGGAGGAGCTCACCAAGATTACGATACGATTTCTGCAAGTATTAAACTATCATTATTAACAAATATAGCTGAGTTATCGAAATTCTCTCAAGAGGAGTTACTTCAAAGACGTTATCAACGTTTGCTTAAAATCGGAGCTTGATTTGTTTGATCCAGAATCTTTTTTTGATCTTGTTGATCCTAATAAAAATGTAATAGTTGCCTTTAGTGGAGGCGGAGATTCTTCTGCGCTTTTACATTTTTGTTATATGTTAAATCTTGAAGAGCACTTCCATGCAAGGCTTTCAGCAATTCATGTAAATCACTCTTTAAATAAAAACTCTGATTTATGGGAAGATCACTGCAGAAAATTCTGCAAAGATAGAAATATTAATTTTCAAAGCCACGTCGTAAATATAAATACAAAAAAATCTGGTCTAGAATCAGCTGCACGAAATGCAAGATATAGTATTTTTAAAAAAGTCCTTCAAAAGAATGATCAATTATTAATGGCTCATCATGCAGATGATGTTGCTGAAACAGTTTTATATCGACTTTTTCGAGGAACTGGTCTTGACGGCCTTCAAGGCCCAGTAAAAAAACGTAAGTTAGGAAAAGGCATTCTTTTAAGGCCATGGCTAGGCTACACTAAATCTCAACTATCTGAATATTTATCTTTTCATAATATTGACTTTGTGACTGATAATAGTAACTTTGAGGCCAATCAGGATCGTAATTTTATTCGTAATGAAGTTCTTAAAACAACTTTAAGTCGATGGCCTAATGCAAGCACACAAATTCAAAAAACAGCTGATTTAGTTTCAAAACATAAGTTCGCTCATGATTATTTAATCAAGAAACAATTTGGAGAAAATATTAAAGGTTCTACATTAGAGAGAAAATTCTTGCTAGATCTAGATGAAGAAATTTGCACAGAAATTATCAGATTCTGGATTAAAGCCAATAATTTGGCTATGCCAAATAAAAAGATAACTGGAGAAATTTTAAAAGCATTTATTTTTTCAAATCCAAGCCCAACGACTCAGGTTAATTGGTCAAGAGCAGATAATGATCAAAAGAGTGCTTTTTTAACTTTTTCTGATGGCGATTTAATCTTAAATGAGAAATAATTAATCAATCAGGAGAAAAGTATGAGTTATGAAACCATTAGTTTAGAAGTTGAAAATAGAGTAGCAACACTAACTATTAATCGACCAAAAATGATGAATGCTTTCAATGAGCAGCTTGTGTGGGATATGGGAGATGCTACTGAAAAGGTAAAAAATGACTCTCAAATTAGAGTTTTAGTTATAACTGGTGAAGGTAGAGGCTTTTCTGCCGGTGCCGACTTAACTGAAAGAGATGCATCCTGGTCTGATACCAAAGATGCCTTGTTACGAGGCTATTATCCATTTCTAAAGAACATTATTGAAATGCCAAAACCAGTCATTGGCTCAATAAATGGTGCTGCTGCAGGTATCGGTGCCGCATTGGCTATGGCATGTGACTTAAGAATCATGGCCAAAGACTCATATATCATGTCTGTATTTAGTAACATTGCATTAGTTCCAGATGGCGGGCTTAGTTTTTTATTAACAAGAGCAATTGGATATGCAAGAGCTTTAGAATTTGCAATTGAGGCAAAAAAAATATCCTCTGCTGATTGTTTGAGCATGGGTATTGCTAATAAAGTAGTAGAATTAGATGCACTATCATCTGAAACAAAAAAATGGGCAGAGCATTTATCTAAACGATCACCTCAGGCATTGTCACTCACAAAGAAACTCATGAATGATTCAATTACTCAATCATATGACGAAACATTTAAAGCTGAGGCAGAGGCTCAAAATAATATTTTTGGATCTGACGAAAACATGGAGGGCGTTAAAGCTTTCTTAGAAAAGCGTGAGCCTAACTTTAAGTAATTAGCTTGTTCAACCCCGAGATAATAGCTTGAAAAGAAGCTTTTGTTGTATTGCCATCGATACCTGCCCCCCACTCATTCTTTCCATCTATAGTAAGCTCAATAAATGCAGCAGCTTTTGCGTCAGCACCAGAGGTAACTGATTGCTGGTGATAGTCTGAAACAGAAATAGATGTTGAAAAGTACTTATTTATTGAAGATATAAAAGCTTCAATTGGGCCTCCACCGATACCTGTAAGATTAACTTTTTTATTTTTATCTTCTAAAGAAATCTCAACTTGATCTGAAGTATTACCAGATGAGTCTTCAGTTGATGATAAAGCATAATTTAGAAGCTTGAGTCTGCCAGAAACAGAAATGTAACTTTCTTCAAATACTTTCCATATGTCCCTGGACATTACTTCCTTACCAGTATCCTCAGCAACTTTTTGTACTTTTTGACTCAGGTTGATTTGCAGTCTTCGTGGAAGAGAGACACCATGATCTTTTTCAAGGATAAAAGAAACCCCACCTTTTCCTGATTGAGAATTTATTCTTACGACTGCTTCGTATGATCTTCCAAGGTCTGCAGGATCAATTGGGAGATAAGGTACTTCCCATTCTAACTGATTTGAATTTTCTAGAGCACCTAGACCTTTTTTAATTGCATCTTGATGAGATCCCGAGAAGGCTGTAAAAACTAAATCACCGGCATATGGATGTCTTGGATGAACAGGAAGTTGATTGCAGTACTCAACCTCCCTAATTACAGAGTTAATATCCGAAAAATCAAGCTCAGGATCAATGCCTTGAGTAAGCAGGTTAAGTGCAATAGTAACAATATCAACGTTGCCAGTTCTTTCTCCATTACCAAATAATGTACCCTCAACTCTATCAGCTCCTGCCATCAATCCAAATTCAGAAGCTGCAACTGCAGTTCCGCGATCATTATGAGGATGTAAAGAGAGACAAATACTTTCACGATTTTTTAAATTTTCATTCATCCATTCAATTTGGTCGCCGTATACATTTGGTGTTGCCATCTCAACTGTTGCTGGCAGATTGATAATGATTTTTTCGGATGAAGCATCTTTTAAAATATCGACTACAGAATCACAAACCTCTACAGCATAATCAAGCTCAGTACCTGTAAAGCTTTCTGGAGAGTATTCAAAAGACCATTTTGTTTCCCCTTGACCCAATGCAAGTTTTTTTACAAGCTCTGCACCATCGGTTGCTATTTTTTTTATTCCAGATTTATCTTGATCAAAAACAACTTTTCTTTGTAACGTGGAAGTCGAGTTATAAAAATGAACTATAGCTTGTGATGTCCCCTCAAGTGATTCAAAAGTTCTTTCTATAATGTGATCCCTTGCTTGAGTTAAAACTTGTATTGTGACATCTGAAGGAATTTGCTTTTCTTCAATTAACCATCTAACAAACTCAAAGTCAGTCTCAGATGCAGCTGGAAAACCTACTTCAATTTCTTTGAATCCAAGATCACATAAAAGTTTAAACATTCGTTTTTTTCTCTCATGTCCCATGGGTTCAATAAGAGCTTGATTTCCATCGCGGAGATCCACTGAGCACCAACGTGGTGCTGCTTGAATAACTGTATTTGGCCACTGCCTCCCTTTCAATGGAATAGGCTCAAAAGGTTTGTATTTTTTAATTAAATCTTTCATCATTGCTTTTGTGATGCTATCAAACAAATCTCAATTTATTTTATCTAAAATTGGCATTCCTCTTTATGGAGATTCAAATAAACATCAAGCTAATGATGAAACTAGAATCTTCTTCTTTAAAAAGGACAATATTCTAACACTTCATGCTAATTCTGTAGATGATTACTCTGAAAAAGAAATGAAGTTGCTAGAAGCTATAGTTGACTCCATTCGTGGACCAAGTGCCTCAGCAATAACGGGAACTCTTTTGACCTCCAATAAGCAGCCTATAGAAATTTGTCAGTTTTCTGAGGGTGAAAACTTAAAGGCAATCATAATATTTTCAAGTTCAATAGAATCCTCTATATCATTTAATGCAATAACTTCTCCCTCATTAGAACAGATGCTCATTGATTCAAATTTAAAAAAAACTCTCTGGCAAAAACTTAAGCCATTGCAATCAACTTAATGCGAACCAAAATTAGACCTGCTAGTTCGGATGATATTGAATCTATTGTAGAGATTGAAAACTCTACTAATCTTATGCCATGGACAAAAGCTCAATTTATTTCATCGATGGAGGTTGGGCATTATTCAACAGTGCTTGAGCATGCTGAGACAATAATAGGTTTTGCTATCTATTCACCAATAATTCCTGAATCACATTTACTAAATATTGCAATTGATCCTGCATATCATCGAAAGGGCCTGGGCGACAAACTTTTAAAACAAGTTATTCTTCAAAACAAAGCTGTTGGGGTAAAAGTCATTAACCTTGAAGTAAGGGTTTCAAATTTGGTTGCTATTAATCTATATAAAAAAAATGGATTTTATAAAGATGCCATACGGCAGGATTACTACAGTAAGCCTGAAAAAGAGGACGCTCTTTTGATGAGTTTAATAATTTAACTTATAAGATTTTTTGTAATTCGGATTCAATCTCTGATTCACCATCTTTGGGAGAAAATCTTTTAATTACCTGACCATCTTTATTAACAAGGAATTTAGTAAAATTCCATTTAATTGCTTCTGTGCCCATGATTCCAGGAGATTCATGTTTAAGAAATTTAAATAAAGGGCTAGCATCTGATCCGTTTACATCGATTTTATTGAACATCTTGAATGAAACATTGTAATTAACATCACAAAATGATTTCACTTCTTCATTCGTTCCGGGTTCTTGAGCGCCAAATTGATTACATGGGAAGCCTAAAACCTCTAATCCTTTATCTTGATATTTTTCGTGTAAGTTTTGAAGATCTTTATATTGGGGAGTAAAACCACACTTGCTGGCCACATTTACGATTAATAGTGTTTTGCCTTTATAGGCATTTAAGTTGACTAAATTCATATCTATGTCCTTGACACTTATGTTGTATAACTCGCTCATGTTAATCTCCTCTTTAAAGTTAAGATTATACGTAATAAAACCAATATAATCTCAGCATGGAATTTAAATGGAGATCATTTTCCGCTCTAACTAAACAAGAGCTCTATGAACTATTGAATCTTCGTCAGCAAGTTTTTGTTGTTGAACAAGATTGTCCATTTATTGATGCGGATTTTAAAGATCAAGATTGTGATCATCTTCTCGCATATCAAGATTCTGAACTAATCGGCTATTTGAGAGTAGGTAAACCTGGTCAAAGATATGATGGTACTGAAATTGGCAGAGTTTTAACTAAAGAAAGTGTAAGAAAAGAAGGTTTGGGCAAAGTTCTTACAAAGATGGCCATTGATTTTTGTGCTTCAAAGTATCCTAAATATGATATTAGCCTCTCAGCTCAACATAGATTGTTAGATTTTTATAAAGAATTTGGGTTTGAACCGATTGGAGAAGTTTATTTAGAGGATGATATTGATCACATAAAGATGACTTTAACTCCAATGGAAAAAACTAAACATTTTTTTCAATGGAAGTTTGATATTCACCCTTTGATTCTTCTTGGTGGAATTATTTCTATTTTGATAATTGGGTCGAGTTTTATTAAAGAGGTAGATATCGCTCAATTAAATTGGGTCGCTAAAATTGATGAGAGAGCAATCTCAAAAGAGAAATATCAGTCGTATTTAGAATCAATAGCGCAATCAAGAAAGACAGGTTTGATAGATTCTGATCCTGAAAATATCCTTGAAAGGATGATAGATGAGGAACTTCTTATTCAGAGGGGTATTGATCTTGGAATGATTGAGAATGATTCTGAGATTCGAAGCATTATCATACAAAAGATGATCAGTTCGATTATTTCAGATGTAAATGAATTAACGATTTCTCAGAATGATTTAGAAAATTTTTATTCACTTAACAAAGATCTTTTTACTCCAAGCCCAAAGCTTCATCTTATAAAGTTAAGTTTTAAATCCAACAATAAAGAGCTTGCAATCAAGGCAAGAGATTTTTTAATTGCGGGAGATTTTGCAAAGGCAAAATCTCTTGCAGAAAATGAAGTAATCACACTACCAAATACTATATTGCCTGCTATGAAAATCAGAGAATACATAGGACCTTCGCTAACTCAGATTGCTTTAGACCTTGAGGAGGGTGAAGTCAGTGAATTGATAGAGTTTGATGAACGAGCTCATATTTTGATACTAATCAAAAAGATAATTTCAAGTGCTCCTCCATTTGGTGATGTTTCAAAAGAAGTTGAATCAGAATATATTCGTTATCAAGGAGAGCAAATGCTTGATGAATATTTAGATGATTTAAGAAATTGGTACGATGTTGTTAAAGCGAATGAGTTATAAAAAATTATTTATTATATTTTTTCTTATTTTGCTTCCCTCGCTGGAAGCTCACAATCGAAGTGAGTCATATTCCAAATTCCAATTTCTTAATGTTGAGGATGGTGTTGAAATAAAGGTTACCGGAACTATTAAACAAGGTATTTTTAGGCTTTTAAGGCCTGAAACAAAATATCGATCATATCCAGATTTTTTAATTTATCTTCAAAATTCAATTAATTTAGGAGATCAGTGTCAGATTCAAGAATCAGTAACATTCAATGAAAATAATGCAGCTGGGGTCTTGAAGTTTTTTTGGGATTTTAAATGCGTGGAAATGCCATCGCGGGTAGCTATTTCTTTATTTCAAGATTTAGGCCCAACTCATACACATATTGCTAGAGGATCAATAGATGATGAAACAATTCCTGAATTTATGTTTGCCAATTCATCTGATGTTTGGCTTATAGGCTCTTTGTCAGAATCAAAGAAGAACCAAAGTTCATACTTAAGCTATTTATTTTCTGGAATTGAACATATTTTGGGTGGTTGGGATCATCTTGTTTTTTTGCTAGGTCTGTTATTATTGTTTCAAGGTAGATTTTTAATAATTGCAATTACCGGATTTACCATTGGTCATAGCTTAACTTTGGGATTTGGTGCGATGAATGTTTTAAGAGTTCATTCAGTGACGGTAGAAATCTTAATTGGATTTTCGATATTACTTTTGGCCTTAGAGAAGTTTTTTAAACACAATTATGAATTTGACAAACTCATAAAAAATTTCATCTTTGCAGTTTTAGCATTTACCCCTCTAGTAATTTTTGGAACTTTAGAGCCTATGTTAATTTTTGGTTTAGCCTTATTTTTAACTATTTATCTGAGCTTGACCATGCATTATAACTCTCTATATCTGCCACTATTGATAACTGTATTTTTTGGATTAATTCATGGATTGGGATTTGCAGGAGCTATATCTGAAGTCGGTTTACCTCAAGATAAATTGTTACCAATTATTTTAAGTTTTAATATCGGCGTTGAGATTGGTCAACTTGCAGTTGCATTTGGAATCTTGGGCTTATTAGCTCTAATAAAAAGGTATCTTTCAAATGCCTATTTTAATTCTATTCATAATTTTGCAGGTGTTGTAGTATTCTCTATGGGAACTTTTTGGTTTATTACTAGGGCAATAGGAATATGAAATTTGCGATACCTTTATCAATTTTACCAATGGATGAAATTAAGCCATTGGGGATTGCTGCAGATGAAATTGGTTATGATTTTCTTGCTGTCTCAGATCATTTAATTCACCCAGAAACATTTTCTGTACCATATCCATACACTGATGATGGAAGTGTAAGATGGGAGCAGGGTACCGATTGGCCTGACCCTGTTAGCACACTATCTTTTTTAGCTGGAGCAACTAAAAACATTAGATTTTATACTAGTGTATATGTTCTACCAGCAAGGAATCCACTAAGGGTTGCAAAAGAGGTCTCAACTCTCGATGTAGTTTCCAATGGCAGATTTGATCTTGGTGTTGGCATGGGCTGGATGCCAGAAGAATTTGAGGCAGGTGGACAAGAATTTAGGCGAAGAGGCGCAAGAGCAGATGAAATGCTTGAGATTATGAAATTACTTTGGTCTGGGAAGATGGTAGATTTCAATGGGAAATTTTTTAACTTTAAAAAATTAGAAATGCTTCCTGCCCCAAAGAATGATATACCTATTTATGTGGGAGGTTTTTCAGAACCAGCAATAAAAAGAGCTGCAAGTCATGATGGATGGATTTCAGATATGCACAGTTTAAGTGAGCTAGAAGAATTAATGAGCAAAGTTAACTTAAAAAGAAAAGAGTTTCCAGATAAGGAAAACTATGAATATATTTGTTTTACTTGTTGGGATGCCTTTAGTAAGGATGGCTTCAAGAAGATGAAAGATTTAGGTGTCACAACAATGACAACTTATCCATGGATGCTATATGGAATTATGAATGATGCTCCTTTAGAGCAAAAGATAGAAGGCATGCAAAAATTTTATAACGAAATTGTTTGCGAGCTTCGTCATTAGTCCCTTATAGCGTTAATCGAACTCTCAAAAACCTATAATTGTTATAATAAGCTCATGAAGCTAGTTAGACTTGTAAAAAGCTCAGACTTAAAAAACGTTGAGCATTTAATCAAGAATTCTGGTGCAGGCATGACCACTATGCCTAAAACAAGTCAAGAAATAAAAAAGAGATTACTTTGGTCCGAAAGATCTCAGAAAAAGAATATTAAAAAACCCAATCATGATAGCTACTTATTTATTCTGGAGGAAAATAATAAGATTGTAGGACTATCAGCAATTTACACTTCGGTTTCTAAAAAAAAACCTTCAGTTTTTTTTAAGAAATCAAATTTAACACTCAAATCTAAGTCCTTAAACTTTAGCAAAGATCTAGATGTCCTTTCAATGTATTTGTATAAAAAACCATACACAGAGATAGGAACTTTATTTCTAAAGCCAGCTTTTCGGGGCAAAGGAGGAGGTTCATTACTTTCATATGCAAGATTTATTTTTATGTCCATAGATCAGAAGAGATTTGATAAAACTGCTTTTGTTGAAATAAGAGGTTTTAAAAATAATCAAGGAGAGTCTTATTTCTGGAGTTTATTTAGCAAAACCTTTTTTAATCTAGATTTTTTTGATGCCGATCAGATAACTTACATAGATAATCATTTTGTTATGGAATCAATTCCCTCACATCCTTTTATCATTGAGCATATGCCTCAAAAACTGCAA
>CACBPT010000006.1 GCA_902541245.1 uncultured SAR86 cluster bacterium | reverse complement strand
ACAATTTTCAGATTCTTTCTGAGGAGCAGGCATTTTATAATGACTTTTAAAAATTAATTTTTTATCAACTATGTCATAGATAGCGTTTGCACCCCAATTCAAGGGATCCCAGGCTCTACATCTAGGCCTTCCTCCGCCACCCCATTCGTCTGTAAAAACTACTTTTGTTCCATCATTATTAAATGTTGCTGAGTGCCAGTAAGCAAAACCAGTATCAGTAACTACGTCTATTCTATGAGGGTTATATGGATCTGAAATATCAAACAATATCCCATTTCCTGAGCATGCTCCTGCTGCAATATTAGCAGAAGGAAAGACTGTTATATCATGACACTGATCAGTTCTTGATGTTCGTTGCGTATCATCACCGTGATCGCCTCCACGCCAAAGTCCAGCTAAAACACCGGTCTGATTGTCAGCAAAAACAGTTGGGCTACTCACAATCTTAGATTCTTCAGGATGCTGGATAGGGATTTCAATAATATCTATCCTAAATAATGCAGTCCTGTTATCTCCAGGTATATCCTCAAAGCAGGATTCTAATTCTTCCTGATCTCGGACATTGGAAGTGCCAGAATTGTAAATAATAATCTTTTGATTATCGGAACTCATACCTACGACAGAATGCGTATGGGAGCCTCTACAAGTTTGCACCAGGCCAACTTGTTGAGGTTGCAATAAATCTGATATATCAAATATTCGAATGCCTCTAAATCTTTCTTCTGAAGGCTCCGAATTTACTCCCTCTAAACCACAATCAACCCTACCTCTGTTTTGCTCAACAGACATGATCAATAAATCTCCAACAATAGAGACATCTCCTTGACCACCTGGACAAATTACAGAGGACTTTAACATTGGTATGCCATCATCATTTAATTCATAAATGTTAAAACCATGATAACTTCCAGCAATTAGGATATTATCTCGAAACGCCATGTCGGTATTTGTAAAACTAAGCATGGGATATCTGCTGTTTCTGGATCTCTGTTCGATTGATTTAGGTTCATCAGAATCATCTGCGTTATCATTTGTTGTATCCTGAGGTCTTAACTCCATAGGATTGCTAGGGTCAAAAAAACCAACGGGTTTTTTTAATGAAACTAATTTTTCTAAGTTATATATAGCTTCATCTGCGTGATATAAACCTGCTGAAAGGTTTGCCCTTGGATCATCAGATAAACCTATTAAGAGGCCATTCATTCTTTCAATTTCAATAGCCTGATCATTTGTTAAATCAGCTACAAATTCATTTAATATGGGATCATAAGCCGTACCAGATTGATCTCTTAAATCATCTACCATTTCAATTGCTCCATCGTGATGATTGATCATTAACCTTAAGAAAAGTCTATCGAATTCAACGCCATCACTCTCTTTAAGCTGAGAAATTTCTTCAGGTGATGCCATCCCAGCCATCTTCATCATTTTATGATTGTGAATATATTTAGAAGATTCATTTCTATCCTGAAGCCAACTTTTCATAAATAACATTTCATCTTCCTGGGTAGAATCAATTCTTCCAGCAAGATCAAGTATATTTTTTGAATTAGTTCTCAATGGAGCAAGTCTAGACATCACCATAGCCTGATCATGATGCATAATCATCATCTGTAAAAAATGGACATCATGTGAGTTATAGCTTGTATCTGCTATTGCGATTGCTTTTTGCTCATTGATTTCAATTGATTTACTTCCGGGAGCACTAGGCAGAATAATTGGAGCACTCATCACATAAGATGAAATAATTAAAGTTAGAAATAAATTAATTTTTTTCATTTTTTCATTTTTTCATATAAACACTTTATAAAAAAAGGGGTCACATAGACCCCTTTTTAAGATATTAGTTAATATTCTTAATATTCGTACCTGAAACCAAATCTAAATGTTCTTGGAACGAAATAACCTGGTAGGTAACATTCATCACCTGAACATTGTTGATCATTAAGGTTAGTTACACGAACTACAAATGACATATTCTCATTGTAGTCATACACAACACCACCACTAAATGACCAGTAGCCATCCATTTCAAATGGGTATGTTCTGCCGGTGCTACCATCAGCGTTCATGTAAACATATTTATCAGGCTGAGTTTCTTTGTTCCAGTAGAAATCAGTTAAACCACCATCAGTATATACACCGTCGACATAGACATACCAATCATCATATGACCAGTCCCATGTATGAAGGAATCTATTTTCAGGCTTAGAAAATGCTCCAGTAGTATCAACTACAGGTGAAGCAGCGGTTGCCTGGAAAGCATCCTTTTTCTCTTGATATCCTTTTAGATTATATCCAATGTTACCAATACCACCTTCGAAGATATCTTCAACATCAATATCATATGCTAGCTCAACAATATAGGCTTCATAGTCGTATGTTGAACCATTAGATGTTCCACCTTGCACACCAATGGAACCGGGATTGAAACCATCCATTTGATTATTAGAGAGACGGAATACCTGTGAACAAAATGAGTTCGGGAATGAACTTGGATCAGCGTCATAACAAGCTGACATAACTTCATCAGGATTCAAATCAATAATTGCATCTGTTAAGTCAACAGTAATGTAGTCAAGAGCAATTCTTAAGTTTCCTGGAATTTCGACCGCGGTAAACGGAAGATTTGTTGGGGTGTAAATAACACCAACATTAAGTGAATCAGATTTTTCAGTTAACAGATTTGGGTTACCACCTCTATAAGTGAAAATTGATGCAGTTTCAGCTGTTGATGCAAACGGCTGAACAATTCCAGCTGCAGAACAGTTAGCTGCTCTATTTTCTGGTGCGGGACCAGAATTTACATTTGATCTGTCGCATGGATCATCAATGATATAGCTAGAAATAAATTGCGGCTGGAAAGCCTCTCCAATAGCTGGAGATCTAACTGTATTTTGCTGATTTACTCGAAGGGCTAATGCTGAATTTACTCTAACAACCAATGAAAGACTGTCTACATTATCCTCGCCAGAAACACTATGATCCATTTCACGGTAAGCTCCTGAAAGAGTTACTTCTTCAAGGAATGGAATATTCATGTCTGGAGAAACTATTGGAGCAACTACCTCCATATAAGTATCTGAAGTAGAGAACTTACCAGTTAAGGCGGTCATACCACCAGAACCTTCTGCAACATATGCTTCATCAATTAAAGAATCTTTGAATTTGTATGATTCTGTTCTTTCTTCATATCCAACTAGAACTGAAAGTTCACCAGCTGGTAGATCTGCAACAGGTCCAGAAATATAACCAAAGTTATAATTTTGTTCTGTTGTTGTTCTGGTTGAAACCATGCCACCTACATAATCGATGGCAGCATCAGACATCTGTGTGCCGTCACCGAAAGGATTTAATGGCACACAATCACCTGGTTCACCTAGTAAAAAGTAAGATGGGTCAGTTGTTCCGCCTGGTTGCATGTAGGGGTTTTGGAATACATCGTTAGTGTAGGCACCTGCACCTAGCTGATTATATCTGCAGTCAATAGTGCCATCAGCAAGAAGAACAGCATCAAGAGCTGCAAACAATCTTCCTTTAATAATATCAGGTCTTGAGGCTACTCTTCTAGATTCACCGTCTGTAACACCTGCTGAGTAATTGAAAGTTCTATCACCCATATCGAAGTCACCATCGATTCTTAGATTAAAGACTCTGTTATCAACGTTATCTTGATCTTCTCCACCTAATGATTTGTAATATGGACCCCAAGCTTTACCAAATCTAAAAGTTTCGTTGCCATAAGGGCTAGTTCCATTAGGTTGCACTAAATTAGCACAAATAAATGCAGAATCTTCTGCACTTAAGAAAGGATGATTACATTCAAGCACAAGTGTATCTGAAGGGGATCCAAATAAACCTGTGTTGTAAAAACCTTGAGTGCTTTCGTCAATAGCTTCATATGAAGTTAAGTAAACGGAACCTGAAACTCTCATTCTAGGTGTAACATCAAATCTACCTGTAGTTACATAGTTAAACTTCTCAATTGGCACTGTATAACGATCTGGATCATGTCTTAAACCGAAGTTAAGACCATCACCGCCTCTATATCTGAGTGATCCATCGGTTGAGATACCTGGTGTATTAATTTGTAAAGCTCCACTTGGACCAAAACCATAAAAATTAGTTAATGGAATTCCTGGCTCAGTTACACCCAATACATTTGGACCATAACCAAGTGCGCCTGGAGTGTCGATAAGATCACCAAAAGCTATACTACCGTTTGGACTTATACCAAAATATGTGAAAGATTCACATGCAGGAAATACAAAATTTTGACCAGGGACTCTTCCGTTAGAGTCAGTTCCTAGGGCTTTACATTTAACATCTTCGGGGATATCCATCACTCTTGATCCACCAGTTGTTGTGTAATCTAGAGAGAATGTTAAATTAGCTTTGCCATCGAGGAAGTTGCCACCAAAAAGCATTTTATATCCTCTTTGAAGGTCTAGGTCTTCAAAAATATTATTATGGTTATATTGGAATTTGAATCCTTCAAAGTCATCTTTAAGAATATAATTCACCACACCAGCAACTGCGTCAGAGCCATAAACAGCAGCACCACCAATGTTAATAACTTCCACTCTGTCAATTAACATAGTTGGAATGTTGTTAACATCGACCTGGCCACCACCATAACCGTTAGAGGAAACAAATCTATTTCCGTTAACAGTTACAAGTGTTCTTTGAGAACCAAGTCTTAAGTTATTAATTGCACTACTCCCAGTAGGACCACTTTCGGTTCCTGCAGCAGACGGCAATCTTGTTACGGCAGAACTTGCATAATCAAAAAGCCTATTTTCAAAATCCTCACCGGTTACAATAGTAACTGGTACTGGGCTTTCGAAAGTAGTTTTTGATTTAATTCTTGAACCGATAATTGTTATTTCTTCAACTTCTACAACCTGCTCGACATCAGCATCATTGCTGGTATCTTGAGCAAATGCAGTTACTGCAAATAACCCAAACAATAAAAAAAGTTTGTTTTTCATAATATCCCCTTTCCTTTAATAAAAAAGCTGTATGCACAGCTATGCCATAATTTTGACAATTCTGTGACAAAAATGCCTTAAAGTCAATAAATTTGAGCAATTTTGTAACATTAAAATTCCATAAAAATATTACTTAGTTTTGTAAAATATTTAAATTTTTGATTAATTAAAAAATTTTTTAACTGTTAAGTCAGCAATTTCTTGAATTTTAAGCGTAGTTTTTGCATCGATGCCCTTCTTTCCATTCGTGCCCTTTACTTCAAGATTAAAAAGAGTTCCAAACACAACCGATGCAGCAAGGTATGTGCCCTCTTTTGAAGGATGTCGAAAATCATCAGTGTAAAGGTTAATTTCTGGATATTTCTTTTCAAAGGCATGGAATGCTTCGCCCACTGGTATTAAAAGAATATTATTAACCTTTGCAGCTTTAAAGAACTCTTCTCTAAGCCCCTTAATCATAGATGGTTTATTTTTATATGGCCATGACATGAAAAGGATTGGCTCCATCCCCTTAGCTCTAATGATTTTTGTATATTTAGCAACATTCTCATGAAAACCTTTTTTAGTCTCTGGATGAACCGGGCAAAGACTGCAATCCATAAAGATTACGGCATCAATTGCGGTATCTTCTATGTTCACATACTCATTATCATTAGCAGTATCAATTCTAAAATTCCCAATATTTTCATTATTTAGATATGCTTCTAGTGGATGCCAAGACAAGGAAGATCCATTGATGGTAATTGAGCGCTGTTTTAAAGTTTGATTTGATCGATGATTTTTTACAATTGAACTAACGTGATTATGAAGACTGTTGTTGTAATAAAAGAAACTATTACCCACATACATGATGGATTCAATCTTCTTACTCTCTAAGATTTCATTTGATACATCAATAGGATTTGCAAACATTTGCATGCTTGTGAGCATTAGCAACAATGGATGTAATTTAGTTTGCAAGATAAAAAAAATAGTTCGTATAACTTTATGATACATGAATTAGAAAATATATAGTTTACTTAATATAGATTTTATGTATAATATATTATAATTATAATTTATTATGTATTCTCTGATTAAAAAAGGTACTATGCGTGTTTCAGACGCGTTTGCTTTATCAATGACAAGATTCTTCAGGCTAATTGCCGATAGTTTTTTTTTAAAAAGGTATGGACATAGAGCTGTAGTTCTAGAGACAGTTGCTGGTGTTCCGGGTATGGTTGCTGGTGTTTGGATGCATTTTAAAAGCCTAAGAAAAATGAAAGCAGGCTATGGAGAGCAAATTAGAGAGATGCTTGCAGAAGCTGAAAACGAACGCATGCATTTAATGTTTTTCATTGAGATTGCTCAACCAAACACTTTAGAAAGATTTATAGTTCTATGCTCTCAGCTGATTTTTGGAATATTTTATCTTTTTATGTATGCATTCTTTACAAGAACTGCGCATAGAATGATCGGTTATTTTGAAGACGAAGCAGTAAATAGCTATACCGAATATCTAAATATGGTTGAGACAGGAAAGCTAGAAGACAGCCCCGCTCCTCCTTTGGCTATAAATTATTATAAGCTTGCAAAAGATGCAAAATTATCAGATGTAATCAAATGCGTCCGAGCTGATGAGCAACATCACAGCAAAACGAATCACGAGTACGCAGATAATTTATAAGATTGATTGGTGGAGCTAGGCGGGATCGAACCGCCGACCTCTTGCGTGCCACGCAAGCGCTCTCCCAGCTGAGCTATAGCCCCTAAAATGTATGAATTATATATCACTAATATCTGTGTAGTAGGTTTTTTGATATATTGATTGTTCATGAAAAATAGACCTGTCCTAATTGGTATAGGTTGCATTCAACAAAAAGGATCTTTTGCTGAACTTGATGAAGCATTAATCTTGATGGAGAAAGCAACCTTAGCCGCCATTCAAGATACAGAAAATTCTGAAATTATTAATTACGTAGATGAAATTCAAATCCCCAAAGGATATTGGACGTACAGAGACCCTGGAAAATGGATTGCTGATAAGCATGGATTTTCTGATGCAACAACCAGCGTTACCAAAATTGGTGTGCTGCAACAGAACTTAATAAATTCCGCATGTAAAAAAATTATCAATGGAGAAATTAGGGCAAGTCTGATTGTCGGAGGAGAGGCTAGGTATAAGAAAATTCAAGCTTTAAAAGAAGGAATAGATTTTAAAGAAATGAAATTACTTAAAAATCCTGACCATTATGTAAAAGCAAAAGAGGATTTGTATGTGCCTGAAGAGCTTGATGCATTAGGCATGATGGCAGTTGGATACTATGCTGTTATGGAGAGCGCAATGCGACATAAACAAAAAATTTCTCTGATCGATCATGAAAAATTTCTTGGTGATTTCTATTCAAATTTTTCAAAAATTGCTTCAAAAAATCCACATGCATGGAATCAAAAAATCTATTCCTCAAATGAAATTCAAAAACCTTCTATAAGCAATCCTAGGATTGCTTATCCGTATAATAAACTTCACAATTCTAGCTGGAATGTTAATCAGTCATCAGCCCTAATCTTGACTAGCGAAAGGATTGCAAAGGAGCTTAATATACCCTCCTCAAAAAAAATCTATCCATTAATATCAAGCGAAACCAATCATATGGTTGGTCTTATACAAAGACCTGATATGACAAATCCTATTGGTCTCAAGCTGGCTGCAGATTTCATCCTTAAAACAACTAGGAAAAATAATATACAACCATCAATCTATGAGCTTTATAGCTGCTTTCCTATAGCTGTACAAATGTTTTCAAAAGTATTAAATCTCTCAGATGAGATCATTGAAACTATAACTGGAGGTATGCCCTTTGCAGGCGGCCCTTTAAATAATTATATGTTACACGCTACTGCTCAAATGCTTCTAAAAATTCGTGAGAATACAGAGGAAATAGGTCTAGTGACAGGAGTTTCCGGAATGATGACTAAACAATCATTAGCTATTTGGGCTAAAGAACCCTTAATGGATTTTGAATCTAAAGATGTAACCAATAAAGCCGAAGAACTTGAAGTTGCTGTTCCTATGTCTAAGCAAACAAAAGGTGAGGCTATTGTGATCGGTTGCACGAATCTGTACGAGAAAAATAATGCATTAAGAGCAGTTTTTTATGCAGAAGATTCCAAAGGTCACAGATTAGTATTAATATCTAATGATAAAGAAATTATTAAACAAGTAGAAAAAGAAGAATGCGTAGGTTTAAAAGCAAAACACTCATCAAATCAACTATTGTCTTTGGATTAATTTCATCAGTTTATTTAAATGCTGAAACAGACCTTGATAACTCTATAAACAAACATCAGAAAACTTTTGAGGCTGTTGCATTAAAAATTTGGGATTGGGCTGAGGTTGGCTATCAAGAATTTAAAAGTTCGGCAATTTTAAAAGAAGAATTATTGGCAAATGGATTTAACATTCAATCTGGAGTTGCAGACATACCAACTGCATTCATAGCAGAGTATTCGAATGGAGGTCCTGTGATAGGGATTTTGGGAGAATATGATGCCTTGCCTGGACTAATGCAAACATCTTCACCATTTAAAGAGAAAAGAAACGATGTTATTGCTGGTCATGCCTGTGGACATCATCTTTTTGGCGCAGCATCTGCTTGGGCTGCCATTGCAATTAAAGAATGGCTTGTTAAGACAAATACTTCTGGAACAATTAGGTTCTATGGAACTCCTGCAGAAGAAGGAGGATCTGGGAAAGTTTACATGGTACGTGCAGGATTATTTGATGATGTCGATGCTGTATTACACTGGCATCCAAGTAGCTCAAATGCAGCAAATGCCGAATCCTCAAATTCAAATAAATCTGCAAAATTTAGATTCACCGGTATCTCAGCCCATGCTGCTGGATCTCCACATAAGGGTAGATCTGCTTTAGATGGAGTTGAGGCTATGAACATGATGGTAAATATGATGAGAGAACATATTCCTCAAGAATCAAGAATTCATTACGTCATTACTAAAGGAGGCCTTGCGCCAAATGTAATACCTGATTTGGCTGAGGTTTATTACTATGTGAGGCATCCAAGAAGGGAAAAAGTTCAAGAAATCTTTGAATGGGTGGTTGAAGCTGCAGAAGGCGCTGCCATTGGAACACAAACTGATGTTACATATGAAGTGATGCATGGAAATTATTCCAAGCTTCCCAATCAAACTCTTCAAAAGGTTATGCATAAAAACCTTCTATCACGTGGAGGAATTCAGTATTCACAAGCAGAGCATGAATATGCAAAAAAAATTCATCAAACTTTAATCTCTCCTGGGAGTAAGATTGGAGATCAAGAAAACATAAGGCCTTATTCAACAAGTCATACATATGGTTCAACAGACGTAGGAGATGTCAGCTGGGTTGTTCCGCAGGCAGGCTTAAGAACTGCAACGTGGGTTCCTGGAACAGCTGCTCATTCTTGGCAAGCAGTCTCTACAGGTGGTCATTCAATAGGCCTGAAAGGAACTAAGTTAGCTGCTCAAGTTCTTGCAGACACAGCAAAAGATCTATTTTCAAATCCTGAAATTATTGCCTTGGCAAAAACTGAGTATACAAATACAGTTGGTGAAGATTTTGAGTATTATCCCCTCCTTGGGGAAAGAAAGCCTCCCTTAGATTATAGAAAATAATTTATTTTTTTTTACAATCAAAATATTTACTTTGTATAGGCCTTATTGCTATATTTATTAAACATATTTGGGGAAAATTATGAAATTATTAAAATTGGCTTTAATTGCCTTGGTTGTTCCATTTTCAATAAATATCTTAGCTCAAGAAAATACTTCTGATGTTGAAGAAATTATTGTTGTGGGAACACAAATCAAAGGCGCAGATATTACTGGCGTTCTTCCAGTTACCGTAATGAGTATTGAAGATATAGAAGCACTTGGTGTATCTGACGGCGACGAATTAGTGGAAAACCTTGTTGAACAGGGTCTGAACTTCTTTAATGAGGCCGAACAAGCTTCTGGGGGAGTAAACGCAGCCAGAGGAGATACTGGAGCCTATAACATTAGAAGCATGGGTGTGGGTAATACACTTACTTTGCTTAATGGAAGAAGAATGGTAAATAATGCTGGTTATCAAACTGAGTTCATTGGTGGAGACTTTGTCCCAACCGTAACAGTAAATACGAATCTTATCCCAACCAATGGACTTCAAAGAGTGGAAGTTCTTAGAGATGGTGCCTCAGCTATTTATGGTGCTGATGCTGTTGCTGGGGTAGTAAATAATGTTCTTCAAACAGATTATGTTGGTCAAAGTCTATCTGTCAGACTTACTGGGTATGAGCATTTTGATGCGACCAACAAAGATTTAACATATAAATTTGGTTTTGATCTCAATGATGGCGCAACAAATGTTGCAGTTTTCTTAAGTCAACGTGAAAGAGATAGAATAAGAGCCTCAGAAGATGAGAGATGGTATGACCAAGATTATGAAAGATATCTCCCTGCCGATTCTCCATTCCGTGGGGCTGGATTAAGAAATACAAGTACTTATGGTTGGTTTCAACTTGATTTTAGCGGAAGAGGTCCTGGTCAATCTTGGCACGCTTCCAATGATGGAGAGGCTGAAATGGCTAGCGCTACTGATCCAAGAGGTGGCAGTGCGTTATGTGCGCTTCCTGGAGCTGCTCTTACTGGTTTCGGAACATGTTTGTTTGATACCAACCTTGGTGATAATAGATCAAGCCAAAGAGGAAGTGGTGATTACAGAGGCGAAATGGAAAGAAATCAAGGTTTTGTTTTCATAAATCACGAATTTGATAATGGGATGGAGTTTTTTTCTGAATTAGCACACTACAGCTCTGATTCAAATAGAGCTATATCTGCAGGCTCTCTGACATCTCTCATGTTGAGCATTGCTCCAGATTATTATTGGTTTAGTCAATTACCTGCGTCCCTAAACTTTCCCACTAATAGATCTGTCGCTCTTGATGGTTGGAGACCCTATAACTTGAATAGAATCATCAATGTTTCCAAAGAAAGTAGTAGGATATTAGTTGGCATGAGAGGAACGCTTGATTCAGGTTGGGATTGGGAAGCAGCAATTGTAGATGCAAGATCGAAATCTAAGGACTTAGCAAGCAATAGAGCGACCTATCCTTTAATGTATGAGCACTTCCAAGGTGCAACAAGGTTAACTCCAAATGCATTTAATATTTTTGATACAAATTGGGAAACTAATAATGGTGCAGGAATTTTAGCTGATGTTAGAAGAGATGATGAATCTACTCTTGAAATGGTAGATTTCAAGATGAGTCATCCAGAGCTATTCCAGCTCCCAGCTGGCCCAGTTGCAGTTCTATTTGGACTCGAGAGAAGAGAGGAAACATATGATGATGATCGAGATCCTATTCTTGATGGAACTATTACCACACAAGATTGCTGTGGAATTACACGAAGAACTAGATCTCATCCATTTAGGTCAGCTGCTTTAGGCTCCAGTCCAACAGTTGATGTTTATGGTGAAAAGACCGTTGATGCAGCATTTGTAGAATTTGTGATGCCATTAACAGAAAAACTTACTGCACAAGTCGCAGCTAGACATGAGGATTTTTCAGATTCTGATTCTGCTACAGTTGGAAGATTGGCACTTGGATATGCTGTAAATGAAATGATTAGTCTAAGAGCTTCATTTTCAACAGCATTTAGACCACCAAATTTGATTCAAGTTAATCAGCCCTATGTTACAAGGACTGGTAGAAGAGACGACGCTGTTCAAAAATATAGAATATTTATCAGAGAAGGATCTCAAGTTAATTCAGGAAATGGATTTGCAAACGACTACACCATATCTGATACCCTGCACTTTAGACTTGGTAATCCAAATCTTGAACCAGAAGAATCTGATAACGCTACTCTTGGAGTAGTAATTACTCCTAATGAAAATTTAACAATTACAGTTGATAGATGGTCAATTGAAAAAGATAACACTATTGGTCTTTTTGGAAGGAATAACTCAAGTGTCTATGACCTCCTACTTAGATTGCAAAAAGGTATTGGTGGTGCAACAACAGTAGCTGAGATGTTAAGTTTTTGTGAAGGCGTAAACGTTCAACAAACAGCCACGACAGGTGGATATGCAATTGCAGGCTCTCCTGTACATAGAGACGCTAATCCAAGCTCCTCATTCAATGAGGAATTTTTGAATGCTGGAATATGTCCAGCTGGTCAGCAAGATGTTGTTTATGAGCCATATTCAAATCTTGCGTTAAGAACAATTGAAGGGACTGATTTATCTGTTTACTACGACATAGATACAGACTTTGGTGATTTTAGAATTACACTTCAATCATCTGTTACAGATAAGTTTGAACAAGAACCTTCTGCTGAGTTCGCTGCAATATCAGCAGCTGTAGCTGATGGAACCTTGCCTGCTTATACTAATCTCGAAGGCTTTGGTGATTTATTAAATGTTGAAACAACAGGAACAGACAGAAAAGATACGTTAAAAATTAATTACCGTCGAGGTGATTGGGGTGCGTCTCTTACTACACTGAGACTTGGACATCTAAATGATACTGGTGTAAGAGATGACGATGGAAATCCATGGAAGATACCTTCAATGACTACTAGCAATTTAAGCGTATACAAGAACTTTAATCTAAGTGGTAATGATGCAAGACTCAGATTTATGGTAAGAAATATATCCGATGAAAGAGCGCCATTAGCTGATGGCTTCTTTGGCTTCTATTCTGATATTCATAGAGACGATGGCAGACATTACTATTTAGATCTTAAGATAGACTTCTAAAGTCAAGTAAAATTTAAAGGGAGCTTAGGCTCCCTTTTTTTATCTACAACATGCACAAGTACTATTTAATATTTTTTTTAGCGTTTTCTTCAAGTGAAATTAAATCCGAGTCACTAAACTATGAGTTTAGTAATTGGTCAGGGAAGCCATTATCACTATATGTAACAAAACCTAAAAGAATAAACTCCCAAACAAGACTGGTTGTAGTAATGCATGGAAGAAAAAGAAATGCAGAAGAATATCGTGATCAGTGGATTGAGGCCTCAAATGAATTAAATCTATTAGTGGTGGTTCCAGAATTTAGTAACAAAAATTTTCCTGAGGTATGGGGTTTCAATTATGGTAATGTCAAAACAAAAACTTTAGAGCCTATTCAAAAAAATCTTCATGCTTTTAGTGCAATTGAGCCAATAGTTTTGGAAGCGCTTAAAAGATTTGATTTAAAATCAAATCATTGGGGTATATATGGACACGGTGCAGGTGCTCATTTTGTTCATCGCTATGTTCTGCATCGACCTGATGATAAATACACACTTGCCATTGCTGCAAATCCTGGGTGGTATCTTTCTATGACAGATCAAAAATGGCCCTTTGGGCTCTCAGAATCGGGAATTACAACTCCACAGTTAAAAAAAGCAATGAATAAATACTTTTTGTTGATGTTGGGAAGATCTGATATATCCTCAAAACCCAATACTCCATATGTTGAAAAAAATTGGGATATTATTTCTCAGCAAGGTGAGCATAGATTAGCAAGAGGAAGAAATTTTTTTGAATCTGCAATTGTTAAATCCAAAGAAGTAAATCAATTTTTCAAGTGGGGAATGGTTGAAGTTCCAACAAAAAAAGGTCATGGTAATACCAAGCAAATGGTTCCATATGCAGCTGAAATGTTTTATGCGAGGTTAAAATAATGCAAGCCTATAAAAAAAGAGGTTTTTGGATCGGCTTAGCAACTTTCTTTTTTATTCTTTTTTCGCCTAATCCAGAATCTCTTTCTTCAGTTGGATGGGCCGTGGCGGCAGTAACTTTATTAATGGCTATTTGGTGGGCTACTGAGGCTGTTCCCGTTGCAGTTACAGCACTTTTGCCTCTTGCCTGCTTTCCAATGCTTGGAGTTACTGATTTTAAAACTGCCGCTCTTCCATATGCTAATCCTAATATCTATTTATTTATGGGTGGCTTCATTTTAGCTTTAGGAATTGAGTCATCAGGTCTTCATAAGCGTCTTGCGTTAAAGATGCTTATTGCTGTTGGTAATAGTGGAGCTAAACTTATAGGCGGTTTTATGTTGGTATCAGCAATAATAAGCATGTGGGTAATGAATACCTCCACAACGTTAATGCTGCTCCCAATTGGTCTAGCTGTTTGCGCGAGTGTAGCTGAAACCATTCCAAATTTTTCTCAAAGAGATAAAAGGAATTTTGAAATTTCACTTCTATTAGGAATTGCATATGCTGCATCCATTGGTGGTATGTCTACTTTAGTAGGAACAGCTCCAAACATAATATTTGCAGGTTTTATGCAAGAAACATATGATCTTCAAATCTCTTTTACTGATTGGATGAAACTTGGAGTTCCTATTGCAACATTTATGTTATTTTCCTCGTGGTATGCAATCACAAAAATTGTCTATCCAGTAAATTTCGTAGCAAGTATTGAAACAAAGCTTCAGCTTCAAAATATGCTCAATGATTTAGGTCCTCTTAGCAAAGATGAAAAAAAAGTTTTGACTATTTTTTCTTTAGCAGCAAGTGCGTGGATGTTTAGAACACTGCTTGATAATTACGCCCCATTTTCTGGTCTTACAGATGCTGGCATTGCAATAATTGCAGCATTAAGTTTCTTTTTCATTCCCTCAGAAAATCATAAAACTGATCTGCTGACTTGGGAACAAGCAAATAAGCTTCCATGGGGCTTACTTGTTTTATTTGGCGGTGGTTTGTCTCTAGCAGCATCAATTGGCTCATCAGGTTTGGGCGGATGGATTGGGCAAGGCCTCACTGTTTTAGAAAATGTACCTTCCATTATTCTTATATTGGCTGTAGCAGCCATGATTATATTTTTGACAGAAATTACATCTAATGTCGCAACAACCTCTACTTTCTTACCTGTTGTCGGTGCTGTTGCTGTTGCTTTAGGCATTACCCCAATATCTTTAACGATTCCGGTGGTTTTAGCCGCAAGTTGTGCTTTCATGCTTCCTGTAGCTACTCCACCCAATGCAATTGTTTTTGGTTCAGGCAAACTAACTATTCCAGATATGATCAGAGCTGGTTTTGTATTAAATATTATTGGAATATTTTTAGTTACTCTTTTTGCCTTCTATCTAGCTCCAATGATATTTTAAAATTTATGGCTTATAGAAATATCATCTTTTCATTTCTGTTTATATCAATAAGTATTTGGGCACAGGTTAGATATATTGACTATCCATCACCCTTTCACTCAACCATTGGAAAATCTGGCATGGTTGTGTCTCAAAATCAAGATTCTTCAGAGATAGGAATAGAAATTTTGAATATGGGTGGCAATGCCATTGATGCAGCTGTTGCAGTTGGATTATCTCTTGCAATAACGCTTCCTAGAGCAGGAAACCTTGGTGGTGGAGGTTTTATGCTTGTTTATTTAAGTGCTGAGCAAAGAACTATTGCTGTAGATTTTAGAAGCGCCGCCCCGGATAATCTTACCGAAAAAGATTTTTTATTTCTAAAAAATAATTATGATCAGCGAAGATATGGTTATAAAGCTTCAGCTGTGCCTGGAACTGTAGCTGGCCTTCTTGAGACGCATAAACGTTATGGTAATTTACCACTTAAAAAAATCATGCAGCCGGTTATTTCACAAGCTGAAGAAGGAATGTACATAAGCTACGACCTAAATCAAGCGATTGGCAGTGCTGACCAAATAAAATTAGATGATGAATCTAAAAGCATTTATTATAAAAATGATGTGCCGCAAAGGAAACACGCACTTGTAAAAAGAAGTGACTTAGCCTGGACATTAAATGAAATTGCAAATAATGGTCAAGAGGCTTTTTACTCTGGTTCGATTTCAAAAAAAATTGTCAAAGCTATGAAACAGAATAATGGTTATATATCAGCAAAAGACCTCAAAAATTATAAGCCTAGATTTTCAGAACCTATTCATACAACTTACAGAAATTACAAAATTTTTGCTCATCCTCCTCCTGCTGGAGGGGCTGCAGTACTGCTTGAGGGATTAAATATTATTGAAAACTTTGAAACTAATGATCTGGGTCCAAACTCAGCAGACTTTATTCATATTTTTGCAGAAGCATTGCAACGAGGACACATGGATCGATCCAGATTTATGGGAGATCCTCTATTTTACGACGTACCAATAGAAAAAATTATTTCTAAACAAAGAGCTAGGTCTCTTGCGAAAGATATTGATTTAAATTTGGTCACAAAATCAGAATCAATTAACCCAGAATCATTATTTGTTGAAGGTGAAAATACTACTCATTATTCAATTATTGATGGTGATGGTAATGTCGTCTCCAATACATATACTTTGGGATATTCATTTGGCTCTGGAGTAACAATTCCTGGAACAGGTATTCTCTTAAACAATCAAATGAATAATTTTGCATATCAATATGGAGAATCTGGTGTAGTTGATCGATCTGCAAGTGTTGGTAATAGATTTGAATCTGGAAAAAGGCCTATGAGTACCATGTCTCCTATAATAGTATTTAATGAAAATAACTCTATAAAGCTTGTTACAGGATCTCCTGGAGGCGCTTTAATTCCTGCAGCTATCTTGAGAGTGGTGACTGGAATTATAGACTTTGAATTAACTTTAGGTGAAGCATCCATGCTTCCTAGAATTCATAAAGATTGGCCGAAGGAAAATTTACTTTTAGAAAGAGGTTTTAGCAAGGATACTATTAATATTCTTCAATCATTTGGTCATAAGATTGAAGAATCAAAGACAATGGGTTCTACTCAAAGCATTTTAATATCCTCAAAGGGCGTTGAGGGTTTTGCAGATCTAAGAAGACCTAATGCAGGCGTGGCCATTCAACATGATTAAAGCTTTAGCATTCATTCATAAAAAGAATGGTTTATCTGATAATGACTTTAAAGATTATTATGAAAAAAATCACGCTCCATTAGCCACATCTCTTCTAACTTTTGAAGGTTATGAAAGGAATTATATTAGCGCTGGGATCAATCCCCTGTATTCATCTCTTGGATCTATTAGTATTTTTCAATATCAATCAATTGAGTCGTTAAAAATTATAGAAGAGAAAATGTCTTCAAATGTGGGAGATATCCTTAGAAAAGATGAGCTAAAATTTATGAACGTCGAAAAAAATTATTTTGTGCTAACTCAGTCAGTTCAATTAACAGAACAGGAATTTAAGAAAAAAATTTTTTATCCTTGTAATAAAATTGAAGACTTGAATTCATTAAATTCTTATGAGGGTTTAAAGCAAATCTCTGAAAACATACTTCTTGAGCCAAATGATATAAAAGGCATCTCTGAGTATGGAATTTCTCAAAAAACATCTTTTGATACTTTAGAAAACTTGGTGCAAGAGCATCCTAAAGCAATAATTGCATCTTGTGTTTCTTAGTTTGTATCAGAAAGATACTTTAAAGCAGCATTAATTCTTTGATTAACTTCTTCTAGATTAAATAATGAGAGAGTTAATCCTAAAGAGGGAGATTGAGTATTGCCAGTCATAGCAATTCTTATTGGTTGATTTAATTTAGGAGTCGGCAAACTTAATCCTGTTTGTGCCTCATTTAAAGCTTTATCAATTGAAGCTTCATTCCATTTATCGAGACCATTTAACTTTCTTTGCACAAATTCTAAAACTGCCTCTGATCCAATTAAAAATTTTTTTGCCGCTTTATCATCATAAGAACTTAATTCAGAGAAATAAGGTATTAGAGCTTGAGCTACGCCAAGAAGATTAGGTTTTGAGCTTCTCATTGCTGCAATGATTTCATTGTTGTTTTTCTTTTTCATGTAATCAAGACCAAGCGAATCTAAAAATGGAATTAGTCTATTTTTGAACTCATCGAAAGATAGCGCTGCTAGATGATGGTTATTAATCCAATCAAGTTTGGAGGGATCAAAAATAGCGCCAGCTTTTTGAACTTCTTGAATTCTAAAATCTGAAACTAAATCATCTAAATAGAAAATTTCTTTATCACCTTTCGACCAACCTAGCCGAGCAAGCATATTGATTATTGATGACTCTAAATAACCTTGATCGAAGTAATCCTGCAAGCTGGTAACAGCATTCCTTTTTGATAATCTTTTTTTATCTTGTCCTAAAACCATTGGTAAATGTGCATATTCAAGGGCATGATAACCAAGTGCATTTTGAATATGAATTTGTCTAGGAGTATTGCTTAAATGATCTTCTCCTCGAACAACAGTTGTAACTCCTTGATTGAAATCATCAACAACATTACATAAATGATAAGTTGGAGACCCATCACTTCTCAGAAGAATTAAATCATCTAGTTCAGAATTTTGAAAAATTACTTCGCCTCTTACCAAATCGTGAAAAACTAACTCTCCATCTTGAGGCGTTTTTAGTCTTAATACTGAATTATTTGTTCGTTCAAGGCCAAGATTTCTACTTCTGCCATCATACATAGGTTTTTTGCCTGCTGCTTCTTGCTCTTTGCGCATCTCATCAAGTGTTTCTTTTGAGCAATTACACCAATATGCATTACCTGATTTAAAAATTTGATCTGCTGCCAAAGTATATAACTCAGATCTTTCAGACTGACGAACGGGAGGCTCATCAGGACTAATTCCTATATTTGAAAGCCCTTTTAATATGTTTTCTTCAAACTCTTTTTTTGATCTTTCAGCATCTGTATCCTCAACTCTAATTAAAAATTTTCCTTTATTTTGTTTTGCGTATACATAATTAAATAAAGCTGTTCTGACTCCTCCAATATGCAAAGGTCCAGTTGGGCTTGGTGCAAATCTTGTTACTTTTGTCATGAAGAATCTCTATTTAAATTAATCTGTTCCATCCTTCGATCATTGGCAACCATATCTTCTTTTGAAATCTTAACTTTTTGGATTGGAAATTTTTTTAAATCAACTCTTAAGTCACTCGAATTAAAATCTGAATTAGAGACTATATTAGAGGACATAAATTCGAATTTACTTTGGCCACCTGTTAGATGGATGTAAACGTCAGCAAGTATGTTTGCATCTAATAAAGCTCCGTGAAAACTTCTATCATAGCCGCTTACTTCAAATCTGGATGCAAGTGCATCCAAAGAATTCCGCTGACCAGGAAACTTATTTCTTGCCATCAACAAAGTATCTTCAACATCGCATATTTCCTCAAGAGATGGATAGCTAGAGGATGCTCTTTTTAACTCAGAATTAAGAAAACCCAAATCGAAAGAAGAATTATGAATAATCAATATACTGCCTTCAACAAATTCTAAAAAACTTTCTGCTATTTCTGAAAATTCTGGTTCACTTGCAAGCCTTTCCATTGAAAGACCATGAACTTTTTCAGCCTCTTCATCAATGGATCTTTGAGGATTAAGGTATGAATGAAAATGAATATCTGTTCTTTTCCTGTCCTCAAGTACTACTGCGCCTACTTCTACAATTCTGTGACCTTGATCAACCTCAAGTCCAGTTGTTTCAGTATCGAGAACAATAAGTTTTTTTGTCATAAGATAGAATCAATTCCCATATTAGCTAAAAGGTCGGCTGTCTCATTACCAGGATCTCCAGAATGGCCTTTAACCCATCGCCATTTCACTTGATGATAAGTCATTAACTGATCTAATTTTTGCCATAATTCTTTATTTTTAACCTCTTTTTTTGAAGAAGTTTTCCAGTTATTTTTTTTCCAATTTTGTATCCATTGAGTAATTCCATCCATCACATACTTTGAATCAGTAAATAGCTCAACATTACAAGGTTCTTTCAAAGTTGAGAGTCCCTCGATGGCTGCAAAAAGCTCCATTTGATTATTTGTAGTATTATTTTGTCCACCGAAAATCTCTTTTTGCACTGTGTCAAATTTAATTAGCGCTCCCCAGCCACCTGGACCAGGATTACCTCTGCAAGCTCCATCTGTAAAAATAATTACATCTTTCATTGTTAGGAATATGACATCAATACTAATGACTATTTTATTTTTAAACGCTTATAATAATAATTATATTTGGTTAATTGTAACTAATGAAGATAATCTTTCGTTCTACTCAAGAAATTCATTCCCAACTTAATATTCATATAATTTAAAATATGAAAATTTTTCTAATTGCTTTAGCAATACTTTTGATAACAGGTTGTGAATTGCCCTCTATCATCGAAGCTGATGAATATCTTGAGCCTATTCCGGTAAATGTTTCAGAAAATATTCCGATTTCTGATGATGTTTGGGGCCGCATAAGAATTACCAGTGAAAATAATCAAGGATACTTAGATAAAAAAACTATTGAATATATAAATGCATATCTTAAAAATCCAGATCAGCTAGATTTGCTTTTTGAAAAAGGCAGGTACTTTATATACTTTGTTCTTGAAGAATTAGAAAGATATAGTCTGCCTTCAGAATTAGCACTTCTTCCATACATTGAAAGCAGTTATGATCCATTTTCAATCTCATCATCAGGAGCAATGGGAATTTGGCAGTTTATGCCTGCTACTGCAAGAATTTATGGTTTAAAAGATACTTGGTGGTATGAACAAAGACATGATCCCTTAGCCTCATCAAGGGCAGCAGTAAGATATTTAGCTTATTTGCATAATAGGTTTAATAAAGATATTACATATACTCTTGCTGCCTATAATGGTGGGCCAACTCTCCTTGAAAAGCGAATTAAGCTTAATAGGCAATCTGGCAAACCTACTGATTATAAAAATCTTAAATTGCCCAAACAAACATTGGAATATGTTCCAAAATTTATGGCTATTAAAGAATTAGCTGTCAACGCTGAAAAATATGGAATTAATTTACCAAATTTTCCAAATAAACCTGTTCTTGGTTCTATTGAGCTAGAAGGCCAAGTTGAAATACTAGCTTTTAGTGAGTTCGCCAATTTAAAGCCTGAATTTGTTTACAAATTAAATGCAGGATATACAAAATGGGCATCTCCTCCTGGTAAAAAAACTACTTTTAATATTCCAATTGAATTAGAGCGAGAGCTAAATCTCAAAAAGGATCAGTTCATTCAAAACAACCAAATTAATTGGGTAACCCATAAGGTTATATCGGGAGATAGTCTTTGGAAGATAGCAAGAAAATATGACACAGAGGTAAATATATTAAAGAAAGTTAATTACTTAAAATCCGATATTTTAAGTCTTTATCAAGAGCTACTTATTCCTTTAAGCAATGATCAAAATAAAGCATTTATTCCCTATCAAGCTCACATTATTAGTGAGGGTGATACATTATGGGAACTTGGTAACAAGTATAAAGTAGCACCAGCTGAGATAGCAAAAAATAATGGATTGAGATTAAATACTCCCTTAACAATAGGAAAAGAATTAAATATAGGAAACAAAAATATTTATCGAACAATCAATTCAAAAAAAAGAACCATCCTATACAGCGTCAAACAAGGAGATAGTCTTTATCGAATAGCCGACATTTTTAATATTGAGATTTCAGATATAAAAAAGATTAATGAGTTAGAAAAAAATGAGATTGCTCCTGGTCAAGTACTAAAAATTATAATAAAGGCTTTTTAATCAGAGGATATTTTCGGATCTAATGCATCTCTAAGACCATCGCCAAAAAAATTAAGGGCAAATAATGTAAGTGTGAAAGTTAATCCCGGATAAATTAATAACCAGGAATATTCTTCCATTGATTCAACACCATATCTTATTAACGTGCCCCAGCTGCTCATAGGTGGCTGAATTCCAAGACCAAGAAAACTTAAAAATGCTTCAAGTAGCATAACTTGAGGAATTGTTAAAGTTGCATAAACAGCTATGGGCCCAAGAATATTCGGATATATATGTTTTCTAAACATTTGAATGTTTGATACTCCCATAGCCTGAGCAGCTAAGACATATTCTTGAGTTTTAATTGTTAAAACTTGTCCTCGAACAATTCGTGCCATGGTAAGCCACTCTACGGCTCCTATGGCACCGAATAACAGCCATATATTTCTTCCAAAAATTACCATGAGCAAGATTATAAAAATAATAAATGGAAGACCATATAGTACATCTACAATCCTCATCATCACAGAATCAATTCTTCCGCCAAAATATCCTGCAACTATTCCCCAGCTCACGCCTATAACTAGCGCAACACTTGTAGCAACAAAACCTACCAGCAATGAAACTCTTGCACCATACAAGATCCTGCTGAAAAGATCCCTGCCCAATGTATCTGTACCAAGTAAAAATTTAGAAGAGGGAGGTTGAGCCCCTAACTCCAGATTTTGATACGAATATGAATGTGGCGCAATCCATGGAGCAAAAATTGCGAGGAAAATTAAGACTAATAAAATAATTCCACCTGCCACAGCCGCTTTGTTTGCAAGCAATCTTCTCCATGCATCCGACCATAATGAACTTTCTTGATTCACATTTGACTCCTTGCACGAGGATTCATCAATAAAACAGCAATATCAGATAATAAATTAAAGAATATTATTAAAGTAGAAAAGAAAATAGTAGTACCTAGAATCATTGTGTAATCCCGATTAAAGGCTGCCTCAACATAAAAACGTCCTAGTCCTGGAATTTGAAAAATAGTTTCAACGACAAAAGAGCCCCCGATCAATCCTGCAACTGCTGGGCCTAAAAAAGAAACCACTGGGACCAATCCACCCTGCAATGCATGCTTAATAATTACTTGATACTCTGGTAAACCTTTTGCTCTTGCTGTTCGAATATAATCTTGACTAAGTGTCTCTAGCATCCCTCCCCTGCTGAGCCTGGCTATGTATGCGGCATATGCAGCCCCTAAAGTAATAGAGGGCAAAATTTTATCTCCAGGCAATGAACTCCATCCAGAAACAGGTAATGCCTCGAGATAAATTCCAAAATATAATACCAGCAGAGGTCCTAGCAAAAAGGTTGGCATACAAATTCCAATCATAGCAATTGTCATGGGCACATAATCTAAAAGTGTATTCCTCTTAACAGCTGCAATGACCCCCGCAAGACTGCCAATAATCATGGCAACAATAATTGCGTAAAAAGCTAATTCAAAAGTTACTGGTAAACCAGTAAAAATCATCTCAGTTACTGAACGTCCTGGATATCGAAATGACGGACCAAAATCTCCTTGAACAAGATTTAACATATAATCCCTGTACTGAATAATTAAGGGGGCATCTAAATTGTAAACCGCATTTAGATTCTTCATGACCTGAGGAGGGACAACTTTTTCAGCATCAAAAGGGCCACCTGGAGCCATGCGAACCAAAAAAAATGTTAATGAAGCTACAATTAAAATTACAGGGATTGCGATTGCAATTCTTTTCAAAATAACTTGCAGCATATATGAGATTATCTCTCTAAATAGATGAATTTAGGATGATGTGTATCTAGTAGATTGGGATGCCAGCCCTTTACGTCACTTGATAATTGATATTGACGGACGTATGTATAAATTGGAATGATAGGCATCTCACTTATTAATAATCTTTCAGCTTCCATAAGATATTGATATCTTAATGACTGTTCATTTGTAGAATTCGCTAATTCTAATAACTGATCATATTCCTCGTTCTCCCAACCAGTCTTATTATTGCCTCTGTTTGGTCTCAAAGTATCAAGGAATGTATTCGGATCTTCATAATCACCTATCCAGCCTGCCCTTGAAATTTGAAAATCTCCAGTCATTTCCCTTGCTAAGTACACCTTCCAATCTTGATTAACTAATTCAACTGAGATTCCTAAATTTTCTTGCCACATTTGCTGAATAGCTAAAGCTATCTTTCTATGGCCCTCTGATGTGTTAAAGAGTATTTCTAGGACAGGAAACCCATCACCATTTTCATAACCAGAATCTGCAAGCAAAGATCTTGCAAGCTCTGGATTGTATGGAACATCAGTGTCTGGCTCATACCCAGCAGATCCTGGTGGAGTAAAAGAGTAAGCAGCTGCTTGACCACATTTTGAAACTTTTTCAACGATTTGTTTTCTGTTAATTGCGAATGCTAACGCTAATCTAATATCTTTATTTTTAAGAATTGGATGAAGGGTATTTATTCTATAAAAATAAGTTCCCATATATGGCTCAATTCTTAGGTTAGGGTTTCCATTTTCAATATATATAGGGCATTTTTCTAGGGGAACAACATTTGTAACATGTAATTGACCTGCTCGAAACATTCTATCTTCAGTTGATTCATTAGAAACAGGAAAGTACCTAATTTCATTCAACTTAACTCTACCTGCATCCCAATACAATGGATTCTTTTCAACAATGATTTGCTTGTTCAGTTCCCAGGTTTTTAAATTCATTGGTCCGTTGCAAACGAAGTTTCCGGGTCTAGTCCACTGACCATTTCTATCATCAATGGTCCCATATTTCAAAATAGTTTCCTTGTGAACGGGATATGTACTGTAGTGGCTTAAAAGTCTTATGAAAAAGGGAGTTGGATTTTTTAGCTCAACTCTCAGCTCATGATCGTTAATTGCACTTACTCCTACATCAGAGAAATCACTAGTTTTGCCCTGATGAAAATCTTCAGCACCCTTCAAATAATAAAGCATATCAGGATATTGAGACCCAAGTGATGGAGTCAGAATTCTCATCCATGACCAAACAAAATCTTGAGCTGTTACTAGATCTCCATTTGACCATTTAGCATTGTGATTAAGAAAAAAAGTATATGTCTTTCCATCCTCACTAATTTCCCATGACTCGGCAACACCAGGAAGGTTTTCACCACCCTTTGGATTTGCAATTGTTAAGCCTTCACACAGTGAAATAAGTAAATGATGCTCCGGCACACCAGTGACAATATGAGGATCTAAACCCTGTGGCTCACTCCCATTGCCAAACAAAAGGGTTTGGTTTTCAAGAGCCGAATCAATAGGAGATACATTTCCACCGCATCCATAAAGAATAAATAGAATAAGGAATATGTTAAAAATTTTCACTGTCTATATTATATGAAAAAGATTTTTAAAAAGCCGCTCTAAATCAATAAAATAATCAAAAGAGGGGCTTAATAGCCCCCCTTTATAATTATGATTAGATCTTAAAGCTCAAATGTAGCATTCAAGAATATATATGTTCCCAAAGCGTCAAAATATCCTGGGAAAGTATTTCCATTTCCAGGAGCAGTACCAGCGCTAGATGTATAGATAGGGTCTTCATCAAATATATTGCTAGCACCAACGCTAAATCTTAAATTATCATTAAACTGATAATTTACAGTGAAATCAAGATATGTTTTGTCCTCAAAATCAATAGCGGTTGAATTAAGGTCATCGGTCTCACCTAAATATCTAAGACCAAGAATATAATCTAAATCGCCTCTTGTGAGAGATGCAGAATAATTTCCTGCAAATTCGGGAGTAGGATTTTTACCACAATCTTTTCCATAATATCCTGCACACTCAAGTTCAGCGGCACCAGGGATAGTAATCAAAGTATCTGAGTCAGTAATAGTTGAAATACCCTTCAGATCAACTACACCAAGAGGTGTGTCAAGTGGATAGGTAAAAATTATATCGAAGCCGGTAAGGCCTTGCTCAGAAACATTGGTATTAGTTGTAATTATTTGACCTGGAGATACCCACAATGTTCCAGCAATTGGATCTCTTTGAATTAGATTACAAAATGTTGCATTTCCTGTCTCAAGACATTGTGTTAATGAGGTTGAAGCAGGAATGGTTCCAATACCATCTGTAATTTCAATATCAAAATAATCTAATGTTAGAGTTAGGCCAGGAACAAATGCAGGAGTCCATACAAATCCTAAAGTTATAGACTCTGACTCTTCAGGAACCATGTTCGGATTACCACCGGTCAAAATATTGTATTGATCAGCTGGCGATTTTAGATCTGATCCATAATCAACAGCAGACAGACCAGTTCTAGCACACTCAGCTTGAGTGTAACTAGGTCCAATACCTGTTTCTGGATCAGTACCACAAGGATCAGGATCTAAATCTGTAAGACCTGAGCCTTGACCTCTATACAATTCAGTGATTGATCCGTGACGAGTAGCGGTTTGGACTGTACCCCTAACCGATAACTGATCATTTACTTGCCAGTAAGCTCCAAGCTTAAATGCATCAGTATCATTGTCAGTAGAATAATCAGCAAATCTAGCTCCAGCTTCAAGGTTGATGTTATCTGTTACAGGTATACCTAATTCAAGAAAAAATTCTTTTACATCGTATCCGCCAGCAAGAGCAACAATTGGGCCACCTGCTCCAGTTCTGTCAGCAGCTTGTGCGGATGCATCTGGACGATAATCTGATTCAAGCTCTCTTGACTCATAACCGAATACAACACTTACAGGAGATGGAGCTCCAGGAAGAGAAAATCCTGTCTCTCCTTCAACAAAAGCCTGGAAAACTGTTTCGCTAGAATCGCCTAATATAAAATTAGGAATAGCCATGTATGCTTGAATTTCTGGATTTGCATCCCAAATTGCTTGAATTCCACCATCTCCAGGCAAACCACCTGAAAATAAATTATAAGGAATACAATCTGGATCCGATCCATCTATTACAGATACACAAGTTGGAGTTCCATTTACATTAATTACATTAGTAGCTCTAAGTAATTTTGTAATAGAAAGATCATTTTGAATTTCTTCTGAAAAATCTACCTCGGATGTTTGATATGAAATATCATATCTCCAATCATCATTTAAATCTCCTCTTAGACCAATTGAATATGTAACGTTTTGATATTTTGTAGCATATGTTCTGGGGCCACCTTCAACATTTCTTTTTAAACTTCTTACTGGTGCCATGTAATCGATAATAGATCCATCAGCCACTTGACTGTTGAGTGAATTAATATAACTCAATGCAGCAGCGCCAGTTGCGAAATTGGGAGCATGAGAGCCACCCATTCCTGTCCAGTTTCCACAAATAGCTTGATATTGCTGAGCTGAGAGATTGGCGTTGTAACACGGTAATGCTCTTAGATCACCAAATGTACCAGAGTATGCGATTTGAGATGGAGATTCATTTTTCATAAATCTAGCACTGGAATATAACTCTGCCTTATCAGAGATTTGATATTTCGCAAAAAAACCAGAATTAACCTTATCTTGTGGTCTTTGATAATGGTTAGTTGGATTATAGTTATAAAGTCTTCCGTTTCTATCAGCAAACTCGTCACCTAATGTCAAATAATCAAACTTGAAATCAGATACAGCTGTGTTGATTGGTGTAAAGCCTTTTTTTGCATAACCAAAGTCATACAATCTGCCTGCTGGAATAGTACTTGAACCACCACATGTAGTATCACCGCCACCTAGAGCACAAGCCCCACCATCATATGCACCTTGAAGTATTGGATTGGTATTTACGTGTTCAAAAAATCCAGTGATGTGTCCTTTTCCATCATCAATTGAACCACCAAAAGCAATTGACAGTTTAAGAGAGTCTCCTTCAGTGACTTCTGAGGGAGCCTTTTTGTAATTATATGAATCATGAAGCGCCCTCAGCTTACCGTTATCATTTTCATGATAATAGAAAGAGTTAGTAGCGCTAGCTTTGAAGCCATCGAACTCATCATCAAGAATAAAGTTAACAACTCCTGCAAGTGCATCGGAACCATAAACTGATGTAGCTCCGCCGGTTAAAACCTCTACTCTTTTGATAAGTAATGCGGGGACTTGGCTAATATCTGCGCAACTACCACCAGATGCAGTACCCGGAGCCATTCTCTTACCATTAATTAAAACCAATGTTCTATCACATCCTAAATTTCTTAGATTGGCTGTAGCGGTTCCATTTGAGCCATTTGCCGTTTGAGCAATTTGTCCTGGAGCAATTTGCGGTAAATCATTTAGAACTTCTTCTATCCTTACTGCTCCCCTATTCTCAATATCTGCAGCAGTAACAACTTGAACTTGAGAAGTGCTGACAATATTTGGATTAGTAATTCTTGAACCAGTAACGACTACCTCTTCAACGTTCTCATCGGAATCCTGAGCAATTGCTTCAGGAATACCGAAAAAAAAGATGGCAAAAGCACTGAATATGTATTTATTAAAACTAGACATTTTGGTTTCTCCCTTAAAATAAAGCATTTAGAATGCACTAAATGCTTAACCAAAGTAATTTATAACTGTTTTAAGCATAAGAAACAAGTAATTAATTGCTTAGAAAATAATTTTTTCTAGTATTGTTTTTTAAAATTTAAATAAGCCTCTTTAAATAGTTATATAATAAAAAATCTAAGGTATTAATAATAGCTCCTATGTTAGAAAATAAAAAAATACTTATTGCAGGCCTTGCTAATAAGCATTCAATAGCGGCTGGTATCGCGAAAGCAATGCATGCACAAGGTGCGCAGCTAGCATTCACCTATCAAAATGAGAGATTAAAAAAGAATGTTGAAAAGATAGCCTTGGAGCTTAATTCAAAACTTTTATTTGAATGTGATGTTTCCTCAGATAAAAGCATTGAAACAATGTATCAAAACCTTTCTGAGGATTGGAAAAAATTTGATGGTTTTGTTCATTCTATTGGGTTTGCTCCTGCAAACGAACTAGAAGGCAACTTTGTAGATGCGGCAACAAGAGAGGGCTTCAAAGTTGCCCATGATATTAGCTCATATAGTTTTACTGCGATGGCAAAAGCTGCAAAATCAATGTTAAATCCCGGCTCTGCTTTATTAACTTTGACATATTTAGGCTCAGTCCAATCACTTCCAAACTATAATGTTATGGGCTTAGCAAAAGCCAGCTTAGAGGCCAATACGCGCTTTCTTGCAGCCGCTTTGGGGCCAGATGACATCAGGGTAAATGCTATATCAGCTGGCCCAATCAAAACGTTGGCTGCATCTGGAGTAAAGAACTTTAGAAAAATGCTTGTTAACTATGCAAACAGGGCTCCGCTGAGAAGAGTGGTTACTACATCAGAGGTAGGCAATGTGGCTGCTTTCTTGTGCTCAGATTTGGCAAGCGGTATTACTGGAGAGATTACTTACGTTGATGGCGGTTTTAACACTGCTGCAATGTCTATCGAAGAATATACAGATTAATTATTTACAGCAAAATTTTGCAAACGAACTTTCTGTCCTTGTTTCATTGTATGATCTAGAAAGCTATCAAACTGTTGACCAAGAGAACTATTATAAAATTCTTCATATTTTGAAACTGTTTCTGTTAACTCCTCTGGAGTTGGAACAACCTCATTGGAGGATTGGGTCCAATAGCGATCACCATTAATTGATTCATGTGCAATAATTGATTGAAGTTTTGATTCAAAGATTCTATTTACTACCTCAGATGGAAGTAATGAACTAAACCTCTTTACAGATTTGTAGTTTTCCACCGATATACCGTCTACTTCAGGAAGCATTTCCTCTCCGAGAATAATTTTTTCTGCTCTGCCATCAAACTCATTTAAGAAGATATTTGCTTTCTCAATTCTGGTTTCTTCTAAGGCAAGCTCAGTTACGTCAATATATGGCTGAACAACTGGCTGCACTATATCGGTCAGCATAATGAATGCATAACTATTTTCACTCTCAAATATTTCGATTTTATTAGGAATGATCTCTCTAGAAAATAATTCAGAAGCAGAGAGGCCAGAAAAATTTTTGATCTGAAGGTCATCAATTGTCTGAAGGCCTGAAATTTCAAGATTTGATCCTACTATGTCATTTAACTCATACAAATTTTTGCCTTCAAGCACCAAAGATTCAAGCTCCAAAAAATCATCTTCCATTAATGCGAGAGCTTCGGCATCAATCAATTCATTTAAAAGCTCCTCTTCAACTTGTGACTTAGACTTAAGTTCTGGCTTTAAAACTTCAGTAAGTTTTAGAATATGAAATGTATCTTCAAGCTCTATAATTTCACTGATGTCATTTAAATTCATTTTTTTAATTGCATCCTCAAACTCAGCTGGAAAAGCGTTCCCAGAAGAAAGGCCCAAGTCTCCCAATTCATCCTTCGATGCAAGGTCTTCGCTAGAAGAAGAAACCATTTCTTCGAAAGAGATTTTCCCAGAATTAATTTGTTCATAATCCTGCAATATCTTTGTTTTAGCAGCATCCACATCATCATAATTTGATTTTTCAATCATATGATGAGAAATTCTATTTTGAGTTTGCTGATCAATATTACCAATATAGTCTGCATAAGCTTCATCAATATAATTATCAGGGATTACAACTTGATCTTTATAAGCTTCATAGGACAAAACAATATACGAAAAATCTCTCTTTTCCTTTGATAAAAATAAAAATGGATTATTATTATAAAATTCTTCTGCCTCTTGTAATGAAACATCTTGAGAATCAACAAAAGCTTTTTTATCAATCTTTAAAAAATTAATATCTCTTGAGGTTTCTAGGATAGCTGAGAGAAACTCAATATCACTTTGAATAGGAAATGCAATTGAACTCATAGCCCCTATCAACCTATCGAGCGCAATGCTTTCTTGAACTAAAACAAAGTACTCATCTGGCGTCCAACCATTCGCTCGGATTGTTGACTCAAAGATATTTTGATCAAATCCTGAATCACCTTGAAAGTTTTCTAAGTTGATTATTTCTTTTTTTGCTTCCTGCAAAGACACACTGAGACCAAGATCTTTGGCTTGAGCAATCATGGTCTTTTGATTGATGATTTCATTTTTGATTAATTCAATAGATACTTCCTCATCAAGATCATCAAGGCTAAATTCTTCCCCATAAATAGATTGTAGTCTTTGAGAAACTTGACTTGTTGCAAGGTTAACATCTGTTTGTGTAACTGACTCTCCATTTACTGAACCATAACTTGTGAATGTTGTTCCAAAGGAAGTGGATCCAAAAAAAACAAATGGGATAGCAAGCAATATGGCTATGAATATAAGTCTTCTTCCAGACAAAAAATTTCTTAAAAACTCCATCATTTTCAATTATCCCTTTTTTAAAACGTAACAATCATACATAAAAAAAGGGTGCAAATGCACCCTTTTCTATAACACAAAAATACTCTATGAATTATTTATGAGTACTTAACTTTATCCTTTAAACCTTTACCAGCTTTAAAGCCTGGAACTTTTGATGCCGCAATATGCATTGAAGCACCTGTTTGTGGATTTCTTCCTTCTCTAGCAGCTCTATGTCTGACAGAAAAAGTTCCAAAACCTACAAGTGAAACTGTGTCACCCTTACCTAATGCATCACCTATCGAATCTAATACCGCATCAACAGCTCTTCCAGCTGAAGCTTTGGTGACGTCTGCTGATGATGCAACCGCATCTACTAAGTCTGATTTATTCATTGATTTCTCCTCTGGTTAATTGAATACCTAAACCCTATGAAAAGCTATCATAGAGAAAATGTCAAGCTTTAAAAGCTACGTTAGTGGGGTTTTCTGGTGCTGGACCTTGAGCTTGTCTTTTTTGGTTTGCTTAAACTTTTTGCAGGCAATCTTTTTTTACTTGGTTTTGGCTCAGAAGTAAGAGCCAGCGATATAGCCTCATCCACCCATCTCACAGGAAGGATGTCAAGAGCATGAGTTATTTGAGAAGGAATTTCTCTTAGATCAGCAGCATTATCCTGAGGAATAATAACTCTCTTGATTCCAGCACGTTTTGCAGCAAGCAACTTTTCTTTCAATCCCCCAATTTTAGTAACTTGGCCATGCAATGTAATTTCTCCAGTCATTGCAGTATCTGATCTTACGGGGATACCTGTAAAGACTGAGATTAGTGCTGTGCACATTCCTACTCCTGCGCTTGGACCATCTTTAGGAGTTGCACCATCTGGGACATGTATGTGGACATCATATTTTTCATAAAAATTACTGGGTATGCCTAAATTTTTAGATCTTGATCTAACCACAGTCAATGCAGCCTGGATAGATTCTTGCATCACGTCTCCCAAAGATCCTGTTTTAATAACTTGTCCCTTTCCTGGGACATATGAAGATTCAATAGTAAGTAACTCACCACCTACCTCTGTCCAGGCTAGCCCTGCAACTTTTCCAACAATGTCTTCAACATCTGCTTCACCATATTTAAATTTTGCAACTCCACAATATTTCTCAAGATTTTTTGGAGTTATTTTAATAGAAGATTCAGACTTTTTGGGATGAGATAAAACTCGCTCCTTGACGGATTTTCTAAATATTTTTGCAATTTGTCTTTCTAAACCTCTTACTCCAGCTTCTCTTGTGTAATAGCGAACTATGTCTAATATAGATTTATCGCTTAGTTTAACTTCATTGTAGTCCAATCCGTTTCTGTCTAACTGCTTGGGAATAAGATACTGCTTCGCAATATTTAATTTCTCATCTTCGATATATCCTGGGAGTCTAATGATTTCCATTCTATCTAATAAAGGACCAGGAATATTTAAACTGTTTGCCGTGCATACAAACATAATCTCTGATAAATCAAAGTCAACCTCTAAATAATGATCGGAGAATGTATTATTTTGCTCTGGATCAAGAACCTCTAGAAGAGCAGAAGCAGGATCACCCCTACTATCCATACCCATTTTGTCAATTTCATCTAATAAAAATAATGGATTTTTAACCTCTACTTTAGAAAGTTTTTGAATTATCTTGCCAGGCATCGATCCGATATAAGTTCTTCTATGCCCTCTAATTTCTGCTTCATCCCTAACACCGCCAAGAGACATTCTGGTAAATTTTCTATTAGTAGCCCTCGCTATTGATTTTCCCAAAGAAGTTTTGCCAACTCCAGGAGGGCCAACCAAACAGAGTACAGGTGCTTTTAATTTTTTTACTCTTTGCTGCACTGCAAGATACTCAAGAATTCTCTCTTTAACCTCATCTAGACCAAAATGGTCTTCATTTAGTATTTCGGTAGCTGATTTTAAATTTGATTTTACTTTACTTTTTTTCTTCCATGGAATTGTAGTCAGCCAATCTAAATAAGAGCGGACAACAGAAGCTTCAGCAGACATTGGTGACATTTGTTTAAATTTAGCAAATTCAGTATTAGCTTTCTTAAGAGCTTCTTTAGACATACCAGCCTTAGCAATATCCTCTTGGAGTTGAGATATTTCATCTCCTTCTTCGCTGATATCTCCTAATTCTTTTTGAGCAGCTTTAATTTGCTCGTTAAGATAATACTCACGTTGAGACTTTTCCATCTGACCTTTAACCCTATTTCTGATCCTCTTATCAACATCCATTACATCTAGCTGTGACTCAATGAAGGCAATAAGAATTTCTGCTCTGAGTTGAAAATCTGCAGCTTCTAATATTTCTTGTTTTTGCTTGATTTCAATAGGAAGCTGTGCAGCAATTGAATCTATAATTCGAGAAAGTTCATCTAAAGCGTCGATTGAGGCTAGTACCTCAGGTGCAATTTTCTTTGTAATCTTTATATAGTCATGAAATTTAGCTTTAATAAATATTGCTAAATTTTTACCATCCTTTTCATCTATAGATGACTCTGCAATGAGGCAAGCTCTTACTTTGGAAAATTTTTCATCAGATTCAAGTGATTCCATTAGAGCTCTGTGCGAGCCTTCAACCAAAACTTTAACAGTTCCATCAGGCAATTTAATCAATTGAAGAATATTTGCGATGGTTGCTGTTTTATATAAGTCATCAAACAAAGGAGCATCTAAAGAACCATCCTTCTGAGCAGCTAGAATAATTTTTTTCTCACCTGCCATAGCAGCATTAAGAGCATTAATAGATTTATTCCTACCAACAAAAAGAGTTGTTACAACTCCAGGATAAACAACAACATCCCTAAGAGGGATAAGAGGTAAATCATATTTAATATTAGCCATACAAATATAATGAGGGGCAATTAATTAAAATCAACCAGCAGAAGAAGATTTCTTCTTAGTAGTTTTATACACTTTGATTGGATCAGTTGAATGTAAAACAGAATTTTCATCGACTATTACTTTCTCTAAATCGATATTTGGCAGCTCGAACATTGTATCCATCAACAGTTCTTCCAAAATCGATCTAAGACCTCTTGCACCTGTTTTACGTTGCAATGCCTTTTTTGCAATCTCAAGCAGGGCTTCTGTTCTGAAATCTAGTTCTACATCATCTATATTGAATAAATACTTATATTGATTAACCAATGCATTTTTTGGCTCCTGTAGGATTCGTACTAATGCATCCTCATCGAGTTCATGCAAAGTTGATATTACAGGAAGTCTGCCAACAAATTCTGGAATTAAGCCAAACTTTACTAGGTCTTCAGGCTCTAAATTATCTATTATTAAAGCAAGGGACGATTGAGTATCTTTAACAGCTGCTCCAAACCCAATGCCTGACTTATCAGTTCGATGTTTTATTACCTCGTCAATCCCAGAAAATGCTCCACCACAAATAAAGAGAATGTTTGAAGTATCTATTTGAATAAATTCCTGTTGGGGATGCTTTCTGCCACCTTGAGGAGGGATTGAAGCAACTGTTCCCTCAATTAGCTTAAGCAATGCCTGCTGGACTCCTTCTCCAGAAACATCTCTAGTTATCGATGGATTATCCGATTTTCGTGCAATTTTATCTATTTCATCAATGTAAACAATTCCCAAAGCAGCTTTTTCAGGATCATAATCACATTTTTGAAGCAGCTTTTGAATAATATTTTCAACGTCCTCACCAACATATCCTGCTTCAGTTAAAGTGGTTGCGTCAGCTATTGTAAAAGGAACATTTAATACTCTGGCTAATGTTTGAGCTAGAAGAGTTTTACCACTTCCTGTTGGGCCAAGAAGTAAGACATTGCTTTTTTGTAATTCTACATCATCTTTTTTAGAATTAGACCTTAAACGTTTATAATGATTGTAAACAGCTACTGATAGAGTCTTCTTTGCTTTTTCCTGCCCAATGACATATTCGTCGAGCTGTTGAAAGATTTCTATCGGAGAAGGCAGTAAATCTAAAACCTGCTCATCCTCAGCTTTCACTTCCTCTTCAATAATATCGTTACAGAGATCTACACACTCATCACATATGTATACACTTGGTCCAGCAATTAGTTTACGAACGTCTTCTTGACCTTTACCACAAAAGGTACAGGATAACTTAATCTTATCTTTATTTTCCATCTGTATTAGGTCTAGTTTCTAGTATTTCATCAATTATGCCATAGCTCTTGGCTTCCTTGGCATTTAGAAAATTATCTCTATCGGTGTCTTGCTCAACTTTTTTAAGAGTTTTGCCTGTATGCTTTGAAAGAATTTCATTGACCTTTTTTTTGACTAAAAGCATTTCTTTTGCGTGAATTTCAAAATCAGATGCCTGCCCTTGAAATCCGCCAAGAGGTTGATGAATCATAATTCGAGAGTTGGTTAAAGCAAATCTTTTTCCCTTTTGACCACCGGCTAACAACAATGATCCCATACTTGCAGCTTGACCTATGCACAAGGTTGAAACTTCTGGAGCCACGAACTGCATTGTGTCATAAATTGCAAGACCTGATGAAATAACTCCGCCAGGAGAGTTAATGTAAATACTGATATCTTTCTCAGGATTTTCTGACTCTAAAAATAGAAGTTGAGCTACCACGAGATTTGAGATGTAATCATCGATAGGACCTGATAAGAAAATTATTCTTTCTTTCAAAAGACGAGAGTAAATATCAAAAGCCCGCTCGCCTCTTGGGGTTTGCTCCACAACCATGGGCACTAAACCTGAATTTAATTTATCCATATTTTATTTATTAGCTAAATCAGAAAATTTTATCACCTTAACTTTAGATTTAAGGGCAGAATCTAATTTTTCAATGAGCAAGTTTTCCAGTATAACCATTTTGTATTGATTAATTTGTTCCGGTTGAGTTTTAATCCATGTTTTAAATTGATCTGCATCTTTATATTTTTGCGCTTCATCTTCAATAAATTTATTTAAATCTTCCTCTTCAACTTCGAGTTCATATTTTTGAATTAACGCTGAAAATAGAAGATCTAATCGCACTCTTTTTTCTGCATTATCTATGAAATCTTCAATTGGAAAAAAGTCGTCAGCTGAATTTTCAGCTGTTTGGCCCATTCTCATTAAGGAATCCTTTCTCATTAGGTCAGCTTGCTCATTTACAGTTGCTTTGGGCACCTTAAAATCATTACTTAACAGAAGTGTTTCATAAATTGACTCTTTAGTAAGAGACTTTTCTTGTTGACTAATTTCTCCTTCCATTCGCTTACTAATTTCTGAGCGAAAACTCTGTTCATCTGATACATTTTCCATGGCAAGCTTCTCAAACAATTCATTGTCAATTTTTGCTTTCGACATCTCCTGAACTTCATGCAGGGTAATAAAAAATTCAGTTTCTTTGCCACATAAATCTTTCTTAAAATAGTCATTTGGAAATTTGGTGGTGAATGAAAAACTATTTCCAGATATTTTACCGATCAAATTATCCTCAAATCCTGGAATCATTGATTTAGATCCAATAGTTAATTTAAAATCTTTTGATTCGTTGCCTTCAAAACTCTCTCCATCAATCTTGCCTTCAAAATCAATAATAACTTGATCATTTTCTTTTGCTGGTCTGTCGACTTTCTCCCAAGTGCAATACCTTTCCAAGATATCATTAATTGCAAAATCTATATCCGATTCATCGAGAGTTATTTCAGATTTTTCAAAACTCTTCCAACGAGAAATTTTTGGCTTAATTTCTGGAAAAACTTCAAACACTGCCGAATATGAAATTGGCTTTGTTGGTTCTTCACTTTCAATACTTATTGAAGGAGATGATGCTGGTTTAATGTTATTTTCCTGAAGTTCCTTGGGGTAACTTTCTTGGATCAATTCATTTAGAACCTCATAATGAATGGAATCTCCATAACGCTGCTTCAAGACGTCATCAGGGACATTTCCTTTCCTGAAACCATCAAGTTTTGCAGTGGATTTAATTTTTGAAAGCTTGCCAGTATATTTTTTTTCATAATCAATAACTGGCACTGAAACAGTTAGCTTGCGTTCTAAATCTTTGAGTTTTTTTAATTTACTAGTCATCTTATTTATCTATCTTAAATGGGGCGAGCGATGGGGTTCGAACCCACGGCCTCCGGAGCCACAATCCAGCGCTCTAACCAACTGAGCTACGCCCGCCAAGAAACGAAACATTATAGATGTAAAAAGCGCAGAATAATATTTTTGATTAATAGAAAACTATGGAAACAATGATCCATTAGGATTTTGAGGATCCCACAAATCAAACTTTTTCATGGCATGAATAAATAAATCAGAAGCTTCAAAAAAATTTAGCAGAGCAATTACTTTTTTAAAATTCTGTTCAAAAAACCATTCAGGGTTTGCGATTTTGCATTGACGAATAAATGGCAGGATTGATATGTCTAACAAACTTACTTTCTTACCAAAAATCCATGGACTTGGATTAATTTTAGTATCTAATTTTTCCAGAATACTTTTACATTGCTCTTGATGGTTAAAAGAATCAGCCTTATATCTAAATGCATATTTATACCTATCAAGATGATATTTAAACTTTGAATCAAACAGATGAATCAAGGTCTCGCTCATTAACTTCTCCTTAGCGGAAAAAATATAAACATTGTCAGGATGAGATTGCATGGCCCAGGAAATTATATCTAAGCTTTCCTCTAATACTTTATTTCGAAGCTCTAGAACTGGAACAGTACCCTTTGCAGAAATCTTTAGCATTTCATCCGGCTTATTTTTAAGTGTAATCTCTCTTAGTTCACAATTTTTTGAAGCCAAAATAAGCGCCATGCGAGCTCGCATGGCATAAGGACATCTTCTGAAACTATAAAGTATTGGTAAATTCATTTTTTATTAAGCATAAAATTTCAACCGATGTGTTTTTCATTTCTTAATTTTGCTAAATCAACTTGTCTTTGCCTTTCAGCATATCTTTTTTTTTGAGCAGGAGTTTTCTTATTAAAACAATTTGGACAACTGATCCCCCTTTCATAATATTCTGAATTTTTATCCGATTCAGTTATTGGCATTCTGCAGCCATGGCACATGTCATAAGAGCCAACTTGGAGTTTGTGATTAATGGCTACTCTATCATCAAACACAAAACATTCTCCCTTCCAAAGAGAATCCTCCTCGTTTATTTTTTCAAGGTAATTTAAAATTCCGCCTTGCAGATGATATATATTTTCAAAACCTTTAGATCTCATTAAAGAAGATGCCTTTTCGCATCTTATGCCACCTGTACAAAACATAGCAACTTTTTTATTCTTGTCTAAACCTGATGCTTCAACTCGATCGAGCCATTCAGGAAATTCTCTAAAATTTCTGGTTTCTGGCTGAATAGCATTTTTAAATGAACCTATTGAATGTTCATAAGTATTTCTGGTATCTAAAACCATTACTTCTTTATCAGCAATTAATTGATTCCAATCCTCAGGTGGAATGTATTCACCAACAATTTTTTTTGGATCGACTAATTTGTTTCCGATGGTAACAATTTCATCTTTCAGTTTTATCTTTAGACGAGGAAATGGATTGTATTCACATTGAGACGTTTTAAAGTTTTTAGCTTCATATAAATTTTTAGATTTAAGAAAATTCTTAAATTCGTTAATACTCAATTCTTTTCCAGCTAAAGTTCCATTTATTCCCTCTGATGCTATCAGTATTGTGCCTCTAATATCTTGGTTTTTTAAAAATTCAGAAAATTCCCTTTTCAATTGCAGTAGATCTGATAAATCTACGAAGGAATAAAAAGCTGCTACTTTAAAAAGATCTATTTTCATTATTTAGTTGCAAACATATTTAGTTTTTATAATCTTTAAATTAAAGAAAACAAAAACTAGAATTTACACACTGATTATAACTTTTTTCATATTTTTCTATATGTTTGGACAATACTTTTAGCAAATATCGATGAAAGAAAAGTTGGAAAGGTGGCGCGCCTGAAGAGATTCGAACTCCTGACCCACGGTTTAGAAAACCGTTGCTCTATCCAGCTGAGCTACAGGCGCACTGGTCGGGGTAGTAAGATTCGAACTTACGACCACTCGCTCCCAAAGCGAGTGCGCTACCAGACTGCGCCATACCCCGAGACGAATGATATTAAAGTTTTAGAGTTAAATAATCAATGTCCATTGCATAAAAATTTAATGATGAGAAAATGCATCAATGTCATCAAAAATCTTAGACGGTAAAGCACTCGCAAAGTTAGCTGAAGAAGATATTCAAACTAACGTCTCTAAACTTAAGAAAAAAGGTATTACTCCTACTTTGGCAACTATTCTTGTTGGTTTGGATCCTGCGTCAGCAACGTATGTAAAAATGAAGCAGAATGCCTGTGCTAGGCTTGGCATGAAATCAATTGCAGTTGAACTTAGTAAAGATACAACTACAGAAGGATTATTAGAGTCTATCAATAATCTCAATAACGACAAAAATGTTCATGGAATCTTGTTGCAGCACCCAGTGCCTTCGCAAATAAATGAGCGCAGATGCTTTGATGCAATAAATGTTCAAAAAGATGTTGATGGTGTAACTTGCCTTGGTTTTGGCCAAATGACAATGGGAGAGGAAGCATTTGGTTCATGTACGCCAGCTGGAATCAT